>NZ_JBFAJR010000027.1:0-106221 GCF_040655295.1 Streptomyces sp. NPDC050448 | reverse complement strand
GCGCGGGGCCCGGGGCGCAGCCCCAGGTCCGGGGTCCGGGGCGGAGCCCCAGGCCTTCCAGCCCCGCCGGCGTTTGAGGCGCGGGGCCCGGGGCGGAGCCCCTGACCGGGGTCCGGGGCGGAGCCCCGGGAAACGGAGAAAGGGCGGGGCGGGGAGAGAAGCCCGCGCAGCGACCCGGCAGGGCTACCGCAGGGCCAGCCAGGCCACCGCCCCGATCATCAGCAGCAGCCCGAATCCGAGCCCCAGCCACGCCCCGGTCTTCGACCCCGACCCCGAGTCCTGGGCCTGCCGCCGCCGAGACCCCGGCGCCGCAGGCCCCGGCCCGGCCGGCGCGGCCTCCTCGACGAACGCCCGGAACATCTGAGTGCTGCCCGCGGGGTCGTAGTTGCCCTCGGGGCCCTGTGAGTTGTGGTTCGCAGCCATGCCTCAGGACCCTAGCGGGTTTTCCGATTCCTTTACCGCCCCACCCCCCAATTCATTTGCCTGTAGCAACCAATCGATCCTATGGTTGCCCTAAGCAACAACATGAGGAGAGGGGGACCCCGATGACCACCCAGACACCGCACGCACCGCACGCACCGCACGCACCGCAAGTGCCACCCACACCGCACATGCCACCCGCACCGCAGCCGCCTCACCCCACCCGCTACGAGGAACTGGCCCGCCAGCTCACCGGCATCGGCGCGGTCAAGCGCGACCTCGCCCGCATGCTCCCCCCGGACTGCCCGCCCGGCTCCGCCGCCGTCCTCACCCTGCTCGACCGCCACGGCGAAATGCGGCTCAGCCGCCTCGCCGACCTCATGGCCATCGACATCTCGGTGACCAGCCGCCACGTCGCCCACGTCGCCGACCGCGGGTGGATCACCCGCGACATCGACCCCGGCGACGGCCGCTGCCGCATCCTGCGGCTCACCCCCGCCGGCCACGCGCTCCTCGCCGAGCTCGGCGCCCGCTACACCGGCGCGCTGGAAAAGGCCCTGGCCGACTGGTCCGCCCACGACATCGACGTACTCAACACCCTGCTGACCCGGCTCCGATCGAGCTTCTAGACAAAGGAACGACATGGCGACGACCGCACCCACCGGTGTGCAGGGAGGCAGCCGGCCGGAGACCACGTCCGACCACGCGTCCGCATCCGCACCCGCGCCCATGACCCACCCGCAGATCATGAAGGCGCTGTCCGGGCTGATGCTCGGCATGTTCGTGGCGATCCTGTCGTCCACGATCGTCTCAAACGCCCTGCCCCAGATCATCAGCGACCTCGGCGGCACCCAGTCCTCCTACACCTGGGTCGTCACCGCCGCCCTGCTGTCGATGACGGCGGCTACCCCGCTCTGGGGCAAGCTGTCCGACCTCTTCAGCAAGAAGCTGCTGGTCCAGATATCCCTGGTGATCTACGTCCTCGGCTCCGTGGTCGCGGGCTTGTCCCAGAACACCGGCATGCTCATCGCCTGCCGCGTGGTCCAGGGCATCGGCGTCGGCGGCCTGTCGGCCCTCGCCCAGATCGTGATGGCCGCGATGATCTCCCCGCGTGAGCGCGGCCGGTACAGCGGCTACCTCGGCGCGGTCTTCGCCGTCGCGACCGTCGGCGGCCCGCTGCTCGGCGGCGTCATCACCGATACCTCCTGGCTCGGCTGGCGCTGGTGCTTCTACGTCGGCGTGCCGTTCGCGGTCATCGCGCTGATCGTCCTCCAGCGGACCCTGCACCTCCCGGTCGTCCGGCGCGACGTCAAGGTCGACTGGCTCGGTGCGTTCCTGATCAGCGGCGCCGTCTCGCTGCTGCTGATCTGGGTCACGCAGGCCGGCGACTCGTACGGCTGGATCTCCTGGACGACCCTGGCGATGACCGGCGGCGCCGTCGTGCTCGGCCTGCTCTTCCTCCTCGTCGAGTCCAGGGCGAGCGACCCGATCATCCCGCTGCGCCTGTTCCGCAACAAGACCATCACCCTCGCCTCGGCCGCCTCGCTGTTCGTCGGCATCGCGATGTTCTCGGGCACCGTGTTTTTCAGCCAGTTCTTCCAGCTGGCCCGGAACGAGTCCCCCACGATGTCCGGAATCCTCACGATTCCGATGATCGGCGGTCTCTTCGTCTCGTCCACGGTTTCCGGTCAGGTGATCACCAAGACCGGTAAGTGGAAGGCCTGGCTCGTCTCCGGCGGCGTCCTCCTGACCGCCGGCCTCGGACTGCTGGGCACCCTGCGGTACGACACCCCGTACTGGCACATCGCGATCTACATGGCGCTGACCGGACTCGGTCTCGGCATGATGATGCAGAACCTCGTCCTCGCCACCCAGAACCAGGTGGCCCCCGAGGACCTGGGCGCGGCCAGCTCGGTCGTCACCTTCTTCCGCTCGCTCGGCGGCGCCATGGGCGTCTCGGCGCTCGGGGCGGTCATGGCCAACCGGGTCACCCACTACGTCAAGGACGGGCTGGCCGCACTCGGCCCCAAGGCGGCGGCGATGGGCCACGGCGGCACCGCCGGCGGCGGGATCCCCGACCTCGACAAGCTGCCCGCGCCGTTCCGCACGGTCATCGAGTCCGCGTACGGGCACGGCGTCGGCGACGTCTTCCTCTACGCCGCGCCCACCGCGCTGCTCGCGCTCGTCCTGGTGCTGTTCATCAAAGAGGTCGCGCTGAAGTCCAAGCCGGCGGCCCACGCCCCGACGGCGTCCGCGGCGACGGCCGGGGCCTCCTCGGCGCAATAGCCACACCGAGCGGCACCGAGCGGCACCGAGCGGCACCGAGCGACGCGAAGCGACTCCGAGCGGCACCGAGCGGTACCCATCGGCCCCCGTCGGGCCGCCTCCTGCCCTGCTCATCGGGGTGGGAGCACCCGGCGGGGGTTCGCTACGCGCCCGGCCGGACGGCGGCCTTCGCCTCGATGCCCGCGATCAGCACGTCGAGCGCGAGGACGAAGTCCCCGTCGGGCGCCCGCCGGGCGGCGCCCCCGCAGCCGTGCAGGAACTGCGAGACGGCCAGGTGCGCGCCGGTCCGGCAGGCGCCCGCCAGGCCGGTGGCGTCGAGCAGCCGTTGCAGGGCCGAGTCGAAGGCCCGGGCGTGCGGGCCGATGTTCGGGTACGCGGCGGTCAGCGGGGCCACCCAGGGGTGCTCCGCCAGCAGCCTCCGGTAGCCGCAGGCCAACGACCGCAGCCGGCCGGGCCAGCTCTCCTGGACGGGCTCGGCCGGTACGGTCCGGGGCAGCCGGAGCTCGCCCAGGGCGCGGTCCAGGGCGAGTTCGAGCAGATCGTGCTTGGTGTCGACGTACCAGTACAGGGACATCGCGGTGACCCCGAGCCCGGCCGCGAGCCGCCGCATCGAGAACCGGGCCAGCCCCTCGGCGTCGAGCAGCCGTACGGTGGCGCCGGTGATCCGCTCCCGGTCGAGGCCGGAGGGCGCCTCGCTGCGGCGTCTGGCGGGTGCGGTGTGCCCGGCGGCCAGCCACACGCTGGTCCGGCTCTTGCCGGAATCGGCTGCGGTCACCATGGAGGCACCCTGCTCACGACAGCTGGATCAGCCCGGAATGCCCGGTCCGCCCCCTCGATGCTAGAGGGTGCCTCTCGCGTTTCGGCAGGTTCAGGACGGGGCGGACGTGCCGTTCAAGGGGGCGGTCAGGTCGTAGAAGGTGGCTCCGCCGACCGTGGTGGGCTTGAAGTTGGCCTTGACCCAGGACGAGATGGCACTGCTGGTGCCGCCGCCCGGACCGCCGCCGCGCATGGCCGGCCCCTCGGCACCGACGCTGTCGTTCTCGCCGATGAAGTAGTGGACCTTCCCCGCGCGTACGTACTCCTGGAACGTGGCGAGCGTCGGGGAGGGGTCGCTGCCGTTGAACCCGCCGATCGGCATCACCGGCTCGCCGGAGGCCAGTTGGTAGCTCGCGGCGTTCTGCGCGCCGATGGCGGCTGCCGCCCAGGTGTACGCGGCCGCGTCCTTGCGCAGGGCCGCCGTGGCCTCCTTGCCGGCCTTGGTGCCGTTCAGCAGGCCGCCGGGGCCGCCGCCGGCGTTCTGCCGACCGCGCCCGTCGCGCCCGCCGGGGACCGCTTGGCCGCCCTGGCCTCCGGGGAACTGCCGGGGGCCGCCCTGGGGGCCGCCCTGAGGACCGCCGCCCGGGATCCCGCCCTGCTGTCCATGCCGGCCTTGCTGCCCCTGCGGGGCCGCGCCGGGCGGGAGTTCACCGGGGCCGAAGAACCGCATGCCGCCCCGGCCGCCCGAGACCGCGGGCCCGGCCGTCACGATCGACCCGCCGCGCGTGGAGTCCACCGTGGTCAGGCAGTACGCGAGGGGACCGGCCAGCGCCGCGCCCAGCCCCAGCGCCGCCGCGCCCAGCGCGAACCGGCGGCCGAGCCGGGCGCCGAGGAGCAGCCCGGCCGCCGCGGCCAGGCCGGCCGCGAGGACCGTCCAGCGCAGCCACGGCAGGTATCCGGTCGAACGGCCGAGCAGGACGTACGACCACCACGCGGTCAGGGCGAGGGTGCCGGACAGGGTGAGCGCGGCGGCCTTGCCGCCCCGCTCCTCCCACAGCATGGCCACGCCCATGCCGACCAGCGCGGCCACGAACGGCGCCAGCGCCACGGTGTAGTACTCGTGGAAGATGCCCTGCATGTAGCTGAAGACGAGCGCCGTGATCAGCAGGGCGCCGCCCCAGACCAGGAAGGCCGCCCGGGCCATGCTCTCCAGGGAGTCGGCGGCCCGCCGGGCCCGCCAGGTGATCACCAGACCGGTGACGAGCATGACGAGGGCCGCCGGGAGCAGCCAGGAGATCTGTCCTCCGATGTTGGCCGAGAAGAGCCGGCCGATGCCCGTCTCCCCCCAGCCCATGCCGCCGCCGGGGCGGGAGCCGCCGCCGACGCTGCCGGTCTCGTTGCCGTTGATCCGGCCGAGGCCGTTGTAGCCGAGGGTCAGCTCCAGGAAGGAGTTGGTCTGCGAACCGCCGATGTACGGGCGGGAGGATGCGGGCCAGAGCTCCACGATCGCCACCCACCAGCCGCCGGCCACCACCATGGCGGCCCCGGCGAGCAGCAGCTGGCCCAGCCGGCGGCGCAGCCGGGTCGGCGCGCAGACGGCGTACACGAGGGCGAGCGGCGGCAGGATGACGAAGGCCTGGAGGGTCTTGGTCAGGAAGGCGAAGCCGACCGCGACGCCCGCCCAGACCAGCCACTTGGTGTGGGCGCCGTCGAGGGCGCGCAGGACGCAGTAGACGGTGACGGTCAGCAGCAGGGTCAGCAGCGCGTCCGGGTTGTTGAAGCGGAACATCAGCGCGGCGACCGGGGTGAGCGCGAAGGCGGTGCCGCTGAGCAGAGCGGCCGCGGGCCCGAAGTGGCGGCGTACGGCGGCGTAGAGCACGGCCGTGGTGCCGACGCCCATCAGGGCCTGCGGGACGAGGATCTGCCAGCCGCCGAGCCCGAACAGCCGGACGGACAGCGCCATCGGCCACAGCGCGGCCGGCGGCTTGTCGACGGTGATGGAGTTCCCGGCGTCCGAGGAGCCGAAGAAGAAGGCCTTCCAGCTCTCGCTGCCCGCCTGGACGGCCGCGGAGTAGAAGGAGTTGGCGTAGCCGGAGGCGCCCAGGTTCCACAGCAGCAGGACGGCGGTGGCCAGCAGGAGCGCCGCGTACGCGGGGCGCTCCCAGCGGGGGCGCCCCGTGATCGCGGTACCTGCCCTGGCGCTCGGCTCGGTCGAGGAGGGCGGGGCGGTCGGGGCCCGTTCGGGGAACGGGGAGTCCATGGGTGGTACGGCCGTGGTCATCGGGTGTCGTCCTTCGCGGGAGTGGCGCGCCGCTCGGGGAAGACCCAGGCGCGGAAGAGCAGGAACCTCAGCACGGTTGCGGCGAGGTTGGCCGTGATCAGCACCGCCAGTTCGGTGCTGGGGGAGGGATCGGGCGTGGCGGCCGCGAGGGCGGCGAGCGACCCACTGGTCAGGGCCAGTCCGACGCCGAACACGACGAGGCCCTGGGCCTGGTGGCGGACGGCCCGGTCACGGCCGCGGACGCCGAAGGTGAGCCGGCGGTTCGCGGCGGTGTTGGCGACGGCGGAGACCAGGAGGGCGCCGGCGTTGGCGAGCTGCGGTCCGGCGCCGAGCCGGAAGAGGGAGTACAGGGCGAGGTAGGCGAGCGTGGACAGCACCCCGATGACGCAGAAGCCGAGGAGCTGGCGGGCCAGCCCGCGTGGTACCCCGGGCAGGGCGCTGCGGTCGCGCGGGTCGTCGCCGAAGGGGCGGGCGAGCCGGTCGAGCGGAAGCGCGCCGACGGCCAGGGCCCGGCCCACCCGCCACATGCCCTTGAGGTCCTCGGTGGCGGTGCTCACGATGCGCACGGTGGAATCCGGGTCGTCCACCCAGTCCACCGGCACCTCGTGGATCCGCAGCCCGGCCCGCTCGGCGAGCACCAGCATCTCGGTGTCGAAGAACCAGCCGGAGTCCTCGACCAGCGGCAGCAGCCGCTCCGCGACCTCCCGCCGGATGGCCTTGAACCCGCACTGGGCGTCGCTGAAGCGGGCGGCGAGGGAGGAGCGCAGGAGCAGGTTGTAGGCGCGGGAGACGAACTCCCGCTTGGCGCCGCGCACCACGCGCGAGGAGCGGGCGAGGCGGGTGCCGATGGCGAGGTCGGAGTGCCCGGAGATGAGCGGGGCGACCAGCGGCAGCAGCGCGTTGAGGTCGGTCGACAGGTCCACGTCCATGTACGCGAGGACCGGTGCCTCGGACTGGGACCAGACGGTGCGCAGAGCGCGGCCGCGGCCCTTCTCCTCCAGCCGGGTGCTGCGTACGCCGTCGACGGCGGCGGCGAGGCCGGCCGCGACCTCGGGGGTGCGGTCGGTGCTCGCGTTGTCGGCGATCGTGATGCGGAAGGGGTACGGGAACGTGCGGGTGAGGTGGTCGTGGAGCCGGCGCACACACGGGCCGAGGTCCTTCTCCTCGTTGAAGACCGGGATCACCACGTCGAGTACGGGCTCGCCGGGCACGGGCGCGAGGTGCACCCGGGCCGGAAGGGCGCCGGAGGAGGTGTCGGTTGGCATGCCCCGACTCTCTCCGGGCGGGCTGTCACCGCTGTGTGGTGAGCCTGTGCCCCGTCTGTGAGTCCGTCTGTGAGTCCGTCCGTGTGCCTGTCTTCGCGCCCGTATTCATGCCCGTCGTCGTCGGGTCCGGGGCAAGCGGGAGCAGGACCTCGAAGCGGGTGCGCCCCGGCTCGCTCCGTACGTCCACTTGTCCACCGTGCGCCGTCACGACGGCCTGGACGATGGCGAGCCCCAGGCCGGTGGAGCCCGCGGCCCGGGAGCGCGAGGCGTCGCCCCGCGCGAACCGTTCGAAGACGTGGGGGAGCAGGGCGGGCGGGATACCGGGCCCGTCGTCCTCGATCCGCAGCCGGACGGCCCATGTTTCACGTGAAACATGGGCGGTGACGGTGGTGCCGGGCGGGGTGTGCGTACGGGCGTTGGCGAGCAGGTTGACCAGGACCTGCTGGATCCGGGCCGGGTCGGCGCGGATCGGCGCGGGTTCGTCGGGGAGCTCGAGGCGCCAGTGGTGCTGGGGGCCGGCGGCCCGGGCGTCGCTGACGGCGTCGACGACGAGCGGCGCGAGATCGGTGTCGGTGTCGGCCGAGGAGAGCGGGCGGCCGGCGTCGAGCCGGGCGAGCAGCAGCAGGTCCTCGACGAGGCCGGTCATCCGAGTGGCCTCGGACTCGATGCGGCCCAGGGCGTGCCGGGTGTCGGGGCCGGGCTCCTCCCGCCCCCGGCGGGTGAGTTCGGCGTACCCGCGGATGGAGGCCAGGGGCGTCCGCAGTTCGTGGCTGGCGTCCGCGACGAACTGTCGGACCCGGGTCTCGCTCTGCTGGCGGGCCGTGAGCGCGGAGGAGACGTGCCCCAGCATCCGGTTGAGGGCGGCCCCGACCTGGCCCACCTCGGTACGGGGGTCGGCCTCGGCGTCCGGCACCCGTTCGTGGAGGGCGGGTTCGCCGCTGTGCAGGGGGAGTTCGGAGACGCGGGTGGCGGTGGCGGCCACCCGGCGCAGCGGGCGCAGGGCGACCCCGACCAGGGCCTGCCCGGCCAGGGAGGCCGCGATCAGTCCGGCGAGGGTGACGAAGACCTCCACGGCGATCAGCGTGCTCACGGTGGAGTCGACCTCGGCGAGCGGGAAGCCGAGGACCAGGCTCCCGTCGGGGGCGGTGAGCACGCGGTACGCGCCGAGGCCCGGCAGGTCCAGATTCCCGGGGCCGGGCCGGCCGTGTCCGGCGGCCCTGCGGGCGGCTCGGGCCAGGACATCGGTCTGGGCCGCGGTCAGGCGCCGGATGTTGTCGTACCCGGGTCCGCCGATGGCGGCGCTGCGTGCCGTGCTGGCGACCGTGCCGTCGGCAAGGAGACGGATCCCGGCGGCGCCGAGCGGAGAACCGGGGGTCAGGACGAACTCGTCCTTGTTCCTGAGCGCCTTCTCCACGACGGGCTTCCGGGTGCCCATCTCGACGGAGACCCGCAGCTGATCGTCGAGCTTGTCGACCAGGTACGAGCGCAGCGCGAGGGTGGTGACGGCCCCGATGGCCGCGCCCACCACGGCGATCAGCGCCACCGCCGAGACGACGAGCCGGGCCCGCAGGGACCAGCAGCGGACCGGGCGGGGCCACCGCCGCGTACGCCCGGCCCGGCCGACTGCGCGGGGGCGGACGGGGCCGGAGCGGAGGGTGCGAAACGGCCGCGGCAGGCGGAGTGCCACTACTCCGCCGGCTTGATCAGGTAGCCGGCGCCGCGCCGCGTGTGGATCATCGGCGGGTAGCCCGGGCCGCTCTCCAGCTTCCGCCGCAGGTAGGAGATGTACAGCTCGACCACGTTGGCCTGACCGCCGAAGTCGTACGACCACACCCGGTCCAGGATCTGCGCCTTGCTGAGCACCCGCCGAGGGTTGCGCATCAGGTAGCGCAGCAGCTCGAACTCCGTGGCGGTCAGGTGGATCTCCCGACCGCCTCGGGACACCTCGTGGCTGTCCTCGTCGAGCTGCAGATCACCGACGGCCAGGACGGAGCCCCCGCGCGCGGCCTGCGCCGCACCCGAGCGGCGGACCAGGCCGCGCAGCCGGGCCACGACCTCCTCCAGGCTGAAGGGCTTGGTGACGTAGTCGTCGCCGCCTGCCGTCAGGCCCGCGATCCGGTCCTCGACGGAGTCCTTGGCGGTCAGGAACAGCACCGGGAGCTGCGGGATCTCCCGGCGCAGCTGTCCGAGGACGGCGAGTCCGTCCATGTCGGGCAGCATGACGTCGAGGACCACGACGTCCGGGCGGAACTCCCGCGCGGCCCGCACCGCGCCGGCCCCGTCGCCCGCGCTGCGCACCTCGCAGCCCTCGTAGCGCAGGGCCATGGAGAGCAGCTCGGAGAGCGAGGCCTCGTCGTCGACGACCAGCACCCGGCAGGGGCCGCCGTCGGGCCGGACGAGGGCCGTGGGGTTGCTGGTGGACGTGGACGCGTGGGAGGTGGTCGTCGCAGTCATGCGACCACGCTGACCGCGGCCTCTGAGAGCGTTCTTGTCCCTACCTGTGAATTTCCTGAGAAACGCCGGGCGGGCCGCTCAGGCCAGGCGGAACAGCCTGGCCCCGTTGTCGTGGCAGACCGCGCGCAGCCAGTCGTCGCCGAGGCCGAGCCGTTCCAGGGCCTCGAGCTGGTGCTCGTACGGGTAGGGAATGTTCGGGAAATCGGTGCCGAGCAGGATCCGGTCGCCGAGGTCCGCGAGCCGCCCGAGCTCTCCGTGCGGGAACCCGCCCAACCGCTCGGAGAAGTCGGTGAAGGCCATGGTGGTGTCGAGGCGCACCGGGGCGTACCGGTCGGCGAGGTCCAGGAAGTCGGCGTACTCGGGCATGCCCATGTGCGCGATGATCAGCGGCAGCCGGGGGTGCCGGGCCAGCAGCCGGGCGATCGGCTCGGGGCCGGTGTGCTTGGCCGGGACGGGCCCCGACCCGCAGTGGATCACGGTCGGGACGGCCGCCTCGGCGAGCAGCCCCCAGACCGGGTCGAGCCGGTCGTCGTTCGGGTCGTACCCGCCGACCTGGAGGTGCGCCTTGAAGACCCGGGCCCCTGCCTCGACGGCCTGCCGGACGTACGCCTCGGCTCCCTCCTCCGGGAAGAAGGTCGCGGTGTGCAGGCAGTCGGGGGTCCGGGCGGCGAAGTCGGCGGACCAGGAGTTGAGCCACGCGGCCATCGCCGGCTTGTGCGGGTAGAGCATGGAGGTGAACGCCCTGACCCCGAACTCCCGCAGGAGCGCGACCCGCTGCTCCTCCTCGTGCCGGTAGGTGATGGGCCACTCGACGCCGGTCAGCGGTCCGACCGCGTCGAAGTAGTCCCACACCTTGGCCAGGACCCGCTCGGGCATGAAGTGCGTGTGGACGTCCACCAGTCCGGGCAGCCCGAGCCGCTCCCGGAACGCGCGGACCGCGTCAGCCGTTGCGGGCAAAGCCGTGGCTCCGCTCGACGGTCGCGACGTGCAGGGTGTAGCTCTCGTACCAGTCGCTGCGGCCCTGCTTCATGGCCGCCTGGTGCTCCAGGTCCTGTCGCCACAGGGCGAGGGACTCGTGGTCGCGGAAGTAGGCGACGGTGATGCCGAGGCCGCCGGGGGTGCGGGCCGACTCGTAGCCGAGGAAGCCCGGGTTCGCGGTCACGATCTCTTGCATCCGGTCGAGGGTTTCCGGGTAGCCGGTGTCGTCAGGGGTGCGGGTGTTGCTGAAAACCGCCATCACGTACGGCGGTTCGAAGGCAGGTACGGGCTGGATGCTCATGCCCACCACCCTCCGCGGCGGGCCCCTGGCATGTCCACCGGAAAGCGGCCCGAGAGCCCAAAGGGATCCAAGTTTTGACCTTGGACGCCACAGCGCGGCCCGGGACCGCCGCGGTGGTCAGAACAGTCCGTCCTGCCCGTCGGGGGCGGCGAGCGGCGGCAACTCGGTGACCGGCACCCCGGTCGTACCGTCCCCGGCGGGGGCGACGAGCTCCCAGCCGGCGAGCAGCCGGGTGTCCACCACGAGCCCGTCCGCGAGGTGCAGATCGGGACCGGCAGCGCCGACGAGCCGGCCCACGACGGCCCCGCCGGGGACCATCGCGGTGATCACCCGCGCGGGGGCGGGCAACCCGTCCAGCCCCTCCAGCCCGAACGGCCCGGCGTGATCGACGGTTTCGCATGCCAGCCGCTCCAGCGACTCCGGCCATCCCGGCAGGGCCGCGGCCCGGGCGTGCAGCTCGGCGACCTCCCTGGCCCGGTCGGCCGCCGCCGGCAAGTGCCCTCGTACGGCGCGCTTGCGGGCGTACGAGATCCGGTCCGGCACCCCCAGGGCGGCCCGCAGCAGCTCCTCGGTGCGGCGGGTGGCCATCAGCGGGCCCCGCCCCAGCCAGGTCCAGGTCACCGCCCCCTGCTCCAGCAGCCGGGCCGGGCCCCGCTCCTCGGCGGTGATGCCGACCTTGACCATGCCGGGCCCGAACCACGCCAGGTAGACGCGATAGGTGCGCGGATCGGCGGCGTTGGTGTCGGCGGCCACCGAGAACGACCGGTCCAGGCGGGCGCATTCGGGGCACTGGGCGTTCCCGGCCCGGCCGGGCACGGTGGCGGCCGTCGGGCACGGGGTCCGCTTCCCGGCCCGCCGCACACCGAGGCAGTGCCGCTCCCCCCGGGCCGCGAAGGCCATCCGCTGCCCGTACGCGAGCAGGCTGCTGCGCTCTCCGCGCCCCTCGGCGCACCACCCGATGGCGGGGCGGCCGTCGTTCCACCGGATGCCGGTGCACCGCCAGGTCACAGCGGGAGGGGCCGCTCGAAGAAGGTCTCCAGCACGACGGTGGCGTGCGTACCGCTGACGCCGTCGATGGCGTAGAGGCGGCGCAGGACGTCCTGTAGCTGCCCGGTCGTGGCCGTGCGCACCTTCACCAGGACCGAGGCGCTCCCGGCGATGATGTGCGCTTCCTGGATCTCGGCGATCGCCTCGAAGGCCGCCTTCGAATCACCCATCCAGGCGTTGGAGTCGACCATCACGTAGGCGAGCACCCCGCTCCCGACGGCTCCGGGGTCCACCTCGACCGTCGTGCGCCGGATGACCCCGCGCTCGCGCAGCTTGCGTACGCGCTCGTGGGTGGCTCCCGCCGACAGCCCGACGGCGGCGCCGAGGGCGGCGTACGACTGGCTCGCGTCCTGCTGCAAGCGCAGGACGAGCGCCCGGTCGATGTCGTCCACGCGATCTTCCTCCCACATCCCCTGGAATCCCTTGCGCTGACGGTACAGGATCCTGCAATGTCACCACGAGACCGAACTACATTCGACAATGACTCAGCAGGGGGAATAATGTCATCCATGGCCGACCTTGATCTGTACGAGATCCTGGACGAACGATTCCGCACCGGCCGCTGCGCCAACGGCGACATGCGGCTCGAACGGCTCTACGACGACTGCCGCTGGGCGGAGGGCCCGCTGTACCTGCCGGCCTGGCGGCAGCTCGTGTGGAGCGACATCCCCAACGACCGGATGCTGCGCTGGGACGAGGCCACCGGCGCGGTCTCCGTCTTCCGCTCCCCGGCCGGCCACTCCAACGGCAACACCCTGGACCGCGAAGGCCGTCTGATCACCTGCGAGCAGGGCAACCGGCGCGTCACCCGCACCGAACCGGACGGCACCCTCACGGTCATCGCCGACCGCTTCGACGGCAAGCGCCTCAACAGCCCGAACGACGCGGTGGTGCGCTCGGACGGCTCGATCTGGTTCTCCGACCCGGACTTCGGCATCACCAGCGACTACGAGGGCCGGCGCGCACCGGGCGAGATCGGTGCGTGCAACCTCTACCGCGCCGACCCGGCGACCGGTGAGGTGCGCCTCGCCGCGGACGGGTTCCTCGGCCCGAACGGCCTGGTCTTCTCGCCGGACGAGAGCGAGCTGTACGCGGCGGACACCCGGGCGGGCCACATCCGCGCGTTCACGGTCGGCGCGGACGGCACGCTGACGGACGACCGCGTCTTCGCCGAGTGCCGCCCGGTGGACAACATCCGCTTCGACGACGAGGGCCGGCTGTGGGCGGCGGCGATGGAGAACGGCGTCCACTGCTACGCGCCGGACGGCACCCTGATCGGCCGCATCCGCGTCCCCGAACCCGTCTCGAACATCGCCTTCGGCGGCCCGAAGAACAACCGCCTCTTCATCACCGCCACCACGTCGCTCTACTCCCTGGTCGTCTCGGTGACGGGCCTCCCCCGCGTCCTCTAGTACTGCGGCCGGACTAGTACTGCGGCCGGACGCCGCGGGCCGGTGAACCCTTCCGGTCACAGCGCTGGCGCCCGCCGCCCGGAGGGGCGGGACTACCGCGCGACGAACTGCGTCAGGATCGCCTGCACCTCGTAGATGTCCACACCCTTGGTGAACGTCTTCTCGATCGGTGCCGAGCTGCCGGAGAGCCAGATCTTGAGCTCGGCGTCGAGGTCGAAGTGGCCGGCGGTCTCCACGGAGAAGTGCGTGATGCTCCGGTACGGGATGGAGTGGTACTCCACCTTCTTTCCGGTGAGCCCCTGCTTGTCGACGAGCACGAGCCGCCGGTCGGTGAACAGGATCGTGTCCCGGATCAACAGGTACGCGGCGTGCACCTGCTCCCCCTGCCCGAGCAGCCGCGCGTAGTCCCGCTGCGCCGACATCGGATCGACCGTGTGCGCGTTCCCGAACAGCCCCATGGGAGTCCCCCTCTTCCTCTTCCGGTCCGAACCCTTCCGAACCGTCTCCGACGACCGTATCCAGGCCCCGGCCGCCGGTCGTCCTCCACCGGACCGATCCCCGACCCGGACGACCCCCGGGTCCCCCTCCCCACCAAGGAGGAGACCGCACTCCGCATCGGACACCGACACCGGACAACGCAAGAGGCCCCCCGGGGAACCGGGGGGCCTCTTCGGCTGTGCACTCGGCAGGATTCGAACCTGCAACCTTCTGATCCGTAGTCAGATGCTCTATCCGTTAAGCTACGAGTGCTTGGGCTTCTCGGGGTTTTGCGCCCCGTTGGCCTTGCGAGAACAACAATACATGGACCTCGGCGGGACGCGAAATCCGTTATCCAAACCAGCCCTGACCTGCGAAAACACCCCGGACGGAGATCATCCGGAAGGGTTCGCACGGATGTCGGGGCGGGGTTGGTGCGATGACTGCCGCGGCCGGAAGCCGCCGACGCAAGCCCCCGGAACGCACCGAAGCCCCGGTCCGTCAGGACCGGGGCTTCGGCAGGTGCGGAGGCGGAGGGATTTGAACCCTCGATGGGCTTTAAGACCCAAACCGCATTAGCAGTGCGGCGCCATAGACCGGACTAGGCGACGCCTCCAGCACACCCCCGCGTACGAGGGTGCGTGCAGATGATGACACAGCCACAGGGCCGCTCACCAATCCGCTCCCACGGTACAAGGACAGCCGCCACCAGAGCAAAGCCTTAAGCCCTTCGGCCCGGCGCGCCCGCACGCATGCACGCCTACGCAACGTCGGCGGGCCCACGTCGTTGGTCAGGCGTACGACGTACGGACGACCTGGAGTGCCCCATGCTGCGTCTCGCCGCCTTCGCCGTCACCTCCGCCCTGGCCGCCACGGCGGCCACGGCCACCGGGCCGCTGCCCCCGCTGCCGTCACTGGGGCACTTGCTGGCGGTGCCCGACCACCTCACCATCACCGTGTCCGCCACCGGCAACCCCCGGGCGGACGGCGAGTACGTGCTCGAGTGCGACCCCGTCGGCGGGAACCACCCCGAGGCCGAGCAGGCCTGCGCCCGCCTCGACCAGCTCGCGAAGCAGGGCAAGGACCCCTTCGCCCCCGAGACCAAGCGGCAGATCTGCACCATGCAGGACGGCGGTCCGGCCACCGCGCACGTCACCGGAACATGGCAAGGCCACAAGGTGGACGCCACGTACCGGCGGACCAACGGATGCGAGATCTCCCGGTGGAACGACCTGGAACCTGTGCTTCCGGGTGGGCGCTCCTGACCTGGGACGATGCGGCGAATGCGCGGTATCCGCGGAACATCCGCCACCTCATGCCGGGGCAGTGCCCTTAGACTCCTCCCGTGACATGCCGGTAGTTGTGGTCAGGGAGGAAGCTCGTCGTGAGCAGCAGGCCATCCCGAGGCGCTGCTCGCCTCGCAGCAATACTCGACGCTCTTCCGGACGCGCTGTTGCTCGTCAACGCCAACGGCACGGTCGTCAACGCGAATTCGATCGCCCTCGAGGTCATGGAGAGCCCCGGTACCGGGCTCGTCGGCCGCGGCGTGCTGGACCTCCTTCCCGAGTTCGACTCCAAGCTGATCCCCGGCTCCATGCGCCGGCCCGGCGAGGACGAGGGCGGCCGGGCCAGGCCCAAACGGATGGTCGCGCGCCGCACCGACGGCACCGAGTTCCCCGTCGAGGTCACCGCCGCCCACCTCGACGGCCGCGACGCCTACCGCGAGCCGCAGCCCTACACGGGTGACGAGCTGCTGATGCTCGTCGTACGCGACCTCTCCGAGACCGTGGACACCGAGGCCGAGCTGGCACGCTCGCAGCGGCAGACCGAGATGATCCTGCGGGCCGCCGCCGAGGGCGTCGTCGGCACGGACACCGACGGTCGGGTCGTCCTCGTCAACCCGGCCGCCGCCCAGATCCTCGGGTACCGCGCCACCGACCTCGGCAACCGCGAGCTGCACGGGCTGATCCAGCACTCGCGCGCCGACGGCTCGCCGTTCCCCTTCGAGGAGTCCCCGCTCGCCGACACGCTGCGCAGCGGCCGCAAGCACCGGGTGCGCGGCCAGGTGCTGTGGAACAAGGCCGGGCAGCCGGTCTCCGTCGACCTGACCACCTCGCCCGTACGGGACGGGGAGCTGCTCGTCGGCGCCGTCATGACGTTCACGGACCGGCGGCCCTACGACGCCCTCGCCGCGCGGCACGCACAGCTGCTGGCGGTCCTCGGCGAGTCCCTGCGCGGGCCGCTGGAGGAGCTGCGCGGGGAGCTGGCCACGCTGGCCGCCGACGACGCGGGGCAGCTGTGGCCCGAGGCCAACCAACTGCTGCACCACCTGGCCGCCGGGTACTCCCGGATGACCGCGCTGGTCGACAACGTACTCGGGTTCCAGCGCCTCGACTCGGGCACCGAGAAGCTCAAGAAGAAGAAGGTCCTGATCGACGGGGTCGTCGCGGCCGGCATCGACGGCGCGGTCGAGCTGATCGGCCCGGGCCGCGTGCAGTTCGCCGTGCACGCGCCGACCATCGAGGCCGAAGTGGACGCCGAGCGGATCGCCGACGCGCTCGCGCACCTGGTCGCGGACGTCGCCGGGGTGGACGCCACCGGCAAGACCCGCCAGGGCAGCGGGTACAGCGACTCGACGATCGTGGTCGCCGCCGCTCAGCGGGGCGAGGTCGTCCGGATCGAGGTGCGCGGGCCGTACGAGGGCGGGAACCCGGTGCACGAGCCGATCGTGCGGGGCATCGTGACCGCGCACGGGGGCGTGCTGCAGACGGTGGAGGTGCCGGGCGCGCCCGGCGGCGCGTACGTGCTGGAGCTGCCGCTGGGCGCGGGAGCCGGCACGGTGACGCTGCCGGATCCGGAGCCGGAGCCCGCGAAGGAGCCGTCGGCCGCCGAGGCCGCGGGGAAGGGCCCCGCGGGGCGGCGGGCCCGGCGCGGGGTGGACGCGTTCCTGGAGGACGCCGCCGACGAGGCGAAGGCGAACGGCGCCGCCGAGGGCGGGAGCGCGCTGGCGCTGCCGTCCGGGCGGCGGCGAGCGGGCGAGGCCGGTGCTCCGGACGCTCCCGCCACGGGCCCCGGGCTCGCGCAGTCCCCGGTGAACCCGGCGGGCCTGGGCACCGGACGCCGGCGCGGCCGCGACGGCGACGGAAGCGGAAACAGCGGCGGCGAGGGCGCCCAGGGCGGTCCCGGCCGGCCCGTGCGCCCGCAGGGCACCGCCATGCCCGCGCTGCCGCCGGTGCCGCAGGCGTCTCCCGCTCCCGGTGGGCCCCCGATGCCGCAGGGCTCGCCGGTGCCGCCGGGTCCGGGCTCGCCGGTGCCGCCCGTACCGCCGGGCTCGCCTTTGCCGCCCGTACCGCCGACGCCTGCCGTACCGCCGGTTCCGGTGACGGAGCATCCCGCAGGGCGCCGGCGGGCGCTGGGTCCCGCGGCCCCGCCGCAGCCCGGCGGTCCCGTACCCGCGACGGGGCTCGGGCCGGCTCCGGCCGCCCCGCAGGCCCCCGCGAGGCCCATTGCCCCGGAGGGCGGCTTCGCGCTGCCCGCCGGCCCGTCATCGGCTCCGGCACCGGCTCCCGCACCGGCTCAGGGCCCGGTCCCTGCTCCGGCCACAGCGCAGACCCCCGCCATGGCCGGTCCGGCCCCCGCTCCCGGCGAGGCCGAGGGCGACGCCCCTGCCGGGCGGCGCGGGCGCCGGGTGCTGGGCGCGCCCGGTGCCGAGCCCGCGGCCCCCGCCGCGCAGCCGGCCGCGGAGGAACCCGTACCCCCGACCGGCCGACGGCGTGCGCTGCCCGCCACTCCGGCCTGGCCGGTTCCGGCGGCCCGGACCACTCCCGAGGACGAGGAGGCAGCCAGCCAGGCTGCCGTACCCGGGGCCCGGCAGCCGCAGGACACCCCGGCGGAGGCCGCACAGCCGATCAGCGTGCGCGCCCTCGGCACCCTCGGCCAGGGCATCTCGGTCGACTCCGGAAGCACCAACGGCGCAGGCGGCACGGGCGGCTCCGGCCGTCGGCGCCGGCTCGCCGAGCCCGCGCCCCAGGGCCGGGCGTTCGCGATAGGAGCCCCCGAGGCGGGCGCCGACGAGGGCCCCGAGCCGCTGGACGGGCCCGGGGGCGCCGTCGAGGTGGTCAACCGGCCCGTGCCGCTGCCCGTGGACGACGAGCTGCCTCCGGAGCCCCTGGACAACCCGCGCCGCCTCCTGGTGTGGCCGGCGCCCGACGTGCAGACCCAGCAGGCGCTCAGCGACCGCGGCTACCGCCCGGTGATCGTGCACTCCCGCGAGGAGGTGGACGCGCAGATCGCCGCGTTCCCCGCCGCGCTGTTCGTGGACCCGCTGACCGGGCCGATCACCCGGACCGCCCTGCAGTCCCTGCGCCAGGCCGCGGTGGCCGCGGAGGTGCCCGTACTGGTCACGGCCGGGCTGGGGCACGCCACGCGTGAGGCGGCGTACGGGGCCGACCCGGCCGTCCTCCTCAAGGCGCTCGCGCCGCGCGACAGCGAGCAGCACCCTTCCCGGGTGCTGCTGATCGAGGAGCACGACGCGATCGCGATCGCGCTGACCGCCGCCCTGGAACGGCGCGGCCTCCAGGTCGCACGGGCGGGCGCGGACACCGACGCGGTGGAGCTGGCGACGCGGATGCGGCCCAACCTGGTGGTCATGGACCTGATGCAGGTCCGGCGCCGCCGGTCCGGGATCGTGGACTGGCTGCGCGCCAACGGGCAGCTCAACCGGACGCCGCTGGTCGTCTACACGACCGCGGGCATCGACCCGGCCGAACTGCCGCGGCTGGCCTCCGGGGAGAGCGTGCTCTTCCTCGCCGAGCGGTCCACCACGGCGGACGTCCAGGGCCGCATCGTGGATCTGCTCGCCAAGATCGGCACGAACTAGTCATCCTGGCCCGATGGCCCTCATCGACACGACCGAGCACACCGTCCCCGCCGACAACGGGGAGGTGAACCTGCTCATCGCCCGGCAGGTGGAGCCGGGCCACGAGGAGGCGTTCGAGGCCTGGGCCCACGGCATCCTGGAGACGGCTGCGACCTTCCCGGGGCACCTGGGGTACGGGCTGTTCCGTCCGGCGACGGACGGCGGACCCTGGTTCCTGGTCCACCGCTTCCAGGACCAGGCCGCGTTCCAGCGGTGGCAGGACTCCGCCGAGCGGGCCCAGTGGTTCTCCAACTGCCTGGGCCACCACCACACCGAGACAGCCCGGCGCGAACTGCACGGCATGGAGACCTGGTTCGCGAAGCCGGGTACGACCCGGCCCGCGCCGCCGCGGTGGAAGATGGCGATCAGCTCGGGGCTGGCCATCTTCCCGATCTCACTCGCCGGCAACGCGGTGCTCGGGCCGTACCTGGTGAACCTGCACTTCGTCCTGCGGACGGCCGCCTTCGCCGTCGTCTTCAGCACGCTGATGACCTACCTGGCGATGCCCGCCGTCAGCAGGCTGCTGCGGCCCTGGCTGACGAAGGCCGGCCGGGGCTAAGCAGGCGCCGCTCGCCGCTGGGTCGGGGCGGTCGGGTCGGTGGTGTCAGCGGGTCGGTGGTGTCAGTCGAGCTTGGTGACTTCCAGCTCGCCGTCCGCGTACCGCTTGCGGATCACCTTCTTGTCGAACTTGCCGACGCTGGTCTTCGGCACGGCCGCGACGATGGTCCAGCGCTCGGGCAGCTGCCACTTCGCGATGGACTGGCCGAGGAAGACGCGCAGCCCCGCGTAGTCCACGGTCGCGCCCTCCCTGAGGACGACGGTGGCCAGCGGGCGCTCGCCCCACTTGTCGTCCGGTACGGCGACGACGGCCGCCTCGGCGACTTCGGGGTGCGCCATCAGCGCGTTCTCGAGCTCCACGCTGGAGATCCACTCGCCGCCGGACTTGATGACGTCCTTGGCGCGGTCGGTCAGCGTGAGGTACCCGTCGGGGCTGATCACGCCGACGTCGCCGGTCTTGAGCCAGCCGTCCGCGCTGAACTTGTCCTCGGGGCACAGCGGTTCGCCGGAGGAACCGCCGTAGTAGGCGCCCGCGATCCAGGTGCCGCGCACCTCGAGCTCGCCCGCCGACTCGCCGTCCCAGGGCAGTATGTCGCCCCCGGGGCCCACCAGGCGCGGCTCGACGCCCGCCGGGAAGCGGCCCTGGGTGACCCGGTACGGCCACTCCTCCTCGGCGCTCAGGCCGGCCGGCGGGTGCGCCATGGTGCCCAGCGGGGAGGTCTCGGTCATGCCCCAGGCGTGGCAGAGGCGTACGCCGAGCTTGTCGTAGGCCTCCATCAGGGAGGGCGGACAGGCCGCACCGCCGATGGTGACCTGCTTCATGGAGGTGAGGTCGCGCGGGTGGGCGGTGACCTCGGCGAGCAGCCCCTGCCAGATGGTGGGGACGGCCGCGGCGTGCGAGGGCTTCTCCCGCTCGATCATCTCGGCGAGCGGGGCGGGCTGCAGGAACCGGTCCGGCATCAGCAGGTTGATGCCGGTCATGAAGGTGGCGTGGGGCAGGCCCCAGGCGTTCACGTGGAACTGCGGGACGACGACGAGGCTGGTGTCCTTGTCGGTCAGGCCCATCGACTCGGTCATGTTGACCTGCATGGAGTGCAGGTAGATCGAGCGGTGGGAGTAGATGACGCCCTTGGGGTCGCCGGTGGTGCCGGAGGTGTAGCACATGGCGGCGGCCTGGCGCTCGTCCAGCTCCGGCCAGTCGTAGCTGTCGGGGCGGCCCTCCAGGAGCTCCTCGTACTCGTGGACGCGTACGTTCAGCCCGTCGAGCGCGGAGCGGTCGCCGATGCCGGAGACCACCACGTGCTCGATGGTCGGCAGGTGCGGCAGCAGCGGCGCGAGCAGCGGCAGCAGGCTCCCGTTGACCAGGACGACCCGGTCGGCCGCGTGGTTGACGATGAAGACCAGCTGCTCGGGAGGCAGCCGCAGGTTGAGGGTGTGCAGGACGGCGCCCATGGAGGGGATCGCGAAGTACGCCTCGACGTGCTCCGCGTTGTTCCACATCAGGGTGGCCACCCGGTCGTCCTGCTGGACGCCCAGCCCGTCACGCAGGGCGTTGGCGAGGCGGGTGGCTCGGGTACCGATCTCGGCGAAGCTGCGGCGGTGCGGCTCGGCCTCCCCGGTCCAGGTCGTGACCTGGGATTTCCCGTGGATCGTCATCCCGTGCTGGAGGATGCGGGTGACGAGGAGCGGTACGTCCTGCATGGTGCTCAGCAAAGCGTCCTCCCGGTGGGCGCTGCGGCGCTGCGGCGGCTACGGATGCTGCCGATTCTGCGCACGTACCGGTCGGCATGTCACTACCCGGGGGTACAAAGGCGGCAAGTAATCGCTGTTCGGGTCCCTGGAGTGGCGTCGTGCACAGACCGGGGGCGGGCCCGCGGTGCATGGCGCACAGGGCGGGGGCACCGTGTTTCACGTGAAACATCGGCCGTTCAGCGGATCGGGGTGAGCTCCGGGTCGTCGCGGAGCTTGACCAGCGCGCGCGAGACGGCGCTCTTGACGGTGCCGATCGAGACCCCGAGCAGCTCGGCGGTCTGCGCCTCGCTCAGGTCCTCGTAGTAGCGCAGGACGACCATGGCGCGCTGCCGGTCGGGCAGCCGGGTCACCGCGCGCCACATCGCGTCGCGCAGCGCCTGCGCCTCGGCGGGGTCGGATGCCGGCGTGTCCTCGGCCTCCGGGAGCTCGTCGCAGGCGAACTCGTCGACCTTGCGTTTGCGCCACTGCGAGGTACGGGTGTTGACCAGGGCCCGCCGGACGTAACCGTCGAGGGCGCGGTGGTCCTCGATGCGGTCCCAGGCGACGTACGTCTTGGCGAGGGCCGTCTGCAGCAGGTCCTCGGCATCGCACGGGTTGGCGGTGAGCGAGCGTGCGGTGCGCATCAGGACCGTGCCGCGGGTCCGGACGTACGCCGAGAACGACGGGTACGGCGTCGGATTCGAGGCGAGCGTGCACACAGGCGTGGTCATGGCTCCACGCTAGAAGCGCGGTCCACGCCTGGGATCGGCCGCAAGTGCCGAAGCTGGATCCATCTCAGGTTGTAGGGGTGGGGTTCGCCCCACCTCCTGAAGGTGGAGGAGACGGGGCGAGCCGGGGCGGCCCGGGGGATGGACCGAGGACCCCGCCAAGGGCCCGCCCGGGGGCCGGCCCGGAGGCGGGCCTCAGTCGTCGGCGCCGAGGATCAGTCCGGACGTCGGCACCCCGGTACCGGCCGTGACCAGGGCACGGGCGGCTCCCGCCACCTGGTTGACGGAAGTGCCGCGCAGCTGGCGGACGGCCTCGGCGATGCCGTTCATGCCGTGCAGGTACGCCTCCCCGAGCTGGCCGCCGTGGGTGTTGAGCGGCAGCGCGTCCGCGGCCACGAAGTCGGCGGCCTCGCCGGGCTTGCAGAAGCCGAACTCCTCAAGCTGCATCAGGACGAAGGGGGTGAAGTGGTCGTAGAGGATGCCGACGCCGATGTCCGAGGGCCGCAGTCCGCTGGTCCGCCACAGCTGCCGGGCCACCACGTCCATCTCCGGCAGGCCGGTGAGGTCGTCGCGGTAGAAGGAGGTCATGCCCTCCTGGCGGCGGCCGGCGCCCTGCGCGGCCGCGGTGATCACGGCGGGCGCGTGGCGCAGGTCCCGGGCCCGCTCGGTGCTGGTGACGATCAGCGCCTGGCCGCCGTCCGTCTCCTGGCAGCAGTCCAGCAGCCGCAGCGGTTCGACGATCCAGCGCGAGGCGGCGTGGTCGGCGAGGGTGATGGGCTTGCCGTGGAAGTACGCGGCGGGGTTGTTCGCTGCGTGCCGGCGGTCGGTGACGGCGACATGGCCGAAGGCCTCGGGGGTCAAGTGGTAGGTGTGCAGGTAGCGCTGGGCGGTCATGGCCACCCAGGAGGCCGGGGTGAGCAGCCCCCAGGGCAGCGACCAGCCGAGCGCCGCGCCCTCCGCCGAGGGCTCGCGCTGCTGCACGCCGGAGCCGAAGCGCCGGCCGGAGCGCTCGTTGAAGGCGCGGTAGCAGACCACGACCTCCGCGACCCCGGTGGCGACGGCGAGGGCGGCCTGCTGGACGGTGGCGCAGGCCGCGCCGCCGCCGTAGTGGATGCGGGAGAAGAACGAGAGGTCCCCGATGCCCGCGGCCTGGGCCACGGTGATCTCGGGGTTGGTGTCCATGGTGAAGGTGACCATGCCGTCGACGTCGGCGGGGGTCAGCCCGGCGTCGTCGAGGGCGGCGTGCACGGCCTCGACGGCGAGCCGCAGTTCACTGCGGCCGGAGTCCTTGGAGAACTCGGTGGCGCCGATGCCGGCGATAGCGGCGCGCCCGCCGAGCGTGTCGCGGCGGCGGACGCTCATGCCGCCACCTGCGCGGTGACCGTGCCGGTGACGTGGTGGCCGATGCCGTTGGCGCCGACGACCCGGATCTCCACGGTGTCCCCGTCGACGGCGACCACCGTGCCGGTCAGGACCATGGTGTCGCCGGGGTGATTGGGTGCGCCGAGGCGGATGACCACCTTGCGCAGGACGGCGCCCGGCCCGAGGCGGTCCGTGATGTACCGGCCGACCAGGCCGTTGGTGGTCAGGATGTTCATGAAGATGTCCGGGGAGCCCTTCGCGCGCGCGAGCGAGGCGTCGTGGTGGACGTCCTGGTAGTCGCGGGAGGCGATCGCGCCCGCGACGATCAGCGTGCGGGTCACCGGGATCTCCAGCGGCGCCAGTGTGTCGCCGACGTTCATGCGTCGTCCCCCTCGGGTGCGGCGTGGTCGGACAGGAGCGCGCCCAGTTCGGCCAGCAGCTCGCTGCCGCAGCCCAGGTACGCGTCCAACTGGCGCCCCCAGAGGAAGTGCCGGTGGACGGGATGGTCCAGGTCGGCGCCCATTCCGCCGTGCAGGTGCTGGCCCGCGTGCACGACCCGCTTGCCCGCCTCCGAGGCCCACCAGGCCGCGGTCAGGGCGTGCTCGCGTGCCGGAAGCCCCTCGTCGATCCGCCAGGCCGCCTCGTAGGCGGTGACCCGGATCGCCTCCGTGTCCATGTGCGCGTCGGCCGCCCGCAGCATGACGCCCTGGTTCGTGGAGAGCGGCCGGCCGAACTGCTCGCGCGTGGAGGTGTACTCGACCGCACGGGCCAGGGAGCCGGCGCACACCCCCGCCTGCAGCCCGGCGAAGGCGGTGCGGGCCGTGGCCAGGACCTCGTCGTAGGCCCGGCCGTCCCCGAGCCGCTCCGCCTCGGCCCCGGCCAGGGTCAGCCGCCCCGCCGACCAGGGGGCGGTGGTCTCCACCCCCGGCGTCCCGACGCCGGGCGCGTCCGTCCGTACGAGCCACAGGGCCCGGTCGGCGTCCGGGACCAGCACATGCGTGGCATCGCGCAGCCAGGGCACGACGGGGGCGGTCCCGGTCAGCCGGCCGGCCGGCGAAGCGGTGATGCGGCCACCTCCCGGGAAGGCGCCGGTGGCCACCGCCTCGCCCGAGCCCAGGGCGGGCAGCAGCCGCGCGCGCTGCTCGGCGCTGCCGTGCGCGGCGACGGTCAGGATCCCGTACACGCAGGTGGCGGCGTACGGGACCTGTGCGGTGGTGCGGCCCTGCTCCTCCAGCAGCAGCACCAGGCCGAGCAGGCCGACGTCCTCCACGACGGCGGTCAGCCCGGCGCCGGTGAGGGCCTTCCACAGCTCGGCGTCGCTGCCGGTGCCTGCGGCGGCGAGGCGTTCGTGGGTGGCGAGGTCGCGGAAGATCCGGGCGGCGAGTCCGGCCGCCGCGGCCTGCTCCTCGGTGGGGTGGAAGTCCATCAGCCCTCGCTCCCTCGGAAGACCGGCAGCTCGAGGTCCTCGTCGACCCGCAGGAACTCCAGTTGCACGGGCAGACCGATGCGCACCTTGTCGTACGGGACGCCGGTGATGTTGCTGACCATCCGGACGCCCTCGGCGAGTTCGACGAGGGCGACCGCGTACGGACCCGCCGCGGCAGCGGCATCTTCATGCGCGGTGAATGCCGGGAAGGGCGGGTGGTGCATGACGACGTAACTGAACACCGTGCCGGCGCCGGAGGCCTCGACGGTGTCCCAGTCCAGGCTCGCGCAGGCGTTGCAGCCGGGCAGCCACGGGAAGCGGAGGGTCGCGCAGGCGGTACAGCGCTGGATCAGCAGCTTGTGGTCCGCGACCCCGTCCCAGAAACCCTGGTTGTCGCGGTTGACGACCGGGCGGGGGCGCCGGGCGGCGGGCTTGCTCGCGCGTGCGGCGGCGGGCGCGTACTTGAGGATCCGGAAGCGGTGGGTCCCGGCGAGTTCGCCGTCCGCGCGGACGTCCATGCGGGTGGTCACGAAGTGGCCGGTGCCCAGCTTGGTCGTCTTGCGCGGGGACACGGACTCGATGACGGCGTCGAAGGTGACCGTGTCGCCGGGGCGCAGCGGACGCAGGTACTCCTGCTCGCAGTCGGTGGCCACCACGGAGGTGCAGCCCGCGCCGTCGAGCAGCCCGAGCAGCTCGTCGTAGGCGGAGGAGCGGTCACCGTGGCCGGAGAGCCCGCCCATCGTCCAGGCCTGGAGCATCGTGGGCGGGGCGATGGCGTCCGGTCCGGTGTAGGCGGGGTCGGCATCGCCCATCGCCTCGCACCAGTGGCGGATCATGGGCTGGTTGACCGGGTCCTTGCCCTGGCCCGCGGTGGCTGCGGGCTGCCCCTCGAAGGCCTTGAGCAACGCGTGGAACCGGGCCGCCTCCTCGGCGCCCGGCGCCTGGTCCGCCGTGGTGGTCACCGCTTCCTCCCCTTCATGCCGAGCCGCATCATGGCGACGATCTCCCGCTGGACCTCGCTGACTCCGCCGCCGAAGGTGTTGATCTGGGCGGCCCGGTTCATCCGTTCCAGCTCGCCGCCGGCGAAGGCCGCGGGCCCCCGTACGAGGGCCTCCTCGCCCACCACCTCCTGGCACATCCGGTACACCTCGACGGTGGACTCGGTGCCGAGGAACTTGACGCCGCTCGCGTCGCCGGGGGCCAGGGTGCCGCCGCCCACGTCCTGGACGAGGCGCCAGTTGAGGAGGCGTACGGCGGCCAGCCGGGCGTGTGCCTCGGCGAGCCGGGACTGCACCCAGGGGCGGTCGGCGGGGCGGTCGCCGGTGACCGGATCGGGGGTGCGGGCGTGGCGGAGCGCGCACGTGTAGAAGTCCTCGGCCTGCATGCCGATGGCGGCGAGGGCCACGCGCTCGTGGTTGAGCTGGTTGGTGATCAGGCCCCAGCCGCCGTGCTCGGGGCCGACGAGGTTGCCGGCGGGCACGCGGAGGGAGTCGTAGTACGTCGACGTGGTCGTGAGGCCGCCGACCGTGTCGATCGGGGTCCACGCGAAGCCGGGGGCGTCGGTGGGCACCAGGATGATCGAGATGCCCTTGTGCTTGGGGGCGTCGGGATCGGTGCGGCAGGCGAGCCAGATCCAGTCCGCGTTCTGGGCGTTGGAGGTGAAGATCTTCTGCCCGTCGACGACCCAGTCGGCTCCGTCGCGTACGGCGCGGGTGCGCAGGGAGGCGAGGTCCGTGCCGGCCTCGGGCTCCGAGTAGCCGATGGCGAAGACGGTCTCGCCGCGCAGGATCCGGGGCAGGAAGTAGTCCTTCTGCTCCGGGGTCCCGTACTTCATCAGGGTCGGGCCGACGGTGTTCAGGGTGACCATGGAGACGGGTGCGCCGGCCCGGTAGGCCTCGTCGAAGAACACGAACTGCTCGTCGGGACCGCGGCCTTGGCCTCCGTACTCGGCGGGCCAGCCGAGGCCGAGCAGCCCGTCCGCGCCGATGCGGCGCAGCAGTGCACGCTGGGCGGCGGGGTCCTCGGGGGGCCCGTCCGGCAGCAGATCGTGGAAGTACTCCCGCAGTTCGGCGCGGAGCCGCAACTGGCCTTCGGTCGGGGCGAGGTGCACGGCGCTGGCCTCCCGGCATCACATCATCGAGTGAAGCTGACTGTCCGTCAGATTCCCTGTCGATGTCAAGGTCGGGAGAGTCCCGGGAGGGCTGCATCCGGATCCCGGGAGGGCCGCCGCCCAGGATCCCGGGAGGGCCCGGCCGGATCGGCGCGCGGACGCGCGAGGGCGCCTGTGCCACCGGACCCCAGCCGGTCCGGTGACCCAGGCGCCCTCAGCACTCAGAGGACCCGGGGAGCGCCTACGGCCAGGGGAAGAAGTCGACCGCGACGTTCGAGTCGGCCTGGTGGATCGCCGTGAAGGCCGAGCCGTTGACCTGCGCGGTGTTGTTCTGGTTGGACGCACCGGAGCCGGTGGCGACCTGCTGGGAGGTGGACGAGTTGCCGTGGTTGTTCCCGCCGACACCGCTGCCGGTGATGCCGGCCGCGCTCGCATTCGATCCGTCGTTCGCGAAGGAGCCGTCGTCGGCCGAGGCCACCCCGCCGAAGACGGCGACGGCGAGGGGGAGTGCGGCGACGGCGGCGATGACGCGGGCGGTACGGATGCTTGCCATGTCTGAATCCTCCAGAAAACCGAAGTGGGGGTTATTCCAAGGCAGTTGGCCGACCGCCCCGGTCTTTCCGCGTGATGACGACGTCGCGAGACCAGAGTTGCCCAGCGAATCCCCGGCGAACCACCCCGGAGTCCACGATTCCCCCGCAAGCATGAGCAACATCGGATAAACCTCATTCGCATCCCCAACGGCCCAGGTCAGCGCCTTGGAGGGGATTGAGACCGCCGCCACGCACGAGCTGAAACGTTCCCTCAAACTCATGTGCGCCGAACATGCCGAAAAGAGCCGCGCCGTCCGGGAACCCCACCGTCTCCCGGGCCTGCGGCCCTGCCATGCCAAGCTTCACGCCCCCTGCGCGCCCCCAGCGCACGCCGGGGTCATCCCGCCGCGCCCCACTCCGGGGGCACATCGCCGACGCGATCCTCGGTCGCGACCTGCCGACCGGGCTCCAGCGCCTGCTGGTGTTGGTGATACTGCCGTTGCCGCTCTGGATCTCGTACTGCGTCCTGCGTGCTGCGTCCTGCCGTGTACCGCCTGCCGGGTACTGCCTGTTGCGTTCGTGCGAGGTGTCGGGCGGGACTCCGTACGGGTGCTACGCGACCAGCTCGAGCCCTTCGCGGCCGGCTCCGGCGGTCCCCCCGGTCAGGGAGGCGGCGGTGGTCGAGCGGCGGACCGACGGGGCCTTGCCGTGCGCCTCGGCGCGGATCCGCTGCTTGATGGTCGGCGGGAGCGATCCGCCCCGCATCATCGCCCGCCACGTCCGGCGTCCCATCGGCCGGGCCGGCCCGCGTACGGCGGCGGCCGCGCGGCGGGAGGGGGCAGGGTCGGAGGCGGCGGCCGGGGCGGCCTTCGCACCGAACCCGAGGGAGGCGAGGAGCGCCACGAGCGCGGCGAGGACTGCGGTCCAGATCAACGTGACGGTGATGCGGTGAGCCATGACGGGTCCCTTGTTTCGCGATGTTCCGACGGGCGGATCTGCATACATTCGTCATGATGTGTTCGCAACCGCAGCGTCCCCACCATGCGCGCCGATCTTCCGACAAACACCACTCAAAGGGCGTAACACCACCTTCCGGGTGCCGCGAGCGGGCCGAGACGCCGAGGCGTTGACGACGTCCGGGGCGCCGCCCTCGGCGTGGCCCCGGCGTCGAGGTGGTCTTCGACGGCGGCGAGAGCCGCGCGGTCGGCCTGCTCCTCGGCGCCGACAGCCTGCACGCGAACACCCGCGCGCCGGCCTTCGGCCTCGTCGACCTCGACCGCCGGGAGCCGGCCTGCGTCTCGCCCCGCCGGACGGCGCTCACATACGGCACCGCCAAGGACACCGGGGCCAAGGCCGTGTTCTTGTGGACGCCTCAGGCGAGCTTGGCGGCCAGGATGTCGACCGGGAGGATCTCGGGGGCCTCGGCGAGCAGCTTCGGGGCGTTCTCCATGAGGGCCGCGGCGATCCTGCCCTGGAGGTGGGCGGTGCGGTCCGCGTCGCTGCCGAAGGCGTCGAAGATTCCGAACGTGGTCGGGCCGAGCCGCAGGGCAAACCAGACCGTGGTGCCGGTTTCTTCCTGGGCCAGGGCGAGGGCACCGGTGAGGAGGCCCTCCACGTCGGCGGCGTGCTCCGGCTTGGCCTCGATCCGGGCGAGCAGGCCGACGCGAGTGGTCTCGGGGACGGAAGCGCTGGTCATGGAAGTTCTCCTTCTGCCGTGTCGTACCGCGCCGCGGCACTGGGTGGCGTCGGCGGAGCGCGGCCCGGAACGCGAGGCCCTCCGGCAGGCCCGGGCCGAGGGCGTCCCCCTGGCCGCAGCCTGCACCAGCACGTTCCTCCTCGCCGAGGCGGGGGTGCTGGACGGGCTCTGCGCCACCACCAGTTGGTGGCTGGCTCCGGCCTTCCGGCAGGCCTACCCGCACGTGGCACTGGACGAGAGCAACATGCTGGCCCACGCCGACGGAGTGATCACCGCCGGCGCCGCCATGGCCCACCTCGACCTCGCGCTCGCGCTGGTCCGGCAGGCGAGCCCCGTACTGGCGGAGCTCACGGCCCGCTACCTGGTGGTCGACGACCGCCCCACGCAGGCCGGTTACGCGATCCCCAGCCACCTCGCCCGCACCGATCCCACGGTCAGCGCCTTCGAGCGCTGGGTGCGACAGCACATCGACGAACCCCTGCGGATGGCCGACGCGGCCCGGGCGGTCGGCGTCGGCGAACGGACCCTGCAGCGGGCCGTGGACCGGGTGCTGGGGGTATCGCCCCTGCGGTTCGCCCAGACCATCCGGCTCGAACAGGCCGCCCACCTGCTGCGCACCACCGACCTCCCCACCGAGGCCGTGGCCCGCCGCGTCGGCTACGAGAACGCCTCGACCCTCACCACCCTGCTGCGACAGCGCCTCGGCACGACCCCGGGCCGCCTCCGCACCCCGGACGCGCCCCGCCCATGACGACGGGGCGCCCTGACCCGGGACGCCCCTTCCGCCCGGCGCCGCGGCCGACCTGGTGCGGGGCGGCAATCCCGTGGCCGCCGGTCGGACCGGGCGCCTACCGTGGCGGCATGGATACCTCCCTACGGCTCGAGCCATGGGCCGAAGACGACTTCTGGCTCCTGCTCCGCAAGAACGAGCCCGCCATGACCGAGCACCTCGGCGGCCCGGAGACCGAAGCCAAACTCAACGACCGCCATCAGCGGTACCTGGCGATGAGCGCCGGCGAGCCGGCGGCCGGACGGATGTTCCGGATCGTCGCCGAGGACCAGAGCGTGGGCACCATCGGCTTCTGGGAGCGCGTCTGGAAGGGCGAGGAGGTTTACGAGACCGGTTGGGGCATCCTCCCCGAGTTCCAGGGCCGCGGCCTCGCCGCGAGGGCAGCCCGCACGGTGATCGCCCATGCGGGCGCGCACGGCACGCGCCGCCACCTCCACGCCTTCCCGTCCGTCGGACACGGGGCATCCAACGGCGTCTGCCGCACTGCAGGCTTCGTACTGCTCGGCGAGACCCGGTTCGAGTACCCGCCCGGCCAGTGGCACGCGAGCAACGACTGGCGGGCGGTTCTGGTCTAGGGGGTGTCCGGCGGATCAGGGCCGGATAGTCCGGGTCGTCTGGTGCCGTGGATTGCAAGGCGGAGGAGGGAGCCAATGCGGTGGGGGCACCTCCCAGCGGTAGCTGGGGGATATTGGCGACCGACGACAACGCGGCAAGGCGCGGTGCCTGGGGGTCCCCCCGGACGGAGTCTGGGGGAGGCCCGGGCCCGGCCATGATCCGCCGGACACCCCCTAGGTCTTCCTCGGCTCAGGCGGACCTGCCGGCCCCGGGCACGGCCCGCACAACGCCGAAGGGGTGCCCCTCCGTGAGGGACACCCCTTCTGATCAGCACGTTCGCCGACCTGGTGCGGTGGGTGTGGGATTTGAACCCACGGTGACATCGCTGCCACGACGGTTTTCAAGACCGTTCCCTTAGGCCGCTCGGGCAACCCACCTGGCCGGTACAGAGTACCGGCAGGCGGGGGGCGGCTGGGTCAGGAATTCTGGGCGTTGTCGTAGGCCGCCTTCGCCTCGTTGCCGAAGTACGGGCCGAACATCCGGTTGGGCAGGAAGTTGTAGCCGAAGCTGTTCACCGAGACCTGGGTACCCAGGCCCGTGGACTCGTTGAAGTCCTGGAACCAGGGGCCGCCGCTGGAGCCGCCGGTCATGTTGCAGCCCAGGCCGTGGTCCTTGGTCAGCAGGAAGTCCTTGCTGGTGTTCCCGCTGCAGTAGACCAGCTTGGTGCCGTCGTAGGGGGCGGCCGCCGGGAAGCCGAAGGAGTACATCTTCTTGTTGTAGCCGCCGTTGAACAGGATCCCCTGGGCGCCGACGACCTGGCTCAGCTTCTGGCCGTTCAGCGGGGCGACGACGGCGAGGCCGACGTCCATGTTCATGTCCTCGCTGGCGGCCCACTGGTCGGTCGCGAAGGTCTTGGTGGCAGACCACTGGCCGTAGGGCGCGTTCCCGTTGTCGTACGCGGGGACGAAGATCCAGTTGGTGTGCCAGGTGCCCTGGTATTTCACGCAGTGGCCGGCGGTGATGACCGTGCTGCCGTTGGCGCTGCTGATCGAGTCGCCGGAGCAGGACGCGGTGCGGTCGCCGAAGGTGAAGAAGACCCGGCCCGAGGTCTTCACCACCGCGCCGCCGCCCGTCCACGCGCCGCCCGCCTGCGGGAACGCCGTCGGGGAGGCGGTCGGGGAGGCCGCCGCAGAGGACGCCGCCGTCGGGGCGACCGCCGTGGGCCGGGCCGAGGTCGCTACCGGCGCACGCCCGGTCCCGGGCGCTGCCGCCACGTCCAGCGGGGTGGCGCTGCGCATCCGCTCGGCGGTCCAGAAGCCCCGGCTGTGCTGCTGCTTGAACGAGGCCGGGGCCTCGGCGGCGGCCGAGGGGGTGGCCGCCGTCAGCGCGCCCGCGATCAGGGCGCCCGCCGCCATGAGGACCGATGCTGCCGTGCGATGACGATTCACGCAGGACTCCTTCTGCCGTGCCCGGTCCCGTCGGAGCGGGCAGGGTGGGGGTGAAGAGCTGTCGGTGCGGATCGGGCGCAGGGTCCCACGCGCGGCACGAGAAGTCAGGAGACGGCGGAACGTTCGGTCGGTTCCGGCCAGGAATTGGCCAACTCCCAGCGTGGGAAACGTCCTGCGGGTCATACGGTCAGCAGCACTCCCGCGTACGAGACCCCGGCCACCACCATCCAGGCGACGAGCCCCAGTACCGCGGCCCGTCCGCCGGTCTTGGCCAGCCGGGGGAGGTCCACCGCGCTGCCCAGCCCGAACAGGGCCGCCGCCAGCAGCAGTTCCTGTGCGGTGTGCGCCCATTCCAGTGCCGCGTCGGGCAGCACTCCGGTGGCACGCAGCACGGCCGCGGCCAGGAACCCGGCCACGAACAGCGGCACCGGCGCGGGGCGGCGTCCCGAAGGCGTGCGCACACCCTGCCGCCGCGCCCGTACGGAGAAGGCCACGGCGGCCACCAGCGGGGCCAGCAGCGCCACCCGCATCAGCTTGACCAGGACGGCCTCGCCGAGCGCTCCCGGGCCCGCCGTCTGGGCGGTGGCGACCACCTGGCCGACGTCGTGGACGCTCGCGCCGACCCAGCGCCCGAAGGCCGGGTCCGAGAGACCCAACGGGCTCTGGAGGAGGGGAAGGACCGCGATGGCCAGCGTCCCGCACAGGGTCACCAACGCCACCGAGGCGGCCACGTCCTCCTCGTCGCTGCCCGACACCTGGCTCACCGCCCCGATCGCCGAGGCCCCGCAGATCGAGTAGCCGGTGGCGATCAGCAGCGGCTGGTCGCCGGGGAGCCCGAGCCTGCGGCCCAGCCAGAGCGTGCCGAAGAAGGTGGCGGCGACCACCGCGGCCACCATCGCCACCGTGGCCCAGCCCAACCGGAGCACCTGATCCAGGCCCAGGCCGAGACCCAGCAGGACGATGCCGATCCGCATCAGCCGCCGTCCGGCCAGCGAGAGGCCCGGGCGGGCGGCTCCGCGTACGACCTCACGTATGCCCGGGAGATGGGCCACCGCGATGCCGAGCACCACCGACGCGGTCAGCATGGGCACGTCGGGCACCAGCCGGTGCACGCACCAGGCCACCAGCACCCCGACGGCAGCCAGCCCCAACCCCGGCCAGGACGAGGTTGTTTCACGTGAAACATGCCCGGCACGCTTGGACTCCGCCCCGCGTACGGGGCGGTTCAGCAGCGCCATCAGTCGGTGGGGAGCGTGTAGACGCGGCGGACGCTGCTGCCCAGGCGGATGACATCGGCGCCGTAGACGTGCAGGGATATCGCCGTGGTGCCACAGGAGTTGCGGACCTTGTGGATATCACCGGGCGGGGCGAATCCGCAGACGTCACCGGGGCCGTTGACCACGTGCTCCGTCGCCACGAGCCGGGCGCAGGCCTCTCCCGTGGCGGGGGCCAGCCGGTAGCGGAGCTCGCTCTCCTCACCCTCGTGCACCCCGGCCACGCACCAGGAGACGTGGTCGTGGATGGCGGTCTCCTGACCGGGCAGCCACACCAGCGCGACCACCGAGTAGCTGCCGTCCGGCTCCGCGTGCAGGACGTGCTGCCGGTACCGGTCGGGGTGTCCCTCGCGCTGCTCGGGGGTGAGCAGGTCGGGCGTGCCCAGGTGCGGGGCGACGCGCTCGCCGACGAGGTAGGCGGTCAGGTCCGGGGCCAGCCCCCGGTCCACGACCGTACGGATCTCACTGACGAGGGCGGCCATCCTCGCGGTCGTACGGGCCGGCGTAGTGGTGGTCATACGGGCAGGGTCGAGCAGCCGACCCATCACGTCCAACGACAGTTCTCACCTGAAATCCCAAGCACTGCTTATGGGTTCGGGGAAGGAGCCCCAGGCGGTCAGCAGCCGACGCGGTTCGAGGCCACCTGCTTGAGCGCGTTGAGGACCACGGACGTCGCCGGGATCCGCAGATGGTCGCGGTAGACGTAGGCGGCGATGTGCCGGCGCGCGGCGGGCTGGAGCGGACGCCCGCACACCTTGCTCAGGGAGAGGGAGGGCAGCACCAGCGCGGGCATCATCGCCACGCCGAGCCCCTGGCCGACCATGCTCTGCACGACCAGATTGTCGTCGGTCGCGAACCGGATGTCGGGAACGAAGCCCAGCTCGGCGCACTCGTGCAGCAGGTTCGCCCGGCAGCGCGGACAGCCGGCGATCCACCGCTCCTCGGCGAGGTCGGCCAGGTGCACGGCCCGTCGCCGGGCCAGCGGGTGCCCGGTCGGGAGCAGCACCGTCAGCTGGTCCTCCAGGAGCCTGACCTCGGCGACCTCTTCCGGGATCTCCTCGTGGAGGCCGGGATAGGTGAAGGCGAGGGTGATGTCGCACTCCCCGCGCTCCAGTCGGCGCAGCGACTCCGGGGGCTCCCCTTCCAGCAGCTCGACCTGGATGCCCGGATGCTCCTTGGCCAGGCTGCTCAGGGCCTCCGGGACCAGGGTGACGTTGGCGCTGGGGAAGCCGCACAGCCGTACGCGCCCGGTGCGCAGGCGCGCGTACGCCTTGAGCTGGGCCTCTGCGGCGGAGAGACTGCCGAGGATGGACTCGGCGTGCCGGGCCATGGACTCCCCGGCCTCGGTGAGCTGCATCTTGCGGCCGACCCGGGTGAACAGCGGGGTGCCGACGGCGCGTTCGAGCGCCTTCATCTGCTGGGTGATCGCAGGTTGCGTATACCCGAGGACGCGAGCGGCCGCCGAGTACGACCCGGTGGCGACCACTTCATGGAAAGTACGTATGTGCCGCGAATCGAACACAGGGGAAGCATAAGCGGACATTGGGAGGGGCCGTAGGCGCATTCGCGCCCACAGCCCCTCGCCATCAAGCCAGCTGTCCCGGCCCGTCCTCGCGCGCGGGGGTTCAGCTGTTCTTACTTGTCGCCGACCCGCGAGCCGAGGGTGATGTCGACGGTGTTCGGCTTGCCGCCGCGCAGGTAGGTCAGCTTCACCACGTCGCCGGGCTTGTGCGTCCAGATCTCACTGATGAGGGTCGGGCCGCTGTCGATCGGCTTGTCGCCGAACTGGGTGATGATGTCGCCGGGCTTGAGGCCCGCCTTGCCGGCCGGACCGTTGGGGTCGACCAGCTCGTTGGCGGGCGCGCCCTGCTCGGAGATCTTGGCGCCATCCGTCTTGGACTGGAGGTCCACGGAGACCGAGATGATCGGGTAGACCGGCTTGCCCGTCTTGATCAACGACTCGGCGACGTTCTTCGCCTGGTTGATCGGGATGGCGAAGCCGAGGCCGATCGAACCGGCCTGGCCACCGCCGAAGCCGCCGTTGCCGGCCGACTGGATGGCGGAGTTGATGCCGATGACCGCGCCCCGCCCGTCGAGCAGCGGACCGCCGGAGTTGCCGGGGTTGATCGAGGCGTCCGTTTGCAGCGCGCTCATGTACGAGTTCTTGCCGCCGGAGCCGTCGCCGGAGGCCACCGGCCGGTTCTTGGCGCTGACGATGCCGGTGGTGACCGTGTTGGACAGGCCGAAGGGGGCGCCGATCGCGATCGTCGAGTCGCCGACCGCGGCCTTGTCGGAGTCGCCGAGCGGCAGCGGCTTGAGCCCGGACGGCGGGTTCTTCAGCTTGAGCACGGCCACGTCGTAACCCTGGGCCCTGCCGACGACCTCGGCCTCGTACTTCCTGCCGTCAGAGAAGGTCGCGGAGAGCTTGCCGCCGTTCGCGGCGGAGGCCACCACGTGGTTGTTGGTGAGGATGCGGCCTTCCTGGTCGTAGACGAAGCCGGTGCCGGTGCCGCCCTCGCCGTCGCCGGCCGAGGCCTCGATGGTGACGACGCTGGGCAGCGCGCCCGCGGCCAGGCCCGCGATCGATCCGGCCTCCCGCTTGAGGTCCTTGGGGGTGTTGCCCGCGGCGATCGTGGTCGAGCCGGAGCCGTGGTCGCTGCGCTCGGCGGCCCAGTAGCCGATGCCGCCGCCGACGCCGCCCGCGAGGAGGGCCGCCACGAGCACGGCGGCGATCAGGCCGCCCTTGCCCTTCGGCTTGGCGGGCGGGAGGCCGTCGGCGGTCAGGGGCACGCCCCAGGCACCGCCGCCGTGGCCGCCGCCCGAGCCGTACGCAGGGACCGAGGGCGGCGGAGGCGGCCAGCCTTCGGCACCGTGTGCGGCCGGGGCCGGAGCCTGCGACGCGGGCGCCTGGGCGTAGGCCGGGGCCGGGGCGGCCGGGATCTGCTGGGTCGGCTCCGCGCCGGGCGCGGGCGTCGGCGGGAGCTGCTGGGTGGCCGGCTCGGCGGCGGGCACGGCCGGCTCGGCCGTCGGGGCGGGTGCCGTCGGGGCGGGCGCCGTCGGGGCGGGCGCCGTCGGGGCGGGCGCGGACATCTCGGGGGCTGGAGCGGCCACCGGGGATGCCGACGGGGCCGCGGGGGGCGTCGGGGCCGCGGTGCCCTCGTTCTCGGTGCTCACAGCGCTCTTCTCCTCGTCACACACGGCTTCAGACAAACTGGCGATTCGGCTCGACTGAACGTTCGACGTGCCGCACAAGTTCCTGGGAAAAGCCTTCCCCATGACCCGTCAGAGCACTGTAAGCCGGACCTGTGTATCTCCCCCATCCTTTATCTCCGGCATTTCGGTCGCATCCGCACCGCGGAGCCCGACACCGGGCGCCCCCTCGGTGGCACCATGACCCGGTGACCCACGCAATGCCGCCCATCCAGGTCGTCGCCCACCGCGGCGCCTCGGAGGATGCCCCCGAGCACACCCTGGCCGCCTACCGCAAAGCCATCGCGGACGGCGCCGACGCCCTCGAATGCGATGTCCGGCTCACCGCCGACGGCCATCTGGTCCTGGTCCACGACCGCCGGGTCAACCGCACCTCCAACGGCCGCGGCGCCGTCTCCGCCCTCGAGCTGGCCGACCTGGCCGCCCTCGACTTCGGCTCCTGGAAGGACCTCGAGGAGTCCCCCGACTGGGACGCCGACCCCGAGCGCACCTCCGTGCTCACCCTGGAGCGGCTGCTGGAGCTGGTCTCCGACGCCGGCCGGCCGGTGCAGCTCGCCATCGAGACGAAGCACCCGACCCGCTGGGCCGGACAGGTGGAGGAGCGCCTCCTCTTCCTCCTCAAGCGGTTCGGGCTGGACGCACCGCCCGCCGAGGGCCCGCACCCGGTCCGCGTCATGAGCTTCTCCGCGCGCTCCCTGCACCGGGTGCGGGCCGCCGCGCCGACGATCCCGACCGTGTACCTGATGCAGTTCATCTCGCCCCGGATGCGCGACGGGCGGCTGCCGGCCGGGGTGCGGATCGCCGGTCCGGGGATGCGGATCGTGCGCAGCCACCCCGGGTTCATCCGCAAGCTCCAGAGCGCGGGCCACTCCGTACACGTATGGACCGTAAACGAACCAGAAGATGTTCAGCTCTGCGCTGATCTGGGTGTGGAAGCGATCATCACGAACAGGCCGCGACAAGTTCTGTCACAGCTCGGGCGCTGACGTCCCCTTTTGCCCACCCGTCCCGCGCGTCGCGCGCGTGACAGGGTGTGCCCCGGCGCATCCGCTCCGCAATCGCTGGTCATGAATGCGTCAGAGGGCTCCGCTCGGCCGGTTTCCGGTCCAGGCCATTGGGGCATCCAGACCATGGCGTGGGGCTAAGGAGGTTCCGGGGGTGGCGTTGGTGGTGGCACAGGAAGTGCCCACGTCTTCGTGCATGGACGTATGCCATGGTCCTGCGGGCGTGGGCGAGGCGAGACGCCGCATGCGTGAGCAATTGCGTATGAGCGGGGTGTCCGAATCGGTCGTTGACGACGCCGTACTGATCCTTTCCGAACTGCTCAGCAACGCCTGCCGGCACGGCAGACCGCTGGGCGCCGGGGAGATCGGGGACGGGGAGATACGCGCCGCATGGCGCATCGACAAGGCGGGGCGGCTGACGGTCGAGGTCACGGACGGGGGCGGTCCCACCCGCCCGGTTCCGGCCACGCCCTCGGTCACCGCGCGCGGCGGCCGGGGGCTGAACATCATCAGCACCCTTGCCCAGGACTGGGGTGTCCGGGACGGAGCGGCAGGCGAGGTCACCGTATGGGTGATCGTTGCATGCGGGGCCCGGCACGAGGATTTCGCTACGCGCGTTGCGCCCCCGGCGATCGACTTCAGTACGGCCTTCGACGATCTGAATCCCTGACCGATCACCAGACACGGGTCTCCGACCCGGATCCCCGACCTGGATCCCTGACCTGGATCCCTGACCCGGATCCCTGACCCGGATCCCTGACCCGGATCCCTGACCCGGATCCCCGACCCGGATCCCCGACCCGGATCCCCGACCCGGATCCCTGACCTGGATCCCCGACAGCAACACCCGCACCACCGGCCATCCGAACGAGCGGCCGCCGGGAGCGCACGCCGACCGTGCTCCCGGCCGCACCCTCCCGGTTGCGGCGGCATGAACGGCTAGGCTCGCGCCCAGACACAACGCCGTACCGCCGCAACCGGGAGACACCCACGATGGCCAAGAAGCGCCCCGCAGCCAAGACTGCAAAGCCGCAGCTCAAGAACGGGGAAATCCCGGTGGTGGGCGCACGCGAGCCCTGCCCGTGCGGATCCGGGCGCCGCTACAAGGCCTGCCACGGCGCAGCCGCCGCGCACGCCGTCACCGAGCACGTGGCGCGCCCCTTCGAGGGCCTGCCCGGCGAGTGCGACTGGGTCGCGCTGCGCGAGCTCGTGCCCGCGGCCACCATCCCGCTGACGCTCAAGGGCGGCCTGCCCGAGGGCGTCCCCTCCGTCACGCTGGTGACCGTACTGCCCATGGCCTGGCCGGCGCTGCGCCGCGAGGACGGGGCCGTCCTGCTCGGCCTGCAGAACGACTCGACCACCGGGGACCTCGCCCGGGACATGGCCGACACGCTGGAGCGTGCGCTCGTCGCGGAACCGGGTACTCCGATTCCGGCCCGCCGCGTTCCCGCCGAGGGTCCGCGACTTCAGGATCTCCTGGACACGGACGGCGTTTTCGAGCCGGTTGTGCACAGCGGCTTCGAATTCTGGATTCCGGATGCGGAGAGCGCCCAGAGCGCCTCCCCGGAGATCGCCGCCTCCCTCGAGCGCGCCAACGCCGCCGCCATCCCCACGGTCAAGCTGGCCGACGTGGACGCGGCCTACTGGTGCGAGACCCCGGACAAGAACCACCTGCGCTGGGTCATGCCGCACCCCGAGGAGAAGCTGCTCGACGCCCTCGCGCGGCTGCACGCCGCGGGCACCTCCTCGCTCGGCGAAGGCACCCGGCTGGTCGGTTCCTTCCGGGCGCACGGGCTGATGGTCCCCGTATGGGACCTGCCCACCGGGGTGACCGCCGACGACGTGGAGAAGCCTGCGGCGGAGTTCGCGGAGCGGCTGGCCACGGCCCTGTCCGCGGACACCCCGCTGACCGCGGAGGAGCGCCGGGCGCGCGGCGGACTCACCAACCGCCAGGTCACCCTCAGCTGACCGCCGAGCCCCCGCAGGACCGGTGACTGGGGTCACAACTCCCGCTAATCGCCTGCAAATCGGTGTCTGAATATCAGAGATCGAATTTGCGAACAGGCGATCTCTTGTTACCGTTCTTGTAGCCCGGTCGCTGGTGCATCCCCCGTCGCCAGCGACCGGGCCCTTCCATTTACGCCGTCGCTCAACCGTCGGCCGGTGCCGGTGAGTTGCTCCCGGACCTCAGCAGGAGCTTCCCTTCGTCATCCGGAACTGCAAACTCCGCAACGGCGGAGTAGCCATCCGGCGCCCCCGCCGATTCCTCCCTCGGCGTCTCACACAGCCCCGGCTCGTCCCCGGCCCCGACCGCGCACCGGATCTGCACCGTGCGCCCCGCGGGCCCCATCACCGTCAGGACGGCGTCCAACGCGCGCCCACCGGTGTTGCGGTAGTAGCTCCGGCCCCAGGTCTGACCCTCACCCGCCAGGACGCAGGTCTGCGCCTCCACGCCCTGCGGAGAGGAGAGTTCGGGGCCGCACCGGGAATCCGTACGGGGCTGCTCGGACGGGCGCGGCTGCGGCGGCTTGGCCTGCCGCGCGGACGGAGCGGCATGCTTCGCGGGCGGAGCGGCGTGCTCCGCGGGCGGGGCGGCAGACGCCGCCGTACGGGATCCGTCCGCCCGGTCGGCAAACCCGAGCGAGGAGAGCAACCCGCCGCCTTTTCCGTCATCCTGACCGGCGAAATCCGGTCCGGCGATCGCCCCTGCCAGCGGGAGCGACAAGATGACCAGCACACCGGCGCTGATACCGATCAAGCGGAGATTCATTCGGCGAAGATAGCGATGCGGGAAAGGGGCGCGGAGACCCCCGCGCCCAATTCCCTTGGAAACGCGTCGCACTGGCACCCGTACGAGTGACCTGCGAGTACCCGGCACGTCGGTACGGCCGCTCGCGCGCGGCCGTACCCCCCACCGTGCGTGATCAGTACGCGAGCCGGCTGCCGCCGCCGGAGGCCCCGCTGCTCGCCTCGACCAGTGCGTCCACGACGGCCTCGACCTCCGGCAGCCACAGGTCCCCGGCGTCGGCGGGCCCGCGCTCCCACCGCACCTGCCCACCGCCGGACGCGGGGGAGGGCGGGAGCAGCAGATAGCCGCCCTCGCCGTGGAAGCGCAGCGCGGAGGGCACGTGGTCCTTCGCGTAGAGGAGTTCGCCGAGCCGCTCCAGCGAGTACGGCGCGACCAGCAGCGACCAGCGGGTTGGCGTGGCCACGATCGGGCCGAGCCGCATGCCCTGCGCGTCCAGCCGTACGACGGCCCGCGCGGCCGCGGCGGCCGGCAGGCTCACGGCGCAGGGCGCGGACCCGCCGGTGGCCAGCAGCACGGGAGCGGTGGGCCGGTTGGCCCACCACCAGGCCACCATCCGGGGGTCGGTGGTGGCCGCGAGCAGCCCGGGGTCGAAGGGATGGGCGCCGGGAACGACACAGTCGGGGTCGGGGCAGGCGCACCGGGTGCTGTCGGCGCCGGAGCGGCCGACGCCGGGCAGCACCGGCCACTGCCAGACGGTGGCGCAGGTGAGCGCCTCGTCGAAGAGGGCCTGGTCACCGCTCTGCCCGGGGGCGGGGCGGAGGGATTTCAAGCGATTGCGGAGCCGCTGGAGACGCCTTCCGAGGATCTCGCGCATGAGCGCTCGTTCCTTTCCGTTGAACGCCGAGGGCCACATCACACCATGTAACCGGTGTCTCACCACACGCACACGTTTCGCGTCACTGTCCGCCAGAGCAGGTTCACACGGTTCGTGCAGTTTTCTTACGGGTCCATGAAACGTCCGGCGGGGCGGAACGCGACCCGCGCCAGTGCCGAAACCGGCTGCCGCCGCTAAGGACGACGGCCCGTGCCGGGCGGTTCCCGGCGGCTGCCGGGTTGCGCCAACTCTCCCCGGACACCACCGATTAGGTACCCGGAGCCACTCCGGCGCCCGACCAGTCGATCGCAAAAACCGTCTGCATCCAGCTTTTTCCGGCCAAGTTCTAGCCTTGGCTGGACAGTGAGTTGCGGTCCCACGGACACCAGGATTCCCACCTGGGCAATGCTGGACATCGATCCTCGTGTGCGTGTAGATGTGGATTCATTGATGGCGGCGCAGCACGGTCTGGGGGTTTGCGATGCTATATGGCGAATCGCACCAGGTGGAAAGGCGGACGCCATGAGCGCCCCGCATCTGCCGAAAGTGGCTGGAATCGATCCAGCAGTTACCGCGGTCCCGCACACTGCGGCGCCGACGCCCGCCCGAACCGCCCCCGCACCGGCCCCGGCACCGCTCCCCGGACCGAGCACTCTGATCCAGGACCGCCTGGCGGGGATGGTCTCCGATCTGACCACCCTCCACGAGCTCACCGAACGCCTCGCCCGCGCCCGTGACCTCGACTCCTCCCTCCAGGAGTTCCTGCGCGCCGGAGCCGCGCTCGTCGGCGCCCGCCGCGGCCTGGTCGTCCTGGAGCCCTCCGACGGGCTCGGCCCGACGACCACGATCGGCCTCGGCCTCGGCCGTGCGGACCTCGGGCACATCGAGACCGTCCCGCGCTCCGCGACCTCGTACGGCCGGATCCTCGACGGGCTCCCCGGTGCCCAGGGCGGCTCCGATGTACTTCCCGAACCCGACGCCGTCCCCGGCACGGGCGGGTACGGCACCCCGGTCGACCCCCGCCACCGCGAGGTCGCGGCCCGGCTCGGCTACGCCGCGAGCTACGCACTGCCGCTCACCGCCGAGGCCACCGGCCGGCTCGGTGCGGCCGTCTGGCTGTACGACGAGCAGGCCGAGCCGGGCGACCGCCAGCGCGATCTCGCCGGGCTCTACGTCCGGCACGCCGCCGAACACCTGGCCCGGATGCTCGAGGTGGAACGATCCCGCAGTCGGCTGGCCACGATCGCCGAGGAGCTGCTGCCCAGCCGTCTCCCCCGGATCCCCGGCGTGCAGCTCGCCGCCCGCCACCACACCGGGCCGCGCGGAGGCGGTGACTGGTACGACGCGCTGCCGCTGCCCGAGGGCGCCCTGGGGCTGGCCGTCGGCTCCGTCACCGGAGCGGGTCCCAGTGCGGTCGCCGCGATGGGGCGACTGCGGGCGTCGCTGCGCGCGTATGCCGTCATGGAGGGGGAGGACCCCGTCGCGGTCCTGTCCGATCTGGAGCTGCTGCTGCGCCTGACCGAGCCCGCGCGCTGCGCGACCGCGCTCTTCGCGTACTGCGAACCGGCCCAGCGCAAGATCATCCTGGCCGGGGCGGGGCACACCCCGCCGCTGCTCATCGGCGAGCACCGCACGGAGTACGTGGAGACCTCGCTCTCCGCGCCGCTCGGGATGCTGTCGTGCTGGGAAGCACCGAGCGTGGAGATCGAACCTGCTCCGGGAGAAACGGTGCTGCTGTACACCGACGGGTTGCTGCGGCGGACCGGCGACCCGATGGACCGGGCCTACGCGCGGCTGCACGCCGCGGCCGCGGGGGTGCCCCGCAGCATCCGGGACGACCCGGCGGCCGTGTGCGACCACGTCCTGCGGGCGCTGCTGCCCGAGGACGACCCGGCGCTCGCCCCCGCCGGCTCTCGCGCTGCCGCGGCCGCCTCAGGCGCCACCGCCGCCATGGCCGCCACGGGGGACGGGGTGGAGGACATCGCCCTGCTCGCCGCCCGTTTTGACTGATTTATCACACTCGCCGCCAGGCGTCTTCCCCTCGCACATACGATGGATGCGGCCCATACCCGGTCCTGTCGTAGCTGAGGAGAAGACGTGGCTGACGAGCTCACCCCGGAGACCCCGGAAGAAGAGCAGCCCCAGAAGAAGCACAAGCAGCGCAAGAACGGGCTGTACCCGGGCGTCAGCGACGAACTCGCGGAGAGCATGCGCACGGGCTGGGCCGACACCGAGCTGCACGGGCTGGAGCCGATCGCGCAAGCCCCGCACACCGCCGCCCGCCGGGCCGCGCTGTCCGCACGCTTCCCCGGCGAGCGCCTGGTCGTGCCCGCGGGCCGCCTCAAGACCCGCTCGAACGACACCGAGTACCCCTTCCGGGCCTCGACCGAGTACGCGTACCTGACCGGCGACCAGACCGAGAACGGCGTCCTGGTCCTCGAGCCCGCGGGCGAGACCGGCCACACCGCCACCGTCTACCTGCTGCCCCGCTCGGACCGTGAGAACGGCGAGTTCTGGCTCTCCGGCCAAGGCGAGCTGTGGGTCGGCCGCCGCCACTCCCTGGCCGAGGCCGAGCAGCTGCTGGGCATTCCGGCCAAGGACGTCCGCAAGCTCGCCGACGAGCTGGCCGAGGCCGAGGGTCCGGTCCGCAGCGTCCGCGGCCACGACGCGGTCATCGAGGGCGCCCTGACCGACAAGGTCACCAAGGAGCGCGACGAGGAACTGCGCGTCTACCTCTCCGAGGCCCGCGCCGTGAAGGACGACTTCGAGATCGGCGAGCTGCAGAAGGCCGTCGACTCCACCGTCCGCGGCTTCGAGGACGTCGTGAAGGTCCTGGACAAGGCCGAGGCCACGTCCGAGCGCTACATCGAGGGCACGTTCTTCCTGCGCGCCCGCGTCGAGGGCAACGACGTCGGCTACGGCTCCATCTGCGCCGCCGGCCCGCACGCCTGCACCCTGCACTGGGTCCGCAACGACGGCGACGTCCGCTCCGGCGACCTGCTGCTGCTCGACGCCGGTGTGGAGACCCACTCCCTCTACACGGCCGACGTCACCCGCACGCTGCCGATCAACGGCACGTACACCGACATACAGCGCAAGATCTACGACGCGGTCCACGCGTCCCAGGAAGCCGGCATCGCCGCCGTCAAGCCGGGTGCGAAGTTCCGCGACTTCCACGACGCCTCGCAGCACGTCCTGGCCGAGAAGCTCGTCGAGTGGGGCCTGCTGGAGGGCCCGGTCGAGCGTGTCCTGGAGCTCGGCCTGCAGCGCCGCTGGACCCTGCACGGCACGGGCCACATGCTCGGCATGGACGTCCACGACTGCGCCGCCGCGCGCACCGAGGCGTACGTCGACGGCACCCTGGAGCCGGGCATGTGCCTCACCGTCGAGCCCGGTCTGTACTTCCAGGCCGACGACCTGACCGTGCCCGAGGAGTACCGGGGCATCGGTGTCCGGATCGAGGACGACATCCTGGTCACCGAGGACGGCAACCGGAACCTGTCGGCCGGGCTGCCCCGCGCCTCGGCCGATGTCGAGGCCTGGATGGCGCGCCTCAAGGGCTGACGCCTGCGCCGGCTGACCTCCGGTGGCTGACCTCCGGTGGGCGGGATCTCGTACGCGAGTCCCGTCCATCGGCGTATCCGGGAGGCCTTCCGCCGCTACGACGCCTTCAGCAGCGCTCCCTCACGCCATTTCAGGATCTTGTCGAAGCTGACCACCGCGCCCCGGCCCGGCCGGTTGCGGAGCCTGACGTGGTCGGCGAGCTCCGCGATCAGCCACAGGCCCCGGCCGTGCTCGCTCTCCGATGGCTCGGAGGGGCCGGCCGGCGGGGGTCTGCGCCGCGCGACCGTCGCCGCCGGGAATCCCGGGCCCGAATCGGTCACCTCGATGCGACAGCAGTCGCCGTCCAGGTAGGCCGTGACGCGGTACGCCGCGCACGCCTCCGGGACCGGTTCCGCGCCGGCACCGGCCTCGGCCGCCGGGCCGCCGTGCTCCACCGCGTTCGCGCACGCCTCGCTCAGTGCCACCGACAGATCGAAGGAGATGTCCGGGTCCACCCCCGCGGTCTCCATCGTCCCCAGCAGCAACCGCCTGGCGAGCGGCACGCTCGCGGCTTCGCGCCTCAAGTGGAGAGACCACCAGATGCTCATACGGATACCTATTGCCGCCCGCGGCGGGGCGTAAGCCCCCGGCGGCCGCCACAGCCCTCATTCGGCCGATGCGGCACTCCCGGGGAGCGGTGTATGCGGCGGCGCACGGGTCCCGGCCATGGCGGGGACACCCGAGGTGAAGCCCTCGTACAGGGGCACTCACGACCTTCCGGACCTGCCGCATGGACGGCGTGAGCTCAGTGCGATGATGGCCCGGCCATGACTGTCCCCCACGCGACGCCCGCCGGAGCCGGCCTCCGGCTGACCCGGGCCGCGGTGTTCACCGCGGTCTGCGTCGTGCTGTCCGCGGTCGGGCACGCGCTGGCGTCCTGCGCCACCGTGCCCTGGTGGGCCCTCGTCATCGCCTTCCTCGCCGTGTTCGCGATCGCCGCCCCGCTCGCGGGACGCCGGCGCTCGCTGCCCGGCATCGCCGCCGGGCTCGCCTTCGGACAGCTCGGGCTGCACGCGGTGTTCGGCCTCGGCCAGCACAGCGCCGCCGCGGCCCAGGCGCCCGCCGGCACCGACACCTCGCTCGCGGCGCTCGCCGCCCGGCTGGTCTGCGGAGGCAACTCCGTTCCGCTCAGCCCGGCCGACGCCCGGCAGATCCTGGAGACCGCCGGACTGGATCCGGCCGCCATGGCGGCCCAGGCCGCAGCGCAAGCCGCGTCGCAGGCACATGCCGGCCACGCGCACATGGCGCAGGCCGCCGCGGCGCCCGCCACCGGCCTGTTCAGCACCGGCATGCTCGTCGGCCACCTGCTGGCCGCGGTGGCCGCGGGCTGGCTGCTGGGGCGCGGCGACGCCGCACTGTTCCGGCTCCTCGAGCTCTCCCGCACCTCCGCCGAAGCCGATCCGGTACGCCCGCTGCGCGCCGCGCTGGCCTTCGTACGCGCCCTCTGCGCCGGGCTCCCGGGCACGCCTGCCGGCACCCCGCGGGCCACCCGGACCGTCGCCGAACCCACCGCCCACACCGGCCGGGAGGCGCTCCATCACACGGTGATCAGGCGCGGGCCGCCCTGCACGGCGCTCGCCCTCGCAGCCTGACGCGGCACCCCCTCCCCGGAGCACCCGGCGGAAGCACCGGTGCCGCGACCTCCGCGCGCGCCCGTGCGCGGAACCACCGTCACCACCGCCTCTGTGGAGTGTTTCTGCCATGAAGACCTCTCGCGTCTCCTTCGCCGCCGCCCTTGCCGCCGGCGCCGTCCTCGTCCTGTCCGGCACCGCCTTCGCGCACGTCGGCGTGCAGCCCGTCGGCGAAGCCGCCAAGGGCGGTTACGCGACGCTCAACTTCAAGGTTCCGAACGAGCGGGACAACGCGTCGACCACGCAGCTGGAAGTCAACTTCCCCATCGACCAGCCGCTGACGTCCGTCATGCCGCAGGAGATCCCCGGCTGGACGTCCAACGTCGAGAAGACCAAGCTCGACAAGCCGCTGACCGTGCACGGCAAGCAGGTCAACGAGGTCGTCACCAAGGTGACCTGGAGCGGCGGCAAGATCGAGCCCGGCAAGTTCCAGCAGTTCCCGGTCTCCGTCGGCAAGCTGCCCGAGAACGCCGACCAGATGGTCTTCAAGGCGATCCAGACGTACGACAACAACGAGGTCGTCCGCTGGATCGAGGAGACGAAGGAAGGCGCGGCGGAGCCGCAGAACCCGGCTCCCGTCCTGAAGCTGACCGCGGCCACGGCCGGCGCCACCGACGACGACGACCACCACGACGACAAGAGCGCCGCCGCCAAGGGCGACAAGGGCCACGACGAGGCCGCGGCGAACGCCTCCGACACGACCGCGCGCGTCCTCGGCGTCGCAGGCATCGTCATCGGCCTCGGCGGTGTCGCCTTCGGCGTCACCGCGCGTCGCCGCGCCTCCTGACCCGCCGCGGCCGCAGGCCGTATCCCGATATCCAGAACGTGCGCGCAGCCGGCCCGTCCTCGTGGCCGACCCCCCGCGCACATCCCCGATCCCAGGGACATCTCTCCATGCGCACCACACGTGTGACGGTCGCCGCCCTCGCGGCAGCGGCCGCGCTCACCCTCACCGCCTGCGGCGGTGAGCCCGCCAAGACCAACGCGGTCACGCAGATCACCGGACAGTCCAAGGCCGGTAGCGCCACCGTCCTCGACCGCCCCTTCGACAAGCCGGAGCTGGTCCTGACGGACACCACCGGCAAGCCGTGGAACCTGCGCGAGCAAACCAAGGGCAAGCCGACGCTCATCTACTTCGGCTATACCAACTGCCCCGACGTGTGCCCTCTGACGATGAGCAACATCGCCGTCGCCAAGAAGGCCCTGCCCAAGGCCGACCAGGACAAGCTCCAGGTCGTGTTCGTCACCACCGACCCCGAACGGGACACTCCCGACTCCCTCGGCGCGTGGCTCAGGGCCCAGGACCCGTCCTTCACCGGACTGACCGGGGACTTCGCCACCATCCAGGCCGCCGCGCGCAAGCTCGGCATCGGCATCGACCCTCCGAAGAAGGAGGCCGACGGCAGCGTCGTCTCCATGCACGGTGCCCAGGTCATCGCGTTCTCGCCCAAGACCGACGAGGGATACCTCCTCTACGGCGAAGGCAGCACGGTCGACGACTACACCAAGGACCTGCCGAAGATCATCAAGGGAGAGAACCCGTGACCGCCCGCACCACCCGCACCCTCGCCGCCGCACTCTCCCTGACGGCAGCGCTCGCCATATCCGGCTGTTCCTCGGACACCGGTTCCGGCTCCGGCTCCAAGGCCGACGCGGACAAGCCGAAGATGACCGTCACCGGCGCCTTCATGCCGGAGCCCGTGAACGACAAGATGGCCGGCGCGTTCATGGTCATCAAGAACGACTCCAAGACGGCCGACAAGCTCACGGCCGTCACCAGCCCGCTCTCCGACGATCTGCAGATCCACGAGACCAAGGACCAGAAGATGCAGCAGGTCGCGGCCATGGATGTGCCTGCCAACGGCGAGCTCAAGCTGGAGCGCGGCGGCAGCCACGTCATGTTCATGGGACTGAAGAGCAAGCCGAAGGTCGGCGACAAGGTCACCGTCGAGCTGCGCTTCGAGAAGGCCGACCCGGTCAAGGTCGACCTGGACGTCAAGGAACGGACGTACAACGCCCAGAACACCAGCGCCCACTGACGGACCGAGGTACTGACACGCCATGACGGCCATCGCCCCCTCCCCGGCCCGCGTCCGGACCGCGGCACTCCTGCCGCGGCTCGCGCTGGTCCTCGCAGCCCTGCTGGCAGCACTGTTCACCGCGGCCGGCCCGGCCACGGCACACGCCGCACTCACCGCGAGCGACCCCAAGGACGGGGCGGTGGTCGCCACGGCTCCCGCCCAGGTCACCCTCTCCTTCTCGGAGCAGGTCGCCATGGGCGACGACTCCATCCGCGTCATGGATCCGCAGGGCAGGCGGGTGGACACCGGCGAACTGCGCGACATGTGCAGCGGATCCACCATCCGCTACGGCACCGCACTGCACTCCGGGCTGCCGGACGGCACGTACACCGTCGCCTGGCAGGCCGTGTCCGCCGACAGCCACCCCGTATCCGGCGCCTTCACCTTCTCCATCGGCGCCCCCTCGGCGACCAACGTCGCCCTGCCCACCCGGCAGGCGGGCGGCGGACCGGTCGGCATCGCGTACGGCATCGCCCGCTACGCCGCCTACGCCGGTTTCACCGTCCTCGTCGGCGGTGCCGCCTTCATCCTGCTGTGCTGGCGCCGCGGAGCCGCGCAGCGCCCGCTGCAGAAGCTCGTCGTGCGCGCCTGGGTCACGCTCACCGCCGCCACCCTCGCGATGCTGGTCCTTCGCAACCCGTACACCGGGTCGGGGAAGTTCGCCGACGCGCTGGACCTCGACGGCCTCAAGGCCGTTCTGGAGACCAAGCCCGGCGCCTCCCTCGTCTCCCGGCTGCTCCTCCTCGGTGCCGCCGCGTTGTTCATCGCCGTGCTGTTCGGCGCGTACGCGCGCAGGACAGCCGAGACCCGGGACGTCGGCAAGAACAAGAGCAAGGACAAGAACAAGGCGGCCGACAAGGAGGCCAACGACCTGCTCTTCGGCCTCGGCATCGGCGGTACCGTCGTCGCCGGCGGGATCGCCGCCACCTGGGCCCTGTCCGAACACGCCTCGACCGGCATCCAGCCCGGTATCGCCATGCCCGCCGACATCCTGCACCTGCTGGCCGTCGCCGCCTGGCTCGGCGGACTCACCGCACTGCTCGTCGCCCTCCACAAGGTCCCCGGGATCGAGCGCGAGGCGGTCCAGCGGTTCTCCCGGGTCGCGTTCGTCAGCGTCCTGGTCCTGGCCGTCACCGGCATCTACCAGTCCTGGCGCCAGGTCGGCAGCTGGTCGGCCCTCACCGGTACCAGCTACGGACAGCTCCTGTTGCTGAAGGTCGGGCTCGTCGCCGTCCTCGTAGGCATCGCCTATGTCTCCCGCTCGTGGACCGCACGGCTCACCGATGCGCCCGCCGGGAAGCCGGCCAAGATCGCCCGGCAGCGCGATGTTTCACGTGAAACACAGCCGGCCGCCGTCACCGTCCCCGAGGACCCCAAGCGCGCCGCCCAGCTCGCCCGGCAGCGTGCCGCCCTCGAGAGCGCACGCGAGAAGCAGGTCCGCGACGCCGATCCGAACCGGGCGTGCCTGCGCCGCTCCGTCCTCGCCGAGGCCGGGGTCGCCGTGGTCCTGCTCGCCGTGACCACCGTGCTCACCAGCACCGAACCCGGCCGGACCGCCGAGCAGGCGAGCGGGCGCGACTACGCGGCCACCGCCGTCCCCAACCGCGCCATCAAGATCACCCTGCCGTTCGACACCGGCGGCGAGAACGGCAAGGGATCGGTCCGGGTGGAGCTCGACCCGGGCCGGGTCGGCGCCAACTCGCTCCACGTCTGGGTCGACGACCCCGAAGGCAAGCCTCTCGACATCCCCGAGATCAAGGTCGCCTTCACCCTCTCCGCCAAGGACATCGGCCCCCTCCCACTCATCCCGGAGCGCGCGGCCCCCGGACACTGGAGCGCATCCGGCGTCCAGCTGCCGCTCCCCGGGGAATGGCGGATCGACGTGATCGTCCGTACCTCCGACATCGACCAGACGACCGTGCAGAAGAACGTGAAGATCGGCTGACCAGCGTGACCGAGATCAACCCCGACATCGAGATCTCCCGGCGCCGGCTGCTGGGCACCGTCGGCGCCGCAGGCGCCGCCGGGCTCGCGCTCGGCGCCACCGGCGGCGCCTTCGTGCACTCCGCACTCGCCGATTCCCCGGTCGGCGCTCCAGGCGCCGCCGGGAGCCTCGCCTCCCTCGGCGCCACCAAGGTCGCCTTCCACGGCGACCACCAGGCCGGCATCACCGCCCCCCTGCAGGCCAAAGGCCATGTCCTCGCCTTCGACCTGGCTCCCGGAGCCGGGCGCAAGGAGGCCGCCGCCCTGATGCGCCGCTGGTCCGACACCGCCCGCCTGCTGATGGCGGGCGAGGCCGCCTCGGCCGCGGACACCGGGATCGCCCTCGACGCGGGGCCGTCCTCCCTCACCGTCACCTTCGGCTTCGGGCACTCCTTCTTCGAGCGCACCGGGCTCACCGCCCGCCGCCCCACCGCCCTCGACCCGCTGCCCGACTTCTCCGCCGACCGGCTCGACGCCCAGCGCAGCAACGGCGACCTGTGGGTCCAGATCGGCGCCGACGACGGGCTCGTCGCCTTCCATGCCCTGCGCGCCCTGCAGAAGGACGCGGGGGAAGCCGCCCGCGTGCGCTGGCAGATGAACGGCTTCAACCGGTCCCCCGGCGCCACCGCCGCCCCGATGACCGCCCGCAACCTCATGGGCCAGATCGACGGCACCGGCAACCCGAAGCCCGCGCAGCCCGACTTCGACAAGCGGATCTTCGTCCCCGCCACCGGCCCCGGGCCCGCCGAACACGCCTGGATGGGCGGGGGCTCGTACGCCGTCGTACGGCGCATCCGGATGCTCCTCGACGACTGGGACAAGCAGTCCCTGGCCCAGCAGGAGCAGGTCATAGGCCGTACGAAGGCCACCGGCGCGCCCCTCACCGGCGGCACCGAGACCACCGAGATGGCCCTCGACAAGATCGGCCCCGACGGAAAGCCGGTCATTCCCTCCAACGCGCACGCCCGGATCTCCGCCCCCGAGCAGAACGGCGGGGCCGCCATGCTCCGGCGCCCCTTCTCCTTCCACGACGGGATCGCCGCCGACGGCACTCCGGACGCCGGGCTCCTCTTCATCTGCTGGCAGGCCGATCCGCTCCGCGGTTTCGTCCCCGTCCAGCGCAAGCTCGACCGCGGAGACGCCCTGTCGGAGTTCATCCGGCACGAGTCCAGCGGCCTGTACGCGGTGCCGCCCGGCCCCCGCGACGGGGAGTACGTGGGGCAGCGGCTGCTCGAAGGATGAACAGCACCCCGGCGGTCGGGGACCCGGCATTAGGCTGATCACATGTCGGCCACCCGCTTCACCTATCTCGGTCCCGAGGGCACCTTCACCGAAGCCGCCCTCCGCACACTGCCGGAAGCCGCGACCCGGGAGCTCGTCCCGATGGTGTCGGTCCCGGCCGCCCTGGACGCCGTACGCAACGGGGAGGCCGCGGCCGCCCTGGTGCCGATCGAGAACTCGGTGGAGGGTGGGGTCACCGCCACTTTGGACGAGCTGGCCTCCGGCGAACCGCTGATGATCTACCGCGAGGTGCTGCTGCCCATCGCGTTCGCGCTGCTCGTGCGGCCCGGGACCAAGCTGTCGGACCTCAAGACCGTCACCGGGCACCCGGTCGCCCAGCCCCAGGTGCGCAACTGGCTGCGGGCGAACCTGCCCGACGCGGTGTGGGAGTCGGCCGCCTCCAACGCCGACGGTGCCCGGCTGGTCCAGGAGGGCCGCTTCGACGCCGCCTTCGCGGGCGAGTTCGCGGCCGCCACGTACGGGCTCGTCCCGCTGGTCACCGAGATCCACGACGCGGAGAACGCCGAGACCCGGTTCGTGCTCGTCGGGCGCCCCGCCCGGCCCGCCGCACCGACCGGCGCCGACAAGACCTCCGTCGTGCTGTGGCTCGGCGACGACCACCCCGGTGCGCTGCTCGAGCTCCTCCAGGAGTTCGCCGTCCGCGGGGTCAACCTGATGCTGATCCAGTCCCGGCCGACGGGCGAGGGCATCGGCAACTACTGCTTCGCCGTCGACGCGGAGGGCCACATCTCCGACCGGAGGGTCAGCGAGGCGCTCATGGGGCTCAAGCGCACCTGCCCCCAGGTCCGCTTCCTCGGCTCCTACCCGCGGGCCGGCGTCGCTCAGGGTGACGTGCGCGCTCCGCGGCCCGGTACCTCGGACGGTGACTTCACGGCCGCTTCCGACTGGCTGACGCGCTGCCTCGACGGCCGGGCGTAGCTCTTTCTCCACTGTCCACAGAGTTATCCACAGGCCGAGATGGGGACCTGTGGACTAGTCGACATCGCGGCGCGACAAGGTCGACAAATCGGTCGGCGGGCCCAGGTTTCGCGCTGGGGAGCGGGAGGTGAACGGCGTCACCCCCGCATCGCCGATCAACTCTTTGGAGCGAGTCATTCCCACCCGAATGAGTGTGTGAGGGTGGTTTGAACCTTGATTCATCCGGACGCGGCCCCGGTGGGGATTGATCTCATTCCGTGTCCACAGATCCGGCGCACAGCCTGTGGAAAAGTCCCCGCGGTGGACAATTCCTGTGGACAAGGAAGGCCTTCCCGCCCTGCTCAGGAGGCGCCCGGATACCCCGGTTGCGCCCCTTTTCATGGAATGGGCCACTTTTATTGACCGCCCGGCAAGGGCCACTTCCGGCCAGTCGGCCGGAGTTTTCCATTCTCCGCAATTAGGACATAGCGACACGCAGCGTGATATCGGTGTGAGTCCAGGAAGCCCAGCCCGGTAGCCTGGAGGGGTGATTGACCTCCGGCTGCTCCGTGAAGACCCTGACCGTGTCCGCGCCTCGCAGCGCGCCCGTGGAGAGGACGTCGAACTCGTCGACGCACTGCTCTCCGCCGACGAGCGCCGCAGGTCCTCCGGCATGCGCTTCGACGAACTGCGCAACGAGCAGAAGTCGCTCGGCAAGCTCATCCCCAAGGCCTCCCCGGATGAGCGGGCAGAGCTGCTGAAGAAGGCCGAGCAGCTCAAGTCGGACGTCAAGGCGGCCGAAGCCGAGCAGAACGAAGCCGACGAGGCCGCCAAGCGACTGCTGCTCCAGCTCGGCAACATCGTCCACGAGGACGTCCCGGTCGGCGGCGAGGAGGACTTCACCGTCCTCGAGACGCACGGCACGATCCGCGACTTCGGGGCCGAGGGCTTCGAGCCCAAGGACCACCTGGAGCTCGGCGAGCTGCTGGGCGCCATCGACGTCGAGCGCGGCGCCAAGGTGTCGGGCTCGCGCTTCTACTACCTGACCGGTGTCGGCGCCCTGCTGGAGCTCGCCCTGGTCAACGCGGCGATCGCGCAGGCCACCGAGGCCGGCTTCATCCCGATGCTGACCCCGGCGCTGGTCCGCCCGCGCGCCATGGAGGGCACCGGCTTCCTCGGCCAGGCCGCGGAGAACGTGTACCACCTCGAGAAGGACGACTACTACCTGGTCGGCACCTCCGAGGTCCCGCTCGCCGCGTACCACATGGACGAGATCATCGATGCCGACAAGCTGCCGCTGCGGTACGCCGGCTTCTCGCCGTGCTTCCGCCGCGAGGCCGGTACGTACGGCAAGGACACCCGCGGCATCTTCCGCGTCCACCAGTTCGACAAGGTCGAGATGTTCTCGTACGTCGCGCCGGAGGAGGCCGAGGCCGAGCACCAGCGTCTCCTGCAGTGGGAGAAGCAGTGGCTGACCAGCCTGGAGCTGCCCTTCCAGGTGATCGACGTCGCCACCGGTGACCTGGGCTCCTCCGCCTCGCGCAAGTTCGACTGCGAGGCGTGGATCCCGACGCAGGGCAAGTACCGCGAGCTGACCTCCGCTTCGAACTGCGACGGCTTCCAGGCCCGCCGCCTGTCGATCCGCTACCGCGACGGCAAGAAGACCGCGCCGCTCTCGACGCTGAACGGCACGCTGTGCGCCGTACCGCGCACGATCGTCGCGATTCTGGAGAACCACCAGCAGGCCGACGGATCGGTGCGGGTGCCCGCGGCGCTCCGTCCGTACCTGGGCGGCCGCGAGGTCCTGGAGCCGATCACCAAGTGAGCCCGGCCCCGTTCCCGTACAAGCTCGTCGCGACCGACCTCGACGGCACGCTGCTGCGTGGCGACGACACTGTTTCGGAACGCACCCGTGAAGCGCTCACCGCAGCCACCGCCGCGGGCGCGGCGCACATCATCGTCACCGGCCGGGCCGTGCCCTGGACCCGGGGCGTGCTGGACGATCTCGGCTACAAGGGGATCGCGGTGTGCGGGCAGGGCGCGCAGGTCTACGACGCGGGGGCGCACCGGCTGCTGACCTCGGTGACGCTCGACCGGCAGCTGGCCGGCCTGGCGCTGTCGAAGCTCGAGGCCGAAGTGGGTCCGCTGGCGCTCGCGGCCAGCCGGGACGGGGTGGACGGCGATGTGCTGTTCGGGCCCGGCTACCAGGTGCAGGAAGGCCTGCCGGCGCTCTACCTGGAGGACACGGCGGCGGTGTGGACGGCTCCGCTGAACAAGCTGTACATCCAGCACCCGGAGCTCGGCGACGACGCACTGGTGAAGGTGGCCCGGGAGACGGTGGGTTCCTTGGTGGACATCGTCATGGCCGGCCCGGGCATAGTGGAGATCCTGCCGCTGGGGCTGACGAAGGCCACCGGCCTCTCGCTGGCCGCGCGCCGGCTGGGCGTGAAGGCTGCGGAGACGATCGCTTTCGGCGACATGCCCAACGACATCCCGCTGTTCGGCTGGGCGGCGCACGGAGTGGCGATGGCCAATGCCCATACGGAGCTGAAGGCGGTGGCCGACGAGGTGACGACCTCCAACGAGGAGGACGGCATCGCGGTGGTGCTGGAGCGCCTGCTGGGCGCTGCCTGACGGCTCCGCCCGAGAACGGGGAAGGCCCGGAACAGCCCGCGCCGCAAGGCGCGCTCGAAGTGGCTGCTCCGGGCCTTTTTGTTGCTCCCCGCGCGACTCACTCTGCCCGGGGCGCACGTCCCGTACCAGTGAATTTCCCTGCATCAGCCGTGGTCGGCGCGGTGCTCTGTTTCACGTGAAACATTCCCGGGGTGGGGGTGGCGGGTCAGCGGCCAGGCGAGCAGGCCGACGGAGAGCGAAATGGCGTGCCCGAGGTCGGTGAAGGTGCCTCCGGTGAGGAGAGGGAGCCCGAAGAAGGCGACGACACAGGCGAGGTAGAGCCAGCGCAAGGGGTTCGGGAGCCGGTAGGTGAGGACCCCGATCGAGGCCGCGAGTCCGTAGCTGACGCCGACGTCGACGACGTGGACCATGCTGTGCGGGGCTCGATGGTCCTGAATGGCCATCAGGACCACCTTCTGGCTGATCAGGGTGGCCGTGATGTGGGCGGTCGCGACGATGGCGAGCCAGCGCAGGGTGCCGAGCCAGCGTTCGACGGGGGCGTGGAAGAGCTCGAAGAGGACGGCGTACAGGGCGAGCGAGGCCGGGTTCTCGATCCAGAAGGCGCTGGAGAGCAGGGCTCGCACGGGGTGCCGGGTGAGCTCGTGGATATTGCTGCTGTGGCGGTGGAGCAGGACGTGCTCGAGGTGGTCGGGCGCGATCACGACGATGATGCTCGTGATGGCGATGATCAGCAGCCATATGTGCGTACCGGGCGAGGAGCGTATCCAGGACCGTACGGGCCTGGACGGCTCGGGCTCGGTGTGCTCGATCATGCACTGATTTTGCCCCGTACGACGGTGCCCCGCCTGGCCGGTGGGCCGGGCGGGGCACTGGACGCGGGGCCGGTGCGGCAGGGGCTTACTCCTCACCCGCCAGGGTGAGGCGGCGCAGCTTCTGGCCGGCGTAGACGGTGGCGCCGACGGTGACCACCGAGAGCAGGATCACCGCGGTGGGCAGGCCGACGGTGGCGTCGACGTAGCCTTGGCCGGCGACCTTCTCGGCGAGGGCCAGGGCCCACTGCTGGACGCTGAGGGTCTTCGCCCCGGAGACCAGGCTGCCGAAGAGCGACTCCCAGATCAGGGCGTAGACCAGGCCGAAGACGACCGCGTGCCGGCTGATGGTGCCCAGCAGCAGGAACAGGGCGCTGTAGGCGATCGAGGCGACGAGGGCGGCGACGGTGTAGGCGACGGCGATCTGCTGGCCGTTGCCGTTGAGGATGAAGCCGGCGATCAGGGTCGGGATCGCGGAGAAGGCCATGGTGACGGCGATCGCGACGATCAGCTTGGTCATGATGATCGTCGGGCGCTTCACCGGCTTGGAGAGCAGGTAGACGATCGAGCCGTCGTCGATCTCGGGGCCGATGGCGCCAGTGCCGGCGATGACACCGATCAGCGGAACCATGGTGGCGAGGGCGAAGCCGCCCAGGAGGTCGGCGGCGACCTTGTCGTCCAGACCGGTGAAGGCGCGGACGGCGAGGGAGATGACGATCAGCAGGGCGGGCAGCGCGAAGAGGATCAGCGCGCGGCGGCGGCCGAGCAGCGCGCGGTAGGTGAGCCGGGCGACGGTGGGGTTGTACATGGGTGCCAGCTCCTTCAGGCCGCGACGAGGTAGGAGAAGACCGACTCGAGGGACTCGTCGGAGGGCGAGACCGTCAGCAGCCGGATGCCGTGCGCACGGGCGACCCGCGGCAGCAGCTCGGTGAAGCGGCCGAAGTCGACGGCCTGGATGCGCAGGGCGCCTTCCTTGAGGTCGATCTCGATGCCTGCGGTGGAGGGGTCGGCGATCAGGGCCGCGGCAAGGGCCCGGTCGTCGGAAGAGCGGACCACGTAGCGGTGCGGGCGGTCCGTCATCAGGCGGCGGATCTTGCGGAAGTCGCCGGAGGCGGCGTGCCGGCCGGCGACGACCACCTCGATGTGGGAGGCGAGCTGTTCGACCTCCTCCAGGATGTGGGAGGAGAACAGCACGGTGCGGCCGTCGTCGCCCATGCGCCGCAGCAGGTCCATGAGCTGCATGCGCTGACGCGGGTCCATGCCGTTGAACGGCTCGTCGAGGAGCAGCACGGACGGCTCGTGGACGAGGGCCGAGGCCATCTTCACGCGCTGCCTCATGCCCTTGGAGTACGTGGAGATCTTGCGGTCCTGGGCGTACTCCATCTCGACGGTGGCGAGCGCCCGCTGGGCGGCCGCGTCGTCGAGGCCGTGGAGCTCGGCGTTGGCGACGACGAACTCCCGGCCGGTGAGGAAGTCGTACATGGCCTCGCGCTCGGGCACGACGCCGATCTGCTTGTAGACCTGCTCGTTCTGCCAGATCGGCGCGCCGTCGAGGGTGACGGTGCCCGTGGAGGGGGCGAGGAAGCCGCCCATCATGTTGATGAGGGTGGACTTTCCGGCGCCGTTGGGGCCCAGGAGCCCGGTGACGCCGGGGCCGATACGCATGGTCACGTCGTTGACGGCGACGACGTTCCCGAACCAGCGGGAGGTGTGGTCGATGTCGATGGTGGTCACAGCCCGGCCTTCCGGTAGCGGGCCATCAGGGCGGCGTAGGAGCCGGCGATGAGGGCGAGGACGACGAGCAGGTAGACGAAGCCGACACCGGCCGAGGGGCCGTCTCCGCCTGGGAAGGCGGAGGTGCCGCCGAGGAACGCGGACTGGACCCCGTCGATCAGGCTGACCGGGGAGAACAGGCCCATCCACTCGATGGCACCGGTCGAACCGGTGTTGTACGCGATGCCCTGGACGGCGGTCACCGCGCCGTAGGGGATCAGGAGCACGGCGATGATGGCGGCGACGCCGAAGCCGCGGCGCGGGGTGAGCGCGGCCATGATCAGGCCGAGGCCGGCGAACAGCACCGAGAGCAGCAGCACGGAGACCAGTCCCTGGGCGAACCCCTTGGTCTGGTCCGCGAAGTCGAATTTGGCCAGCAGCGAGCCGATCCACATGATCAGCAGCGGTGTGGCGGTGAGGATGAACAGGGCCGAGGCCATCGCCGCGAACTTCGCGAGGACGTAGTCGACGCGCTCGATGGGCCGCGAGAAGTAGAGCGGCACGGTCTTGAAGCGCAGGTCCCGGGAGACCGACTGGGGCGCCTGCGAGGCGAGGTAGAGGCCGATGACCACCTGGGTGGTCAGGGCGTACGTCGTGTACTTGATCGGCAGGCTGGTGGAGCCGGGCACCGCGATGGCGATCGCGACGATGATCAGCGCGGGGACGCACATCACCGCGAAGAGGATCATCGGGAGGACCTTGGACTTGGCGGACCGGCCGAGTCCGTAGGCGCCGCGCAGGGACTGCGAGAACAGCGAGGTGCGGGCGTAGGCGCGGCCGAGCCGGGCCCCCTCGTAGGACCGGTAGCCGATGTTGTGGATCTGGGTCGAGGTGTCAGGCGCCATCGGAACCGGCTCCCTTCCGGACGAGCTGCTGCTGGTCGTTGTCGCGGAAGACCTCCGCGATGTGGTGGCGGCGCTGTTCCATGCGGACCAGGCCGAGGCCGAGGTCGGCGACGGTGTCGCGCACGGTGTCGTAGGTGTCCTCGCCGGTGGCCTCGACGAGCAGGATGTGGCCGGCTCCGGGCAGGCCCTGCTCCTCGCCCGCGTGCAGGGTGATGCCCGCCTCGGCGAGCGCCTTGCGCAGGACGGCGGTGCCGTCCGGGTGGGCGTCGGTGTCGGTGACCTCGACCGCGAGGGTCGTGGTGATCTGCGTGAAGTCGCTGGTGGAGCTGGAACGCAGCAGCTTGCCGCCGTCGACGACCACGACGTGGTCGCAGGTCCGCTCCAGCTCACCGAGGAGGTGGGAGGTGACCAGGACGGAGATGCCGAAGTCGGTGTAGACGCGGCGGATCAGGCCGAGCATCTCGTCGCGGCCGACGGGATCGAGGCCGTTGGTGGGCTCGTCCAGGAGGACCAGCTGGGGGTCGTGGACGAGCGCTTGGGCCAGCTTGACCCGCTGCTTCATGCCGGTGGAGTAACCGCCGATGGGGCGGTAGCGCTCCTCGTACAGGCCCACGTGGCGCAGGGTGTCGGCGGTCCGCTCGCGGGCGGCGGTGGGCGGGAGCCCGGACATGCGCGCCATGTGCACGACGAACTCGGTGGCCGAGACGTCGGGCGGCAGGCAGTCGTGCTCGGGCATGTAGCCGACGCGTTCACGGATGGCGCTGCCATGGGTGGCGACGTCGAGTCCGAGCACGGCGGCATGGCCCTCGGTGGCGGGGGACAGTCCAAGCAGGATCTTGATGAGCGTGGACTTGCCGGCTCCGTTGGCACCCACGAGGCCGGTCACTCCGGGCCCGATGTCCAGGGAGAGCCGGTCGATTGCGGTCACTCGGGGGTACCGCTTGCTCAGGCTTTCGGTCGCGATGACAGTCACGGCTTCGACGTTAGTGGCGCGGGTCGCGCGGATCGTCAGACCTGGAGCGTCATCCCGTCTCCGCCTTCAGGACTACGGACCCTGACGAAAGGCTGATGCGGACCGGACAAGTTTGTCCACAGGTCCGTGCACGGCCCTTGACGTGATCTCCGGTCATTGTCACATTCATCAGTGTCAAGTTACGGGCGCGTACGGTTCTACGGACGGACGGCTGTCATGGCTGGGGACACCAGGCAACGCACCGCGCAACTCTCTGCGGACCTGCGCGGGTTCAGGGAAGTGCAACGCCTCTCGTACGAGTGCGCGGAGACCGTCGCGGCGCAGCTGCGGCCGGGGATGACCGAGCGCGAGGCGGCACGGATGCAGCGCGAGTGGCTGCGCGAGCGCGGGGTGCGGGACTGGTTCCACCTGCCGTTCGCGTGGTTCGGGGACCGCACCGCGTTCGCGAACTTCAAGATCCCCCTGCAGTTCTTCCCGACGAACCGGAAGCTGGAGCCGGGGATGCCGTTCATCCTCGACATGGCCCCGGTCTACAAGGGGTACGCGGCCGACATCGGGTACTCGGGCAGCCTCGGGCTGAACCCCGTACAGGACCGGCTCATGTCCGATCTGCGCGTGCACCGCGAGCTGATCCTGGAGCAGGTCCGCGAGCGCCGCCCGCTGCGCGAGATCTACGAGAACGTCGAGCGGCTGATGATCCGCCAGGGGTACGCCAACCGGCACCGCGCCTACCCCTTCGGTGTGATCGCCCACAAGATAGACCGGGTCAGGGAGCGGCGCTGGTCACCGACCGCCTTCGGGTTCGGGACGCAGTCCCTCAAGGGGCTGGCCTCCGACGCCCTGCGCGGGCACCGCGAGGGCTGGTCCCCGCTCTGGAGCCCGTACCGCTTCTCCGACCACCCGCCGCAGCCCGGCCTGTGGGCGATGGAACCGCACCTGGGCTTCCGGGGCACCGGCGCGAAGTTCGAGGAGATCCTGGTCGTCACCGGCTCGCGGGATCCCGAGGAGAGCGCGTTCTGGCTGGACGACGATCTGCCGCACGTGCGGCGCTGGGCCGAGGAGAAGGCAGCATGAGCGGCATGAGCGGAGCGGACGGCATCAACGGGACGGGCCTCGGCGGGGCGGCCCCGGGCGGAGTGGGCCCGGGCGGGGCGCTGGAGGGCACGGGCCTCGCGGGGGCGCGCGAGCGCCGGGTGAGCACCGGCGGCATCGAGCTGTGCGTCGTCGAGCTCGGCGACACGGACCGGCCGACCGTGGTGCTCGTGCACGGGTACCCGGACAGCAAGGAGGTCTGGTCGGAGGTCGCGGAGCGGCTGGCGGCCCGCTTCCACGTGGTGCTCTACGACGTACGCGGCCACGGGCGCTCCACGGCGCCGGTGCCGCTGCGCGGCGGCTTCACCCTGGAGAAGCTGACCGACGACTTCCTGGCGGTGGCGGACGCGGTCAGCCCGGACCGGCCGGTGCACCTGGTCGGCCACGACTGGGGCTCCGTACAGGGCTGGGAGTTCGCGACCGTCGCCCGCACCGAGGGCCGGATCGCCTCCTTCACTTCGATGTCCGGCCCCTCTCTGGACCACTTCGGGCACTGGATCAAGAAGCGGATGTCCCGGCCCACCCCGCGCCGGGCCGCGCAGCTCCTCGGCCAGGGCGCCAAGTCCTGGTACGTGTACCTGCTGCACACCCCCGTACTGCCGGAGCTCGCCTGGCGCGGGCCGCTCGGCAAGCGGTGGCCGGGCATCCTGGAGCGAGTGGAGAAGGTCCCGGCCGGCTCCTACCCCACGGCCTCGCTGCCCTCCGACGCCGCTCACGGAGCCTGGCTCTACCGCGACAACGTACGGCCCCGGCTGCGCCGGCCGCGCCCCGACGCGTACGCGCACGCACCGGTCCAGCTGATCACCCCGACCGGGGACGCCTTCCTCTCCGAGCGGCTCTACGACGAGCTGGAACTGTGGGCCCCCGACCTGGTGCGGCGCACCCTGCCCGCCAAGCACTGGGTGCCGCGGACCCGGCCCGACCAGCTGGCCGCGTGGATCACCGAGTTCGTCACCGCCCGGGAGGAGCCCGCGACCCGGGCGCCGGAGCAGAAGGCTCCGGGCCGGTACGCCGACCGGTTCGGCGGCCAGCTGGTGCTGGTCACCGGAGCCGCCAGCGGCATCGGACGGGCCACCGCGTTCGCGTTCGCCGAGGCCGGGGCCCGGGTGGTGTGCGTGGACCGGGACGCCGAGGGCGCGGCGCGCACGGCCGACATGGCGCGGCTCGTCGGGGCCCCCGAGGCCTGGGGCGAGTGCGTCGACGTGAGCGACGAGCAGGCGATGGAGAAGCTCGCGGCGAAGACCGCCGCCGAGTACGGAATCGTGGACGTCCTGGTCAACAACGCGGGGATCGGCCTGTCGGGGCCGTTCCTGGAAACCACCTCGGAGGACTGGAAGAAGGTCCTCGACGTCAACCTGTGGGGCGTCATCCACGGCTGCCGGATCTTCGGCCGGCAGATGGCCGAGCGCGGCCAGGGCGGGCACATCGTCAACACCGCCTCCGCCGCCGCCTACCTGCCCTCCAAGACCCTGCCCGCGTACAGCACGTCGAAGGCCGCGGTGCTGATGCTGAGCGAGTGCCTGCGCGCCGAGCTCGCTTCGCAGTCGATCGGGGTCTCGGCGATTTGCCCGGGCATCGTCAACACCAACATCACCGCCACCTCGCGCTTCGCCGGGGTGGACGCGGCGGAGGAGAAGCGCCGCCAGGAGCGCTCCTCGCGGCTGTACGGGCTGCGCAACTTCCCGCCGGAGAAGGTCGCCGACGCGATCCTGCGAGCGGTGGTGCGCAACGAGGCCGTGGTGCCGGTGACACCGGAGTCCAAGGGCGCCCTGTGGATGTCCCGGTTCGCGCCGGGCGCCCTGCGGCGACTCGCGAAACTGGAGCCCCGGCTGTGAGCGGGGCGGCGGAGGTGGAGCACCGCTCCGTCGCCTTCGACATGTACCAGCACTGCGGCGGCACCGGCCTGCCCCGGTACGCGCGGCGCGTGGAGGGCATGGCGGTGGTCGCCCCGGTGCTGGCCTGGCTGTGGGTGTGGGGCGCCGCGTACCTGATCCGCCACGACCCGGAACCGGCCGGGCGGCTGCGCTATTCGCTCCGCGCGCACAACCGGGCCGTGGCCAAGGGGCTGCTGCCGGCGTGGAGAGAGCTCGGCACGGCCATACCCCGCTACTTCCGGCGGTCGTACCATCCCTCGCAGGAGGGCTCGCTGCGCAGGGCGGTCGAGTACCTTGCGGCTTCGCCTGCCGCCCGGGCCGCGGCGGCCGCGGTCGGCCGAGCCGCCATGTCGTAGGGAGCCGGGATTGTCAGAACAGGCGGTGGCCGAGTACCGGATCGAGGATCTCGCGCACCACAGCGGGGCGACGGTGCGCACGATCCGGGCGTACCAGGACCGCGGGCTGCTGCCGAAGCCGGAGCGGCGGGGCCGCTCCAACGTCTACCGGGACACGCATCTGGCGCGGCTGCGCCAGATCGCCGACCTGCTGGACCGCGGCTACACCCTGGCCTCCATCAAGGAGCTGCTGGAGGCCTGGGATGCCGGGCGCGGGCTCGGCGGTGTGCTGGGACTCGTCGCCGAGGTGCACGGACCGTGGACCGACGAGGAGGCCGCCCGGATCAGCCGGGCGGAGCTGAACGAGCGGTTCGGCGGCCGGCCCGACGACGACGCGGTGGGCGAGGCGTGCCAACTGGGGGTGCTGGAGCGGATTCCGGGGCGCCCGGACGAGTTCCTCGTGCCCTCCCCGCAGGAGCTGGCGGTGGCTGCCGAGCTGCATGCGGCCGGGGTGCCGCTGTCGGCGATCACCGGGCATCTGCGGGAACTGCGGGGGCAGGTGGAGCACATCGCCTCGCGGTTCCTGGAGTTCACCACCGAGCATGTCTTCGCCCGTTACCTCGGGCAGGTGCCGCCGACGGACGCCGACGCGACGGAGGCGGCGGCGATGGTACGGAGACTGCGGCCCCTGGCCCAGCAGACCGTCGATGCCGAACTGGCGCGGGCGATGCGGCTGTTCGCCACCCGGCATCTGCAGCGCCACTTGGGGGCTGCCGGGGCCCCGCAGGCGTCGGGGCCCGCGTCGGTGCCGCTGCCGGCGGAGACGGTACGGGCGGTGCAGGAGCTGGTCGGTGCCGAGCACGTCGGGGAGTTCGTCCGGGCCGCGACGGAGCGGGAGCTGCAGGCCCGGACGATGAACGAGCTGGCACGACGGGGCGGCGGGCAACGGCCGGCGGCATCCGGTCAGTAGTCCACAGGGCGGATCACCCGTTTGCTGCCAAATCCTGCTCAACCGGCTGTGGACAAGTCGGGGAGGCCTGTGGACGACTCTGTGGACAAGTCAACCGACGGTCCCGTAGGCGGGGTTTGCGGGGCTGGTGGTGCTGGTGGTACCGGTGGCGTCGGCAGCGCATCTTGCGGGGTCGGCCGGGCCGACGAACGCCGGGGCGTCGGCCGCGGGGGTGGCGGCAGGGGTGGCCGCCGGGGTGGCCGGCGCACCCTGCGTGCCGACCCGGGTGCTCCCGTAGAGGAGTGCGGCGAGGGCCAGGCCCAGGACGCCGCCGACCAGCTGGGCCGCGACGAATCCGGGCAGGGACTGCGGGGCGATCCCGGTGAAGGAGTCGCTGAAGGCGCGCCCGATGGTTCCCGCCGGGTTGGCGAAGGAGCCGGACGAGGTGAACCAGATCGCGGAGGCGATGTACGCGGCGACCGCGGCCGGGATCAGCTTCGGGCGCCCGATGCGCTCCAGGCCCTGGATGACGAGGACGAGCCCCGCGGTGGCGACGACCTCGCCGACGAGCAGATGGCCGCCGCCGCGGATCCGCGTGGAGAACGTGCCGGGGGCGTGGCCGAACATCAACTCGGCGAGGACGGCGCCGCCGATGGCCCCGGCGGTCTGGGCCGCGGTGTAGACCAGAGCCTCCCGGCCGCCGAGCCCCTCGCCGCCGGTCCGACGCGCCCACCAGGAGGTGAGGGTGACGACCGGGTTGAGGTGGGCTCCGGACAGCGGTCCGAAAAGGGTGATGATCAGCCCGAGGCCGATGGCCGAGGCGAGCGAGTTGGCGACGAGGGCGACACCGGTGTCACGGCTGAGGCCGGCGGCCTGGATGCCGGAACCGATCACCACCACGAGAAGGCCGGCGGTGCCGATGAGCTCGGCGACCGCACGGCGCGGCAGAGAAGCGTGGATTGTCATGGGTTCTCCCCCTGGGCAGACGTTCAGCGGAAAATGTATTCCGTATCTTGGAAACGCGATAGAGGGTGTCCGTGTTCAATGGAGCGACGGAAAATCGCTGCTGGACCCCGGCTCGACCCGGCAAGCTGGGGCCATGGACGACAGACGCACCGTGAAGGTGTCCAAATACGTCTCGAAACATCTGCGACATCAGCCGGAACGCATCGGACTGGTGCTCGATACCCAGGGCTGGGTGGAGATCGATGATCTTCTCCGCGCGGCCACCGCCCACGGTTTCCCCGTCAGCCGCGCCGAGCTCGACCACGTCGTCGCCGCCAACGACAAGCAGCGGTTCGCCGTCGACGGCACCCGCATCCGGGCCAACCAGGGCCACACCGTTCCCGTGGACCTGGATCTGCCGGAGGCGGAGCCGCCCGCGTACCTCTACCACGGCACCGTCGCCCCCGTCCTGGCCGCGATCCGCGCCGAGGGCCTGCGCCCCATGGCCCGCCACCACGTGCACCTGTCCCCCGACCGGGAGACCGCGACCCGCGTCGGCGCGCGCCGTGGCCGGCCGGTCGTGCTCAGCGTGGACGCGGGGGCGATGCACGCCGCCGGGCACGTCTTCCGGATCAGCGCCAACGGGGTGTGGCTGGTGGATGCCGTACCGCCGCAGTTCCTTCGCTTCCAGTAGCGCCCCGGACACCGCTCGGCGGCTCGGGGCGCTCGGCGGCGCAATCGGCGAAGCGATCGGCGAAGCGATCTCCGTGGCGGAATCGGCAAAGCGCTCGACGACGCGCTCGACGACGGAATTCCCGAAGAGATTGTCAGATCATCCCCCTACGCTGTTCCTCATTCCGATCCGTGAGGGGGGTACCTCGCGATCGCCGAATCATCCATGCGAGTACGCGAGGTGACGCCCTGTGACGTCCACATCCCCTTCCCGCTCCCACTCCGCCGACCACTCCGACCCCTCGGCCAACAGCTTCCAAGTCGATCTGCGCGGCCTGGTCGACCTGCTCTCCCACCACCTGTACTCCAGCCCGCGCGTCTACGTCCGCGAGCTCCTGCAGAACGCGGTGGACGCGGTCACCGCCCGCCACACACTCGACCCGGAGGCGGAGATCCGCATCCGCCTGTCGGCGTCCGGGGGCCGCGTGACCATCGAGGACAGCGGCATCGGCCTGACCGCCGCCGAGGCCCACTCCCTCCTCGCCACCATCGGCCGCAGCTCCAAGCGCGGCGGCGACCACGGCCTCGAGACCACCCGCCGGGAATTCCTCGGCCAGTTCGGTATCGGCCTGCTCGCCTGCTTCGTCGTGGCCCGCCAGATCCGCGTCATCACCCGGTCCGCCCGTGACCCCCAGGCCGCGCCCGTCGAATGGCTGGCCACGGACGACGGCTCGTACACCGTCCGCGAACTGCCCGACGACGCACGCCGGGAGCCCGGTACCACCGTCATCCTCCAGGCCCGCCCGGGCGCCGAGGAGTGGACCGTCCCGGCCAAGGTCGAACAACTGGCCCGCGACTACGGCTCGCTGCTCCCCTACGACATCACCTTCGACGACGGCGAAGGCGGCGAGCCGCGGGCCGTCACCGACCGGCCCGCCGTATGGGACCGTCGCTTCCCCACCCCCGCCGCGCGACACGTCGCGCTGGCCGGCCACTGCGCACAGCTCTTCGGCTTCACCCCGCTGGACAGCATCGACCTCGACCTGCCCGTCGCCGGGGTGCGCGGAGTGGCGTACGTCCTCCCCGAGCCGACCAGTCCCGCCCACCGGGCCGGACACCGCGTCCACCTCAAGGGCATGCTGCTCACCGACCACGCCGACAACCTGCTGCCGGACTGGGCGTTCTTCGTCCGCGCGGTCATCGACACGGACACGCTGCGGCCCACCGCCTCGCGGGAGAACCTGTACGACGACGAGACCCTGTCCGCCGTGCGGGAGGCCCTCGGCGCCCGCGTCCGGGCCTGGCTCGCCGAACTCGCAGCGAGCGAACCGGAGCGCCTGGCCGCCTTCTTGGGCGTCCATCACCTCGGCGTGAAATCCCTGGCCCGGCACGACGCCGAGCTGCTCGGCCTGATGCTGCCCTGGCTGCCGTTCGAGACCAGTGACGGCTCGATGAGCCTCCAGGAGTTCACGGCCGCGCACACCGAGATCCACTTCACGCGCACCGTCGAGGAGTTCCGCCAGATCGCCCCGATCGCGGCGGCCCACGGCCTCGGCGTCATCAACGCCGGATACACCTACGACGCCGACCTGCTCGCCCTGCTGCCCGCCGTACGGCCGGACCTCAAGGTCACGGAGCTGGACGCCGGAGCCGTCACCGAGCGGCTGGACCCGGTCCCGACCTCCGCCGAACTGGCCCTCGCGCCGTTCCTGTCCACGGCGCGCACCCGGCTGGAACCGCAGGGCTGCGACGTGGTGCTGCGCGCCTTCCAGCCCGTCTCGGTCCCCGCCCTCTACCTCGACGACCGCCAGGCCCGCCAGGAGCGCGACCGCACGACGGCTCTGAACAGCGCCGACTCGCTGTGGACCGGAATCCTCGGGGCACTGCGCGGCTCCGCGCCGCGCGCCCGCCTGGTGCTCAACCACAACAACCCGCTGATCCGCCGGATCTCGGCTCTGCCCGACGAGGCCCTGACCGGCACGGCCGTCGAATCGCTGTACGGGCAGGCGCTGCTGATGTCCCAACGCCCGCTGCGCCCCGCCGACTCGACCCTGCTCAACCGGGCCTTCCTCGGGCTCCTGGAATGGGCGACCCACTCCACCGATTCCCCGGAGGGACAGAAGTGACCACGCTGACGCGCGAGGAGATCGAGCGGGGCCTGGAGGAGAACCGCGAGGCTCCGAACGGGGCAGCGCGCAACGCACATGCCGAGCTGCTGGTGGGCGCGGCGGAGGCGAGCGGTGACGGTGCGCTGTTCCGCAAGGCGCTGGACAACCTGATCAACGCCTGTCTCTGGAGTGCCGAGTCCTCGAAGATGCTGGTGCCGTTCGCCCGGCTGCTCCAGGAGTACGACAAGGACCCCGGCGCCTTCTCCCAGGGGAACGCCCACTCGCTGTTCTGGCAGTTCAAGTGGGTGGCCACGGCCATCAGCGATTCCCCCGAGATCCCGCTGGAGTCCGCCACGGGCTGGCTGGACGAGATGGAGCGCCGCTACCGGATCGCGGGCTACAGCGAGCGGCCGGTACGCGAGGCCGAGCTGTGGCTCGCCGACGCGATCGGCGAGGACGACCGGGCCGAGGCGGCGTACCGCGCCTGGCTGGCGGCCGACCGCGACAGCATGAGCGACTGCCGGGCCTGCGAGCTCAACGGCCAGGGCGCATACGCCCTGCTGCGCGGGAACGACGCCCGGGCCCTGAAGGTCTGGCAGCCCGTGCTGGCGGGTGAGCGGATCTGCGCCGAGGAACCCCACCGGGTGCTCGCCACCTCACTGCTGCCGCTACTGCGCCTCGGCCGTTTCGACGAGGCCCGTTCGCACCACCTGCGCGGCTACCGCATGGCCCGGGGCAACGAGAGCCTGCTGCCCTCGGTCGGCAAGCACATCGAGTTCTGTGCATTGAGCGGCAACGAGTCGCGCGGCCTGGAGATCCTCGCCGAGCACTCCGTCCACGTCGCCCCGCTCGCCAACGTCGACGACCAGATGGCCTTCCACGGCGGCATCCTGGTGCTGCTGCGCCGGCTGATGGACGTGGGCCACGGCCAGAGCCCGGCCGTCCCCTACGAGGGCGTACCGCGCACGGTCTCCGAGCTGTACGAGGTGCTGCGCGCGAGCTCGCTCGAGATTGCACGGCGGTTCGACGCCCGCAACGGAACCAGCCGGGTCTCGGACCGCTTCCTGACCCGGATCGGGCGGGAGCCGCTGGTCGACGTGCTGCCGCTGGGGGTGCGCAGCTCGGCCTTGCCGCAGACCCCTGCACCCGCAGCCGCAGCCGCGACCGCCCCCGCGGCTGCGCCCGTGCCGCCCGCAGCCGACCTCGAGGAGTTGGTGGAGCGGGCCCGGCAGGCCCGCGACCAGGGGCATCCGGCCTCGGACGCGCTCTGGGCCGAGGTCGGCGTACGGGTGGACGCGCGCCCGGAGGGCGAGGTGGACCCGCTGGTCGCCGCCGATGTGGCGGACCACCGGGCCCTGACGGCCGCGCGCGGCGGAGCCGGGAACGCCGCCGAGCTGCTGAATGCGGTCCGCGACGGCTACCGGGCGCTCGGGCAGGCGGAGCGCGCCGCGCTGGCGGAGCTGCGGCTGGCGAGCGAGGCCGCGCAGTCCGGAGCCGAGCCTGAGCGGATCCGGGAGCTGCTGGCGGTGGCCACGCGGGCCGCCGAGGCGCTGGATGCGGACGAGCCGCTGCGCGGGCGCCGGATCGCGCTGGCGGAGCTGTCCTCGATCCGCGTGGAGTCGTACCTGCGCTCGCTGGAGGCCGGCCCGGAGCACGACCACGTCCACGGCCCCGGGCAGGACCACGGGCACGGGGAGCTCGCGGCCGAACTCGGCGCCTTCGTCGCAGCCCACGCGCGGGATCTGCCCGACCTGGTGGCGGAGGCCGAGGAGATGCTGGGCCGCGTCGCCCTGTCCCAGGGCGACCCCGAGCGGGCCCTGCCGCTGCTGGCCGCGTCCGCGGCGCGCGCGGTGTCGGCGGACCGGCCGTGGCAGGCGGTGGATCCGCTGGTGCTGCGGGCCGGTGTGCTGATGTCGCTGGGCCGGCCCGAGGAGGCGGAGGAGGCGGCGCGATCCGCGCTGGAGGACTCCGCGGAGGTGACCGAGGCCGAGACGCACGGCGTCGTACGGCTCACCCTCGCGGACATCCTGCTGCACCGGGCCGACGGAGCGGCGGAAGCCGCCGAGCACGCCCTCACCGCGGCGCACTGGTTCGACCAGGCCGCTCTGGCCGCCGACGGAGGGGCGCAGGCCCGGCTCGTACTGGCCCGGGCGTATGCGCGGGACGGCCGGAACGCCGACGCGGCCGAGGTGTTGCAGTCGACGCTGCCGGATCTGCTGGAGCACGGCGAGGGGCAGGCCGTGTCCGCACGGGAGTTCCTCGGCGATCTGCTGCGGCAGCTGAACGACTCGCGTGCGGCGGCGGAGCAGTACCTGCTCGCGGCGGAGGTCGCCAAGGGCTGGGAGGACACCCGCCCGCAGGCCGCACTCGCGCAGGCGGCCGCGGAACAGCTTGCCGCCGCACGGCTGAACCAGGAGGCGGTCGCCGCGTACGGGCGGTCCCTGGAGCTGTACCGGGTGACGGGGGACGACCCGATCGCCGAGGTGCGGATCCTGCGCTCGCTGGCCTGGCTGGCGCCGCGGGAGAAGGTCACCGCGGCGGCATGGGCGCAGGCACGGGACCTGATGAACCAGGCGGCCGGGGTCGTGGAGGCCGCGCTGGTCGAGCACGGGGAGTCCCCCGGGGCCCCGCAGCTTCGGGCCGAGCTCGCCCAGACCTGGCTGCAGCTGGCGCAGGTGCTCGACTGGCGTGTCAATTCGCACGAGCAGGCCTACGAGGAGGACGACGCAGACAGCGAGGCCGGCGAGGACTCCCGCCGCGCCGTCGTGGACAGCGACGCGGAGATCGAGGCGCTGAGGCTGGAGGAGATCGGGCTGAGTGAGCGGGCCGCGGCCCTCTACGCGGAACTGGGGCCGGACCATCTGGGGGACCGGCTCCAGTGCGTGCAGTACGCCGCCTGGACCGAGCGCGAGATTGGTCGCAACGAGGCGGGAGCCGCTCGGCTCTCGGCGCTGATCGACGATCTCCGGGCCCGGCCCGAGGAGGTTCCGGACGATCTGCTGGAGCGCGCCCAGTCCTCCTTCGACAGCCTGAGCTCTTCGACAGCCTGAGCTCCTGACCGCGATGCCCCCGTTGCCCGGCGGCGACGGGGGCATCGCGGTCGGCAGCCGGGGCCTGCGCCCGGGCCTCTCCTTGTGCCAGGCCTTGAATCAGCTGTTCAGCTGGGCCAGGCCCTCGGTGGCGATCTCCTCGAAGACGTCCTCGTCCGCCGCGAACTCGGAGTCCGGGATCGGCGCGTGGATCACGATCTCGGTGATGCCGAGTTCCCGGTGGCGGCCGGCGAAGTCGACGAACGCATCGACGGAGTCCAGCATCGTGTTGCGGTCCGGGGTGAAGCCGGTCAGCAGGATCTTCTCCATCGGCTCCGGCGCGCGCCCGATCTCGGCGAGTGCCTTGTCGAGCCGGGCCAGCTGGCCGCGGATGGCCTCCAGCGACTGCTCCGGCGTGCCCTCCTCGAAGAGCTTCGGATCGCCGGTGGTCACCCAGGCCTGGCCGTGGGCGGCGGCCAGCTTCAGGCCCCGCGGGCCGTTCGCGGCGACGGCGAAGGGCAGCCGCGGCTGCTGCACGCAGCCGGGGATGTTGCGGGCCTCGTCGGCGGAGTAGAAGGTGCCGCGTCCGCTGACCGCGGCCTCGGTGAGCAGCCGGTCGAGCAGCGGCACGAACTCTGCGAAGCGGTCCGCGCGCTCACGCGGGCTCCAGGGGTCCTGTCCCAGCGCCGTCGCATCGAACCCGTTGCCGCCGGCGCCGATCCCGAGGGTGAAACGGCCGCCGGAGATGTCGTCCAGCGACATGAGCTCCTTGGCCAGCGTCACCGGGTGCCGGAAGTTCGGCGAGGTGACGAGCGTGCCCAGCCGCATCTTCTCGGTGGCGGCGGCCGCTGCGGTCAAGGTCGGGATCGCGCCAAACCACGGCAGGTCGCGAAAGGACCGCCAGGTCAGGTGGTCGTAGGTGTAAGCGGTGTGAAACCCGAGTTTCTCGGCTCGTACCCACTGGTCACGGCCGCCCTCACGCCACGGGCGTACCGGGAGGATCACAGTGCTCAGACGCAGACTCATGCATTCGAGACTACGGCCCTGCCCATGTTTCACGTGAAACGTCATCCGCCCCGGTGCCACTGAGGGGTACCTCCCGGCGGGCGCTGGGGGAGAAACAGCGCCATCCGGCGCGGGCCGGGCCCCGCTCTGGTCCGCGGCCGCAGGGCCATGGGCGAAGATGGGTCCGTGACCTCGGCTCTCCAGCGCCCGGACGGGCCAACGCCCACGCCCCGGCTCATCGCCACCGATCTCGACGGCACCCTGCTGCGCGACGACAAATCCGTCTCGCTCCGCACGGTCGCCGCACTCGCCGCCGCCGAGGAGGCCGGGATCGAGGTCTTCTTCGTCACCGGCCGCCCGGCCCGCTGGATGGACGTGGTCAGCGCCCACGTCCACGGCCACGGCCTGGCGATCTGCGCGAACGGGGCCGCGGTGGTCGATCTCCACGCGGGCCGGAAATTCGTGCAGGTCCGGGCACTGCCTCGGGCCACGGCGCTGACGGTCGTGGACACCCTGCGCGCGGCCGCCCCGGGCACGTCCTTCGCGGTCGAGATGACCAGCGGTATCAACTACGAGCCGCTGTACCCGCCCGTCTTCCAGGACCCGGGCGCCCATGTGGCCACCGCCGAGAAGCTGCTGGAGGAAGACGCGGACGACACCTCCGCTCCCGTCCTCAAGCTGCTCGCGCACCACCCCGAGCTCGCCCCGGACGAGTTCCTGGCGCTCGCCCGCTCGGCCGCCGGCGCCTACGCGTCGATCACCCGCTCCAGCCCGACCGCCCTGCTGGAGATCAGCGCGCTGGGCGTCTCCAAGGCCACCACCCTGGAGCTGTGCTGTGCCGAGCGCGGTATCTCCCCCGCCGAGGTCGTCGCCTTCGGGGACATGCCGAACGACGTGGAGATGCTCCGCTGGGCGGGTACCTCATACGCGATGGGCAACGCCCACCCGGACGTGATCGCGGCCGCCTCGGGCCATACGGTCGCCAACAACGAGGACGGCGTCGCCGTCGTCATCGAGCGCATCATCGCGGAACGCACCGCGCAGCAGCAGTAGACACCAGCGGTAGGGCTGGTCAGAGCGGGGCCTCCCACACCAGGGTGGTCCCGCTGCCGTCGTCTGCGATGCCGGGGCCGTACGAGCTCGACCCGCCCAGCGACTCGGCCCGCCGGCGCAGATTCCGCAGCCCGCTGCGCCGGCCGCCCTCGGCAATGCCGACTCCGTCGTCGGCGACCTCCAGCCGCACCCCGGGCCTCCCGTCGGCCAGCGTGGCGGTGCAGTCCACGACCACCTCGATCCGCGACGCCTCCGCATGCCGGAAGGCATTCGACAGGGCCTCGCGCAGCGCAGCGATCAGGTTCTTGCCCACCAGCTCGCCGACCACCGCGTCGATCGGGCCGAGGAACCGGTGCGCCGGCTTGAAACCCAACGGCACCGCGGCCATGTTGATCTCTCGCAGGACCCGGGTGCGCAGCCCCGACGGAGCCTCGGCAGGTCCCTGCTGGAGCGCGAAGATCGCGGTGCGGATCTCCTGGATCGTCACGTCCAGCTCGTCCACGGCCTTGCCGACGCCGTCGACGACCTCGGGTACGACGGACCGCCGCTGGGCGCCCTCCAGCATCATCCCGGTGGCGAACAGCCGCTGGATGACCAGGTCGTGCAGGTCCCGGGCGATCCGGTCACGGTCCTCGAACACCGCGAGCCGCTCCCGGTCGCGCTGCGCCTCGGCCATCATCAGCGCGAGCGCCGCCTGGGAGGCGAACTGGGTGGCCAGGGTCCGCTCAGACTCGCTGAACGGCCTTTTTCCGCAGGCCCGCAGGGCCACCAGTGCGCCCAGCACCCGACCGCCACTGTGCAGCGGCAGCATCATGCAGGGCCCGTACTGGCTGGTCAGCCGACTGCTCGTGCGGGGGTCGGAGGCGGCGTCGTCCACGAAGACCGGCTCGCCCTGGAGCAGCTTGGCCACCACCGGGCTCTCGGCCGGGATCACCAGGCCCAGCGAGGTGGCCGGATGCCCGGCGGAGACGGCGACGATCTCCATCCCGCCCTCCTCGGCCGGCAGCATCACGATCCCGGCGGCGGAGTCCGCCAGATGGCGGGCCTGCTCGGCCACCACCGCCAGGGCGTCGTCCGCGTCCCCGCCCGAGAGCAGAGCGGTCGTCACGGCCACCGAGCCGTCGATCCACCGCTCCCGCTGGGTGGCGGCCTCGTACAGCCGGGCGTTGCCGATGGCGATCCCCGCCTCGGTGGCCAGGACCCGGACCATGTGAACGTCGTAGTCGTTGAACTGGCCGCCGCCGTTCTTCTCGGCGAGGTACAGGTTGCCGAAGTTCTCCCCCTGCACCCGGATCGGGACGCCGAGGAAGGTCTTCATGGGCGGGTGGTGCGGAGGGAACCCGGCCGAGCGCGGATCCTTCGTCAGATCGGAGAGCCTCACCGTGTCGGGGTGCGAGATCAGCGCGCCGAGCAGGCCCCGTTTCCCGTCCGGCCGGTGCCCGATCTCCCTCGCCAGCTCGGCGTTGATGCCGAAGGTGACGAAGTCCGACAGCCCGCGGCCCTCGGTGTCGACGACGCCGATCGCCGCGTACCGGGCGTCGGCGAGCTCGGCCGCGGTCTCGCAGATGCGGTCGAGAGTGGAGTGCAGTTCGAGGCCGGTGCCGACCGAGCGCATGGCCTCCAGCAGTTGCGGCACCCGGGCAGTGAGCTCGGTGGAGAGGCCCTGCAGACTCCGGGTGGCCTGGGTGGCTGCCTCCAGTGGGTCAGGTGTTCCGGATGGTGACTCCGGCGGTTCCTGCGACTCCTGCACTGACATGCCCTTGAGACTAGTTAGTCCCTTTTACCGGGGAAAGCCGGCCAGGGCCCCGTCGGCCGCCCGCTCCCGCTCCAGCAAGTTCTGCAGCGGGCCCTCGGCTGCGGACAGCTCCGCGTACGTGCCGCGCTGCACGACCGCTCCCCGATCCAGTACGAGCACCTCGTCGACCGCCTCCAGGCCGGCCAGCCGGTGCGTGATCAGCACAGTGGTGCGGCCCTCGGTCGCGGCGAGCAGGTCCGCCGTCAGTGCGTCCGCGGTCGCCAGGTCCAGGTGCTCGGCCGGCTCGTCGAGGACGAGGACGGGGAAGTCGGCGAGCAGTGCCCTGGCCAGGGCAAGGCGCTGGCGCTGGCCGCCGGAGATCCGCTCGCCGTGCTCGCCGATCAGGGTGTCCAGCCCGTCGGGGAGGCCGTCGGCCCATTCGAGCAGCCGGGCCGCCGCCAGGGCCTGCCTCAGCTGCTCCTCGCTCGCTCCGGTCCTGGCCAGCCGCAGGTTCTCCCGCACCGAGCTGTCGAAGAGGTGCGCGTCCTGGGCGCACAGGCCCACCATCCGGCGCACCTCGTCGCTGTCGAGCGTGCGCGCATCGGTCCCGCCCAGGGTGTACGAGCCTTCGTGCGGGTCCAGGAACCGCAGCAGGACCTGGGCCAGCGAGGTCTTGCCCGCACCCGAGGAGCCGACGACGGCGATCCGCCGGCCCGCCTCCAGGGTCAGGTCCAGCCCGTGCAGCGCGTCGTGCTCCTGCCCGGGATGCCGGGCGGCGAGTCCGGTGAGCCGCAGCGGGAACGGGGAGGCGGGTGCCTCGGCCGGCCGCTCCGGCTCGGCGACCGGGACGGGAGCGTCGATGACCTCGTAGATCCGCTCGGCGCTGCGGCGTACCCGCTGGCGGTACTGGACGGCCTGCGGAAGGCCGTTGACCGCCTCGAAGGCGGCGAGCGGGGTCAGCACGGCAACGGCCATGGCCACCCCGGACAGCCGGCCGTCGTGGACGGCGTTCGCGGCCACGGCCGCGGCGACCACCACGGTCAGCCCGCACACGAGGGCGGAGAGCCCGCTCCCGAGCCCGGTGGCGGCGGCTCCCCGTGCGGCGATGGCGGTCAGTGTCCGGTCGCTCTCCTTCGCGGCGTCCTTGCGTCCGGCCAGTGCGCCGGCGACGGTCAGCTCGGCGGTCCCGGTCAGCAGATCCGCCACCCGCGTGGCGAGCTCTCCCCGGGCCGGCGCCAGCCGCCGCTCCGCACGCCGGGCGCAGGCCCCGCTGACCAGCGGCACCCCGACCCCGGCGGCGAGCAGCCCGGCGGCGAGTGCCACCCCTGCCCCGGGCAGCAGCCAGGCGGTGAAGGCGACCGATCCGGTGCCGACGAGTACCGCGGTGCCGACCGGCAGCAGCCAACGCAGCCAGTAGTCCTGGAGGGCGTCGGCGTCGGCCACCAGGCGGGCCAGCAGGTCTCCCCGCCGCTGCTCCCGCAGCCCGGCGGGCGCGATGCGCTCCAGCCGCCGGAACACCGACACCCGCAGGTCTGCGAGCATCCGCAGTACTGCGTCGTGGGAGACGATCCGCTCCGCGTACCGGAAGACGGCCCGCCCGATCCCGAAGGTCCGGGTGGCCGTGACGGCCACCATCAGGTAGAGCACCGGCGGTTGTTCCGAGGCCCGCGAGATGAGCCATCCGGAGACGGCCATCAGCCCGACACTGCACCCGACGGCCAGCGCCCCGAGCAGCAGACCGAGCCGGAACCGCCCCTGCCAGGCCTTGGCCACCGCGCGCACCCGCCGGAGCGGATCGCCCCCGCCCGAGTCGGCCCCGGCAGCCTTGGCCGCCCGCTCGGGGGCGCTGCCGAGAATCCACTCCCCGGGGCCGGACGGCCCCTTGCGCTCCCCGCCGAGGCCGCCGGACGTCCCGGGCGCCGCCCCCGGCCGGGCAGGGGAAACAGATGTCAGGAGCCCCGCAGAGCCCACCGGCACCACGCGGTCGGCCACGGCCAGCAGCGCCGGCCGGTGGACGACCAGCAGCACGGTGCGCCCCACCGCGAGGCGTCGTACCGCGTCGACCACGGCCGCCTCGGTCTCCCCGTCAAGCGCTGCGGTCGGCTCGTCGAGCAGCAGCACCGGCCGGTCCGCGAGGAACGCCCGCGCCAGCGCCAGCCGCTGACGCTGTCCGGCGGACAGCCCGACTCCGCCTTCCCCGAGCTCCGTGTCGATGCCGCGCGGCAGCGCGGCCACGAACTCCCATGCCCCGGCGTCCTTCAGCGCCTCGGACACCGCGTCCGCGGAAGCATCCGGCCGCGCGAGCCGTACGTTCTGCGCGATCGTCCCGGCGAACAGGTGCGGCCGCTGTGGCACCCACGCGATCCGCTCCCGCCACTCCTCGAGCGACAGCGAGGCGAGGTCCACGCCCGCGACCCGCACCCGCCCCGCGGCCGGCGCCACAAAGCCCAGCAGCACCTGGAGCAGTGTGGACTTGCCCGCCCCGCTCGGCCCGGTGAGGGCGACGCACTCCCCGGGTCCGACCGCCAGCGAGACCGGTCCCGGCGAGTCCTCGCCGCGGCCCTCGTAGCGGACGGCGACCCCGTCGATCTCGATCCGCAGCCCCGCGGCCGGCACCGGGGCCACGCCGCCCGAGGCGGCGACCGGGGTCTGGAGCACCTCGAAGATCTCCTCGGCGGCCGCCAGTCCCTCGGCGGCCGCGTGGTACTGCGCCCCGACCTGGCGCAACGGCAGATACGCCTCGGGCGCCAGGATCAGGATGACCAGCCCGGTGTACAGATCGAGGTCCCCGTGGACCAGCCGCATGCCGATGGTCACGGCCACCAGCGCCACCGAGAGCGTGGCCAGCAACTCCAGTGCGAAAGACGAGAGGAAGGCGATGCGCAGGGTCCGCACCGTCGCCTGACGGTAGTCATCGGTGATCTTGCGGATCGACTCGGCCTGCGCCTTGGCCCGGCCGAAGACCTTCAGCGTCGGCAGCCCGGCCACCACGTCCAGGAAGTGACCCGACAGCCGGGACAGCAGCCGCCACTGGCGGTCCATCCGGGACTGGGTGGCCATGCCGATCAGCACCATGAACAGCGGAATCAGCGGCAGCGTGACCACGATGATCGCAGCCGACACCCAGTCCTCGGTGACGATCCGGGCGAGGACCGCCACCGGGACGACCACCGCGAGGCCCAGCTGGGGCAGATAGCGGGAGAAGTAGTCGTCGAGGGCATCGACGCCCCGGGTGGCCAGCGCCACCAGCGACCCCGTCCTCTGGCCGCTCAGCCAGCCGGGCCCCAGATCCGCGGCCCGGTCCAGCAGCCGGCCCCGCAGCTGCGACTTGACCGCCGCACTGGCCCGGTGGGCAGCGAGCTCCGTGAGCCAGGCGAGCAGGCCTCGGCCCAGGGCCACTGCCGCGAGCAGAAGCAGCGGCGTCCGCAGCGCCTCGCCGTCCAGTCCCTGCTCGAAGGCGCCGACCACGATCTCGGCGATCAGCATCGCCTGACCGACGACCAGCCCCGCCCCGGCAAGTCCCAGGGCCACCACGGCCGCCAGGAAGAGGCGGGTGGAGCGGGCGTACCGAAGCAGGCGCGGGTCGATCGGTTTCACGTGAAACATCCCCCAGAGCAGGGTCAGGCAGAAGGGTCAGGGATCAGTGCGCATCGACGATGTGCTGCGTGCCGATCCGCTTGCGGAACACCCAGTACGTCCAGCCCTGGTAGAGCAGGACGAGCGGTGTGGCCACTCCCGCACACCAGGTCATGATCTTCAGGGTGTACGGGCTGGACGAGGCGTTGGTGACCGTGAGGTTCCAGGCGTCGTTCAGCGAGGAGGGCATCACGTTCGGGAAGAGCGTCAGGAAGAGCATCGCGACCGCGGCCGCGATGGTGATCCCGGACAGGGCGAACGACCATCCCTCGCGACCCGCCAGGTTGAAGGCGAGGGCTCCGACCAGTGCCGCGACCGCGACGGCCATGGCGATCAGGCTCTTTCCGTCACCGCGCGAGACCTGGGTCCAGATCAGGAAGACGAGGGCCAGCACGGCGGTGACCGCACCCAGCCGGGTCGCCAGAGTGCGCGAGCGCTCCCGGATGTCCCCGACCGTCTTGAGCGAGGTGAACACCGCTCCGTGGAAGGTGAAGAGGGTGAGGGTGACGAGGCCGCCGAGCAGGGAGTAGACGTTGAGCAGGTCGAAGAGGCTGCCGACGTACTCCTTGTGCTCGTCGATCTTCACGCCGCGCACGATGTTGGCGAAAGCCACGCCCCACAGGAACGCGGGGATCAGCGAGGTCCAGAAGATCGCGTGTTCCCAGTTGGTCTGCCATCTGTCCTCGTCCCGCTTGTGCCGGTACTCGAAGGCCACACCGCGGACGATCAGGCAGATCAGGATGACCAGGAGCGGCAGGTAGAACCCGGAGAAGAGGGTGGCGTACCACTCGGGGAAGGCGGCGAAGGTGGCACCGCCGGCGGTGAGCAGCCAGACCTCGTTGCCGTCCCACACGGGCCCGATCGTGTTGATCAGGACCCGCTTCTCCGTGCGGTCGCGGGCGAGCAGCTTGGTCAGTACGCCGACTCCGAAGTCGAAGCCCTCCAGGAAGAAGTAGCCGGTCCACAGGACGGCGATGAGCACGAACCAGACGTCATGGAGTTGCATGGTGTGGTCCCCTCAGCCTCAGTAGGAGAAGGCCATCGGCCGGTCGGGGTTCTTGTCGTCCCCGCCGATCTTGGTGGGCGGGTTCAGGTCGGCCTCGGTGAGCTCGGGCGGGCCGAGCTTGACGTACTTCACCAGCAGCCTGACCTCGATCACCGCGAGCACGGCGTACAGGAGCGTGAAGCCGATCATCGAGGTGAGCACCTCGCCCTGGGAGACGTGGGGCGAGACCGCATCGCGGGTGCGCAGGACTCCGTAGACCACCCAGGGCTGGCGGCCCATCTCGGTGAAGATCCAGCCCCATGAGTTGGCGATGAGCGGGAAGCCCATGGTCCAGAGGGCGACGATCCAGTACCACGTGGTGAACCGGGGGCTCAGCGCCTTCTTGAAGAGGACCAGGTGCGGGACCTCGTCCTCGCCGGTACGCAAGGACGGCGGCAGCATGAACTTCTTGCGGGTGAGCCAGAGCCCCAGCACTCCGATGCCGAGGGAGGCCATCCCGAAGCCGATCATCCAGCGGAAGCCCCAGTAGGCGACCGGGATGTTGGGCCGGTAGTCGCCGGGCCCGAACTTCTCCTGCTCGGCCTTGTTGACGTCGTTGATGCCGGGGACGAAGGAGGTGAAGTCGTCATTGGCCAGGAAGGACAGCAGGCCCGGGATCTCTATCGCGACCTTGTTGTGGCCCTTTTCGACGTCTCCGTAGGCGAAGACGGAGAAGGGCGCGGGCGCCTCGCCGTCCCAGAGCGCTTCCGCGGCGGCCATCTTCATCGGCTGCTGCTTGAACATCACCTTTCCGAGCAGGTCACCGCTGATGGCGGTGCCCATGCCGGCGATGATCAGGGTGACCAGGCCGAGCCGCAGCGAGGTCCGCATCACGGGGATGTGCTTCTTGCGGGCCAGGTGGAAGGCGGAGATGCCGACCATGAAGGCGCCGCCGACCAGGAAGGCCGCCGTAATGGTGTGGAAGAACTGGGTCAGCGCGGTGTTCTGGGTGAGGACCAGCCAGAAGTCGGTGAGCTCGGCCCGGCCCCGCTCCTCGTTGATCCGGTAGCCGACCGGGTGCTGCATCCAGGAATTGGCCGCGAGGATGAAGTACGCGGAGAGGATGGTGCCGATCGAGACCATCCAGATGCAGGCCAGGTGGATCTTCTTCGGCAGCTTGTCCCAGCCGAAGATCCACAGGCCGATGAAGGTCGACTCGAAGAAGAAGGCGATGAGCGCCTCGAAGGCCAGCGGGGCCCCGAAGATGTCACCGACGAAGCGCGAGTAGTCGGACCAGTTCATGCCGAACTGGAACTCCTGCACGATGCCCGTGACGACACCCATGGCGATATTGATCAGGAAAAGCTTGCCCCAGAACTTGGTGGCTCTGAGGTACTTCTCTTTCCCCGAGCGCGCCCAGGCGGTCTGGAGACCCGCCGTGAGCGCGGCGAGAGAGATCGTCAGCGGGACGAAGAGGAAGTGGTAGACGGTGGTGATGCCGAACTGCCAGCGCGCCAACGTCTCTGGCGCCAAAGCTACGTCCACGTCGTCGTCTCCTTCGGTGCGCCGTGGTCACTGCCGCAGTTTGTCTGGCGTGCCCTACCCATTTCAGGACGAAGCAGGGCGCGCTTGTGAACGCGTTCACATTCACAAGCATTATGTCGTACCGCTCCCGGCGCCTTTCAGGCGGGGTCCCCCTGGCCAAGACATTCAACAGATTGTTGAATGTCGCTCATGAGGATTCGAATCTCCTGGCCCGCGGGCCAGCTCACGGCAACCCTGGACGAGACCCTGACCAGCAAGGCGCTGGCCGAGGCCCTTCCGATCTCCGCCTCCGCCAACACCTGGGGCGAGGAGGTCTACTTCGACACCGGCGTCTCCGTGGCGCTCGAGCACGACGCCCGGCAGGTCGTCGACCCGGGCACGGTCGCGTTCTGGACCGAGGGCGACGCCCTCGCGCTCCCCTACGGCCCCACGCCCATCTCGCGCGGAGGCGAGAGCCGCCTGGCGAGTCCGTGCAATGTGCTCGGCTCGTTCGACGGCGACCCCCGCCTGCTGTCCACCGTCCGCGACGGCGACCCGATCCGCGTGGAACTCGCGTAGCACTTGCGAACTCGCGTAGTCCCTGAGGGCTACATCTCCTTGAAGAACGCCTCCGCCGTGTGCAGGAAGAGGTCGTTCGCCTCGGTCTCACCGATCGTGACCCGCAGGCCCTCGCCCGCGAAGGGCCGGACCACCACACCGGCCTTCTCGCAGGCCGCCGCGAACTCGGCGGTCCGCTCCCCGAGCCGCATCCACACGAAGTTCGCGTGCGTCTCCGGCACCACGGTCCAGCCCTGGCCGAGCAGCGTCTTGTAGACCCGCGCACGCTCTCCCACCAGCGCCCCGACGCGTCCCATCAGCTCGTCTTCGGCGCGCAGCGAGGCGACCGCCGCGTCCTGGGCGAGCTGGCTGACGCCGAAGGGCACCGCCGTCTTGCGCAGCGCGGCCGCCACCGGCTCGTGCGCCACCGCGAAGCCGACGCGCAGGCCGGCCAGCCCGTACGCCTTGGAGAACGTACGCAGCACGCAGACGTTCGGGCGGTTGCGGTAGAGCTCGATGCCGTCCGGCACCTCGACGTCGCGGACGAACTCGCGGTACGCCTCGTCCAGCACCACCAGGATGTCCGAGGGCACCCGGTCCAGGAACCGCACCAGCTCGGCGCGGCGCACCGCGGTGCCGGTGGGGTTGTTCGGGTTGCAGACGAAGATCAGCCGAGTCCGCTCGGTGATCGCGTCGAACATCGCGTCGAGGTCGTGCACGTCCCCGTCCGTCAGCGGGACCCGCACGGACGTGGCACCCGAGATCTGCGTGATGATCGGGTAGGCCTCGAAGGACCGCCATGCGTAGATGACCTCGTCGCCCGGGCCGGCCGTCGACTGGACCAGCTGCTGGGCCACGCCCACCGAGCCCGTGCCGGTGGCGATGTGCTCCACCGGCACCCCGAACCGCTCGGCGAGCTCGTTCACCAGGCCCGTGCAGGCCATGTCGGGGTAGCGGTTGAACTGTCCTGCCGCCGCGACCGCAGTCTCCAGCACCCCGGACAGCGGCGGGTACGGGTTCTCGTTCGAGGACAGCTTGTACGCGACGGGCCCGCCCGCAGCAGCGGGCTTCCCGGGCTTGTACGTGGGAATGCCGTCCAGCTCGGCGCGCAGCTTCGGGCTCTTCTCGCTCACCGCAGGTCCTCCTCGACCGTCCCGTACGACGTCGCCGCCGACTCAATACTGCTCACCTTATGAGGATTCCGCTCTTCCGAAAATGGCAGCGCCGGGATTGCGGGGGAGCGCACGCATATATGCACACGCCGGTAGCCCACGCCGTGGCGCGCATCCCTCGTACAGGTGAGTTGAGACCGGCCCGAGACCACACCGTTTTGGCATGCTCGTACCCGCCGACAAACGCCCCGCTTACTCTCCACTCGCAAATGCCTTTATTTCCAAGGTCATTGGTGGTGGCGAACCATGCAGAATCGTGCCTGTCAACGCGTGCATATGCACCCGGACCACCCACCCCACCGAGCCCTACTATCGGCTCGCCATGACAGCAGCAGGGAAGCATCAGGTGAGCCGGACCGAGACCACCCGGCGGGCCGCCGGCCGACAGGGCCGGGCCGGCATCAGGGACGTGGCCGCCGCGGCGGGCGTCTCGATCACAACCGTCTCCGACGCGCTCAATGGCAAGGGACGGCTGCCGGACGCCACCCGCCGCCACGTTCGCGAGGTCGCCGACCGGCTGGGCTACCGCCCCTCCGCCGCGGCCCGCACCCTCCGTACCGGCAAGTCGGGCCTCATCGGCCTGACCGTGACGACGTACGGGGATGAACCTTTCACCTTCACCGAATTCGCATACTTCGCCGAGATGGCCAGGGCCGCCACCTCCGCCGCGCTCGCCCGCGGCTACGCCCTGGTCATCCTCCCCGCCACCTCCCGACACGACGTGTGGTCCAACGTGGCCCTCGACGGCACCGTCGTCATCGACCCCTCCGACCACGATCCCGTCGTCAGCGAACTGGTCCGCCAAGGCCTCCCCGTCGTCTCCGACGGCCGTCCGGCCGGCTCCCTCCCCGTCACCGCCTGGGTCGACAACGACCACGAGGCCGCCGTACTCAACCTGCTCGACCACCTCGCCGCCGCCGGCGCCCGCCGCATCGGGCTGCTGACCGGCACCACCACCGACACCTACACCCGGCTCTCCACCACCGCCTACCTCAACTGGTGCGAGCGGGTCGGCCAGGACCCCGTCTACGAGTCCTACCCCGCCCACGACCCGTGCGCGGGCGCCGTCGCCGCGGACCGGCTGCTCGCCCGACCCGACCGGCCCGACGCCGTCTACGGGCTGTTCGACCCCAACGGGACCGACTTGCTCGCCGCTGCCCGGCGCTACGGCCTGCGCGTCCCCGAGGACCTGCTGCTCGTGTGCTGCAGCGAGTCCACCGTGTACGCCAACACCGAACCGCCCATCACCACCCTGTCCCTCAAGCCGCGCCGCATCGGCACCGCCGTCGTGCAGCTGCTCATCGACGCCATCGAGGGAGTCGACACCGGGCGTCCGGTCGAACAGGTGGTCCCGACCGAGCTGATCGTCCGCACCTCCTCGCAGCGCAGGCAGCCCCGTACGACCATCAGCCCGCCCCGGTCACCGGCCAAGGACTGACCGCCACACCGCGAAACCGGCGGGGCCGACGGCCCCGCCGAAGATTTCAGAAACACCCATTTCGGTAGTAAGCGGCAGGAACTATTGGTTCCGCCCAGGATTCACCACCCCTGGTGCGTCACAGAGCGCGAGCCGCATTCCTATGATGGGCGCACGACATCACGGCCCCTCCGCCCCGGAGGTCAGGAGGGTCCGCAGGTGTACGGCAGCGCGACGGTGGTGGAGGGGTCGATGACTCAGGGGGCCGGTCAGGGACCCGCGATGCGGACGGACACGCTGCGGGACTTCCGAGTTCCGGTCACCGAGACCGCCCCGTACGGCGTGCCCGGCGCGCTTCCCGACGAAGCCCCGGTGTACGGCAAGTACCCCGCGTACTACGGGGAGGGCGCTCCCGTACCCCCGCCGCCGCCCGTGGGCCAGGCACCCGCCACGAGCGGACCGGCCGACGAGGACGAGGCCGACGAGGGCTACACCCCCACCTACCGCGATCTGCCGGTCATCAGCCTCGGTGGGCCGGGCGACACCGTCCAGGTCCAGTACGTCCCCCAGGAGTCCCCGGCCGCGGGTCCGGGACCGCTGTACGTCGTCGGCGACGTCCACGGCTATCTGGACGAGCTCGTCGCCGAACTCCAGGCCCAGGGCCTCATCGACACCGACCGCCGCTGGTCGGCCGGCAACGCCCGCATCTGGTTCCTCGGCGACTTCACCGACCGCGGCCCGGACGGGATCGGCGTCATCGACCTCGTCATGCGGCTGTCCGCCGAAGCCGCCGCCTCCGGCGGCTACTGCAAGGCCCTCATGGGCAACCACGAACTGCTGCTCATCGGCGCCAAGCGGTTCGGCGACACTCCAGTCGTCTCGGGCGCCGGCACCGCCACCTTCCAGGCCGCCTGGCTCCTCAACGGCGGCCAGCGCACCGACATGGAGCGCCTGGAGGACGTACACCTGCAGTGGATGTCACGGCTGGACGCAGCCGTGCTGGAGGACGGGCACCTGCTGCTGCACTCCGACACCACCGCGTACCTCGACTACGGCGACTCCATCGAGGACGTCAACGACACCATCCACGAGCTGCTCAACCGCAACGACGCCGACATCACCTGGGACCTCTTCCGCAAGTTCACCAAGCGGTTCGCCTTCCGCGACGAGGAGACGGGCCCGCAGGCCGTGCGCGAACTCCTCGACACCTACGGCGGCGGCCGGGTCGTGCACGGGCACAGCCCGATCCCGTACCTGCTGGGCGAGGTGGGCACCGAGGACGGCGACGAGTCCCGCGGCCCGGAGGCAGTGACCGGCCCGCACGTGTACGCGGAAGGGCTCGCCATCGCCATGGACGGCGGGGTCACGATGGCCGGCAAACTGCTGGTCGTACAACTCCCGCTGAGCGACTGAGGGTTATCAGAAGCGGGGTAATTTCAGGAAAGCCCCTGTCACCGCGTGGCATGGGCGCTCTACCATCGCCCTATCCGTAGCAGGCTCTCCTCCGTTTGTGCCGGCGCCCGGGTCTACGCGGGCAAACCGGCCCCCACGGAGCATCGGGGGATGCACATGAACAGCGCTCCGCACCTGCTGACCGAAGACCGACCCGAGTTCGATCGGCTCCTCGACGAGGCGCTGCGCACCGCACACGAACGGCCCGAGCTCGCCGCTCTCGGCGAACGGCTGAACGCCGAACAACTGCGCACGATGGCGATCGGGGCCAGCGCGCTGCTGACGGCCGCGGCCGCGGCCGAGTACGACCACTACGTGAAACTCCGCGGGGAACGACGCGACGGCGCTCTGTCCGCCCCCGGAGCGGCGGGGGACAGGAGTGCCGGGCAGGAGGAGGACGACGACGGGGCGGGCGTCAGCGCCGTGGTCGCGGTGCTCGCGCCGGTCCTGGCGGGCGCCGCCATGCTGATCTTCCTCCTGGTGGGCTACACCCTGAAGGCGATCGAGCCCGAACCGGCCTTCGCCGACACGATGCTGACGGCGGGTTGGCTGTTCGGCGGGCTGACCGTGATCTCCCTGCTGTTCGCGGTGATCGGGCTGCTGGTGACGGCTGTCCGCAACCGCGCGACCGAGGTGGTGGCCGAGGACGAGGGCGGGGCGATATCCGACGAGCTCGCGCAGGCCCGCGAGGCCTGGCGGCACGCCCTGCTGGAGCGGGGCATCCTGCCGTTCCTGCGGGACGCACTGGCCGATCCGAGCGCAGGGCCGGCGTATCCGGCCCCCCGCACACCCAAGGCCGGGCGCATCCCCAACCTCGGATACACCCGGCCCGACTTCACCAGTCCGGGATCCTCGTCACAGGGACCCCGGCCCGGCTACACGCCTCCGGACTTCACCAGCCCCGACTTCGGCGGCCCGGAGACCGAGTCGCCATAAGGGCCGCTCGCTTCCGCTCTCCGCGCCGTGGGCAGTCCGTCCCTGTTTCACGTGAAACATCGCGTCCCACGGGGTCTAGGGGGTGCCAGGCGGCCCGGGCCCGGCCGTGATCCGCCGGACACCCCCTAGACCGCGGCCCGGTCCCCCGGCGCCCGGCGCCGCTGCGCGGTGTCGGCCAGAGCCGGCGGGCGCCACACGCCGTCCGGGTGGTACAGGTTCGTCCCCGGCGGCACGATCTCGTCGATCCGGTCGAGCGCCGCGTCGTCGAGGGCCAGTCCGGCCCCCTTGAGCAGCGAGTTGAGCTGGTCCATGGTCCGCGGACCGATGATCACCGAGGTGACTGCGGGATGCGCCATCGGGAAGGCGACGGCCAGCTCGGGCAGGGTGCAGCCGATGCCGTCGGCGAGCTCGACGAGCTGTTCCACGGCCTTCAGCTTCGCGACATTGCCGGGGATCGCCGGGTCGAAGCGCGCGGGCGTCAGAGCCGCCCTCCCCGAGCCCAGGTCGACGGGCCCTCCGAGCCGGTACTTGCCGCTCAGGAAGCCGGAGGCGAGCGGACTCCAGGTCAGTACGCCCATCCCGTACCTCCGGGCGACCGGCAGCACCGCGGCCTCCACCCCACGCGCGAGGATCGAATACGGAGGCTGCTCCGTCCGGAACCGCGGGAGGGCCCGCCGCTCGGCGACGTGGTGCGCCTCGACGATCTCTTCCGCGGGGAACGTGGAGCAGCCGAAGGCCCGGATCTTGCCCGCGCGCACCAGGTCGCCGAGGACCGAGAGGGTCTCCTCGACGTCCGTCGAGTGGTCGGGCCGGTGCACCTGGTAGAGGTCGATCCAGTCGGTGTCCAGCCGCCGCAGACTGTCCTCGACGGCCTGCACGATCCACCTCCGCGAGTTCCCGCTGCGGTTGCGCCCTTCCCCCATCCGGAAGTGGACCTTGGTGGCGAGCACGACATCGTCGCGCCGTCCCTTGAGCGCCTTGCCGACGATCTCCTCGGACTCTCCGGCGGAGTACATGTCCGCGGTGTCGACGAAGTTGATGCCCTGGTCGAGCGCGGCGTGGACGATCCGCGCGCACTCCTCGTGATCCGGGTTCCCCACCGCTCCGAACATCATCGTGCCGAGGCAGTGCGCGCTGACCTCTATGCCGGTCCCGCCCAGACTGCGGTATCTCATGGTCATGGGCCAGCACTGTAGGAGTTGGAGTGCGCTCCAGCGCAAGCACTCCGTGCCGGGACGCTGCTCTGGGGTGCCCCCTCCTTCTCCCCAGAGCAGCGCCACCGCGACGGTCGGGTCAGTCCGCCAGCGGGAGGTACACCCGGTTGCCGCTCGCCGCGAACTCGGCGGACTTCTCCGCCATCCCCGCCTCGATCTCATCGGCCTTCAGGTCGCCGCCGTGCTCACGGCGGATGTCCTGGGAGATCTTCATCGAGCAGAACTTCGGACCGCACATGGAGCAGAAGTGCGCGGTCTTGGCGGGCTCGGCCGGGAGCGTCTCGTCGTGGAACTCGCGGGCCGTGTCCGGGTCGAGGGCCAGGTTGAACTGGTCCTCCCAGCGGAACTCGAACCGCGCGTCCGACAGGGCGTCGTCCCACTCCTGGGCGCCCGGGTGGCCCTTGGCCAGGTCCGCCGCGTGCGCAGCGATCTTGTACGTGATGACGCCGGTCTTCACGTCGTCACGGTTGGGCAGGCCCAGGTGCTCCTTCGGCGTGACGTAGCAGAGCATCGCGGTGCCCCACCAGGCGATCATCGCGGCGCCGATGCCCGAGGTGATGTGGTCGTACGCCGGGGCGACGTCCGTGGTCAGCGGGCCGAGCGTGTAGAACGGCGCCTCCTCGCAGATCTCCTGCTGGAGGTCGATGTTCTCCTTGATCTTGTGCATCGGGACGTGGCCCGGGCCCTCGATCATGGTCTGCACGTTGTGCCGCTTGGCGATCGTGTTCAGCTCGCCCAGCGTCTTCAGCTCCGCGAACTGCGCCGCGTCGTTGGCGTCCGCGATGGAGCCGGGGCGCAGGCCGTCACCCAGCGAGTACGTGACGTCGTACGTCGCGAGGATCTCGCAGAGCTCTTCGAAGTTTGTGTAGAGGAAGTTCTCCTTGTGGTGCGCCAGGCACCACGCGGCCATGATCGAGCCGCCGCGCGAGACGATGCCGGTCTTGCGGCGGGCGGTCAGCGGCACGTACGGCAGCAGCACGCCGGCATGGACCGTCATGTAGTCGACGCCCTGCTCGGCCTGCTCGATGACCGTGTCCTTGTAGATCTCCCAGGTCAGGTCCTCGGCGCGGCCGTCGACCTTCTCGAGCGCCTGGTACAGCGGCACGGTGCCGATCGGCACGGGGGAGTTGCGCAGCACCCACTCGCGGGTGGTGTGGATGTTGCGGCCGGTCGAGAGGTCCATGACCGTGTCGGCGCCCCACTTGGTCGCCCAGGTCATCTTGTCGACCTCCTCCTCGATGGAGGAGGTGACGGCGGAGTTGCCGATGTTGGCGTTGACCTTCACCAGGAACCGCTTGCCGATGATCATCGGCTCGATCTCCGGGTGGTTCACGTTCGCGGGAAGCACCGCGCGACCTGCGGCGATCTCCTCGCGCACGACCTCGGGGGAGACGTTCTCGCGGATCGCGACGTACTCCATCTCCGGGGTGATCTCGCCGCGGCGGGCGTACGCGAGCTGCGTGACGGCGGCGCCGTCACGGCCGCGGCGGGGCTGGCGGGGGCGGCCCGGGAAGACCGCGTCGAGGTTCTTGAGGCCACCGCGCGGCGAAGTGTGCTTGATGCCGTCGTCCTCGGGGCGCACGGGGCGGCCCGCGTACTCCTCTGTGTCGCCTCGGCCGATGATCCAGTTCTCCCGCAGCGGCGGCAGGCCGCGCCGCACGTCGGTCTCGATCTGCGGGTCGGTGTACGGCCCGGACGTGTCGTAGAGCGTCACGTCCTTGCCGTTGGTGAGGTGGACCTGGCGGACCGGCACCCGGATGTCGGGGCGGGAGCCCGCCACGTAGCCCTTGTGCCAGCCCGGCTGGCGCTCGGTCTGGCCGTCGGCGTCCTGGCTGACGGCAGGCGTGCGTGCGTCCTGAATGGTCATGAGACCTGATCTCCCTACGCCGGCATTACCCGGTAACAGGTTCGGCGGTCGACGCAGCCTCTTCCCGTACGCATGTGTGCTGCGCGTACGGTGATCAGCGCCCTCTCAGCCCGGTGCTCCGAGCTCCCGCGTTGTGCAAAGGTGACCCCACGCTAGCGTCATTTGTGGCGTGCTGAACAGTGGGCCCCCTCAACTCTTGCGATGATCTGCCGGTGACGTCCTCGCCGCAGCCCCCCACCACGCCCACCGAGCCCACGGGTCACACCGACCACGCACACGTGGGCCCCGGGCATGACCACGGCCCCTCCCACATCCCGCCCCAGGGCCACTCCCATGGTCATTCCCACGGCCACGGGCCGGCGGCCCCCGTCTCGAAGCACCTACGCAAGGTCATCGCGGCCGTACTGATCCCCTTCGCCGTCGCCGTCTTCGCCGGCATGGTGGTGCTCTGGCCCGGCGGCGCCCCCGCACACGAGCGCTCCGGCGTGGGCTTCGACCGGCAGACCCAGCAGGGCCGGGTCGTCGCGCTCGAGCAGGTCGACTGCAAGTCCGTGAACGCCTCGCAGGTGCCGCCCACCGGCAACACCTCCACCCCGGAGGGCCGCGAGGCCAAGGTCGCGCAGACCGGCGAGTGCAAGAAGGCCACCATCGAGGTCGCCACCGGATCCGACAAGGGCCGCACGTTCTTCGAGATCGTCCAGCCGGGCGCACCACGGCAGCTGAAAGACGGCCAGGAGGTGGTCGTCGCGTATGCGCCGGACGCGCCCCGGGATCTCCAGTACTCCGTGGTCGACGTGAACCGCAAGCTGCCCTTGGCGGTGCTGGCCGCCATCTTCGCGGTGGCAGTGGTCGTCGTCGGCCGGATGCGCGGCCTGTTCGCGCTGATCGCGCTGGTCGTCAGCTTCGGCGTGCTGACGCTCTTCATCCTCCCGGCGATCCTGCAGGGCTCGAACCCGCTGGTCGTCGCGGTCGTCGGCGCCAGCGCCATCATGCTCATCGCGCTCTACATGTGCCACGGACTGAGCGCCCGTACCTCCGTCGCCGTTCTGGGCACGCTCGTCTCGCTGCTGCTGATCGGGCTGCTGGGCTCGGTGTTCGTCGACTGGGCGTTCCTCAGTGGCAACACCGACGACAACACCGGTCTGATCCACGGGCTCTACCCGGACATCGACATGAGCGGCCTGCTGCTTGCAGGCGTGATCATCGGGTCGCTGGGTGTGCTCGACGATGTGACGGTCACCCAGACGTCGGCCGTCTGGGAACTCCACCAGGCCGACCCGTCGATGGGGTCCCGCGCCTTGTACCGTGCGGCCATCCGGATCGGCCGCGACCACATCGCGTCGGTGGTGAACACCCTGGTACTGGCCTACGCGGGCGCGGCGCTGCCCCTGCTGCTGCTGTTCTCGATCGCGAACAGCAGCATGGGTTCAGTGGCGAACAGCGAGCTGGTCGCGGAGGAGATCGTACGGACTCTCGTCGGGTCGATCGGCCTGGTGGCCTCGGTCCCGGTGACGACGGCGCTCGCCGCGCTGGTGGTTTCTGCCGACCGGCCGGGCTCCCCGGCCGGAGCGGCGGCCTCGGAGCCGGTCCGCGGAGGCCGGGGACGGCGGCGCAAGCGCTGAGAGACCCGGGAGGCTCGGGGGCCCGGGGCGGCTCGGCGCTCCGGGCCGCTCAGCCCGCGTTCTGCTCGTTCTGCTCGTTCTGCCGTGACTCGGCCAGGATCCTGTCCAGCGCTTCGTCCAGGTCGACCTCGAAGCCACCGAGGTTGCGCTCCTGACCGAGCGGAACAAGCCGGTCGGTGCGGTCGAGGAACGCCACGAGCGGCGCCGCTCCGGCGCGGAACAGGGCCCGGTCGCAGCCGACCTGGAGCCGGATGTGGACATCGGACAGCTCCTCGGGATCGGTGGGGGCGATGTGCACATCGCCGTCACCGCACGGCTTGTTGATGCCGTCGAGGAGGAGCTCCCGGCCGAATGCCCAGGTCACGGGCGCGTCTCCGGGAAGGTGGAAGGTCAGGCGCACTGCGTAGGGGTCACGGGTGTCGTACCGGAGTTCCACCGGGATCCGGAACGAGAGCTCCTCGGAAACGAGGAAGCTCATCATGACCTCTGCCTGTACCGACTCGCGCATTGACTACCCCGCTGTAGTGGAAGTGGCCAGGAATGATCCCCGAGGGCCCTCTTGACAAGGGTGGTGGACGCGCTTGCAGATCACAAGGAGTGAGTTTTCAGATACTGATAGAGAACGAGAGGGTGCTCAACAGCGCGCCTACTTCACTCCGTAGCCTATCGACTACACAAAGCAATCGTTCCTCTTGGTGCAAAGGGAGGGAAATCGCCATGGTTGCGACAGTATCGCCGGCGGTGATGGGGATGGCGGCACACACCGTGCCCAGCGCGTACTCCTGACGTTCCGTAACCGGCTGCATGCGTTTGAGGGACCCGATCCGGCGCTCGAGGGCACGCTGATCGCGGACGGTGTACTGGGTGACGGCCTCGACCGGGTGCCGGTCGTAGTAGTCCTTGCGCGTCTCCTCGTCGAGCTGGGCCAGCAGGCACTGCCCGATGGCATGCGCATGGCCGGTCGCACGGAAATCGGCCCACTCCTCGACGGCAGGGCTGGCCGGGGTGTCCGAAACGCCGACGAGCTCGATCTCACCGTCGCGGAACACCGCGAAATAGACGGGGGCCCCGACCGCGTCGCGGAAGTGGGCGAGTGAGTCGAGGATCATGCTGCGACGTTTCTGCTGCAGTCCGCTGACCGCCAGCCGCCCTGCGGCGGCACCGAGAACGAACACTCCGCCCTCGCGCCGCAGATAGCCCTCGTGCGTGAGGGTGCGCAGCAGGTGGTACGCGGTGGGGAGCGGGAGCCCGGCCTCGCGCGCCAGCTGTTTCGCCGGAGCTCCCTCGCTGTGGGAGCCCACTGCTTCGAGCAGCCTCAACGCCCGCTGCACCGAACCGATCAGCGTTGGCACACCGGCATTGTGAACCGTGGACAAAGCTCACCCCCAGGCGTGGCGCGGGCCTCGGGAGGGCCCGCCCTGCGGGGGGCGCCCCCGCACATGCCGCGGTTCCTGGGGGGTCATGCTCGGCTGGCACTTCGGACAACCGCAGGTCAGGGCGGCGCTACGGCCTTCGGCACCCAGGGAGCGGCACAGATTGCCACTCTATCCGCCGATTCCCGTGGTGTGGGCGGTTTGCCACCTCATGTTCCCCCGCCCGGGTTACTCCCCGGGCTTGACCCAAGGGGTGTGCCAGGGGTCTACCAGTCGCCGGACGAGGACTTCGTACCGCTGCCGCTGAACTTCTTCACGAGGAAGACCAGGCCGGCGACGAGGCCGACGAACAGCAGCACCTTGAAGGCGAACCCGATCAGGGTGCTCAGGATGCTCGTGATGGCGCCGCCGAAGACGAAGAGCACCAGAAGCGGGATCGCGACCCACTTAACCCACCAGGGCATGCCTGCGAATGTCTCTCGGATGCCGTCCATGTCCTCAACCTCTTCCTGATCCGTGACTTCCTGCACTCGATGCTAGGAGGCCACGCACCCGGCCGGGGGCTCCCGAGCCCCCGGACTCCCCTGATCCGCCCCCTAGGGGGATCAGGGGGCCGACCCTCGGTTCGGGGCCTGCCGGCTATGCCTCCGGCGGGGAGAACACCACCAGTACCCGCAGGTCCTCGGTGATGTGGTGGAACCTGTGCACCACCCCGGCCGGGACGTAGACGACGCTGCCGCGCGCCACCGTCGTCGTCTCCTCCCCGACCGTGATCGAGGCGCGGCCGCTCACCACGAAGTACACCTCGTCCTGGCGGTGCGGCTGCTGCGGGTCGCCCTGGCCGGCGTCGAGCGCGTACAGCCCGACCGACATGTTCCGTTCGCGCAGGAACTGCAGATAGGCGCCGTCGTTCGCGAGCCGCTCCGCCTCGAGCTCGTCCAGCCGGAAGGCCTTCATCGTCGTTGTGCCCCTTGCTCTCTCGCGTTTCCTGGCATCCGCTGATCTGCCGATGTCCCACCAGGATCTTCTCTGCCACGATCAGACACATGACGAATTTCGTAGTCAAGACGCTCGCGAACGCGGCAGCCCTGGCCGTCGCCATCTGGCTGCTCGCCGGCATAACGCTCGACGACCAGAGCTCCCTGGGGCGCAGGACCCTGACGCTGATCCTTGTCGCACTGGTCTTCGGCCTGGTCAACATCATCGTCAAACCGGTGGTCAAGCTCTTCTCGCTGCCGCTGTTCGTCCTCACCCTGGGACTGTTCACCCTCGTCGTGAACGCCCTGATGCTGCTGCTGACCTCCTGGCTGGCCACGCAGCTCGACCTCAGCTTCCACGTCGACAATTTCTGGACCGCGCTGGTCGGCGGCCTGATCATCTCCGTCGTCTCCTGGGCCGTGAACATGGCCCTGCCCGAGAAGAACTGAGCGGACCGCCCATGTACCGCGTGTGCTTCGTCTGCACGGGCAACATTTGCCGCTCGCCCATGGCCGAGTCCGTCTTCCGCGCCCGCGTCGCCGAGGCCGGACTCGAGGGCCTGATCGAGGTGGACAGCGCCGGCACCGACGGCTGGCACGAGGGGGACGGCGCCGATCCGCGCGCCGTCACGGTCCTGGAGGCCGCCGGTTACGAGCAGAGCCACCGGGCCCGGCAGTTCCGGGCCTCGTGGTTCGGCGGCCTCGACCTCGTCGTCGCACTCGACGCCGGGCACATGCGGCACCTGCGGGCGCTCGCACCCACCCCCGAGGACGCCGCCAAGGTGCGGCTGCTGCGGTCGTACGACCCGGCGGCCACGGCCGCCGGGGGCGACGTACCGGATCCCTACTACGGCTCCCTCGACGGGTTCGAGCAGTGCCTGGAGCTCGTCGAGGCGGCGAGCGCGGGCCTGTTGGACGCCGTCCGCGAGGCAGTGAAGGAGCACACCGCATGAACCACCATGCCGACGAGGCAGCCGCAAGAGCGGCGGCGGACTCAGCGGCCGGAGCCGGAGCCGGGGCCGCCCTGCCGGACGGGCTCGGCGACGGCACCCGGGCCGTGCGCGCCGGACTGCCCGAGCCCGTCAAGAACGAACCGCCCCTGCCCGGCCCCGTCTTCGCCGCCCACTTCCACCTCCCCGGCGACGTGGAGGGCCCGTACACCTACGGCCGCGACACCAACCCCACCTGGACCCTGCTGGAACGGGCCATCGGGGAACTCGAAGCCCCCGGCCAGGACGGCGTGGACACCATCGCCTTCGCCTCCGGCATGGCCGCGGTCTCCGCCGTCCTGCTCTCGCAGGCCCGTACCGGGGACACCGTCGTCCTTCCCGACGACGGCTACCAGGCGCTGCCGCTGGTCCGCGAGCAACTGGAGGCGTACGGGATCCACGTCCGCACCGCCCCGACCGGCGACGACGCGCAGCTCGGCGTCCTCGACGGGGCCAGGCTGCTGTGGATCGAGACCCCGTCCAATCCCGGCCTCGACGTGTGCGACATACGGCGCCTGGTCGAGGCCGCCCACGCGGGCGGCACCCTGGTCGCCGTCGACAACACCCTCGCCACCCCGCTCGGTCAGCGGCCCCTGGAACTCGGCGCGGACTTCTCCGTCGCCAGCGGCACCAAGGGCCTCACCGGCCACGGCGACCTCCTGCTCGGCTACGTCGTCTGCCGCGACCCGGAGCTCGCCGCCGCCGTCCGGCGCTGGCGCAAGATCGTCGGCGCGATCCCGGGCCCGATGGAGGCCTGGCTCGCGCACCGCTCCCTGGCCACCATCCAGCTGCGCGCCCAGCGCCAGTGGGCCAACGCCCTGGCCGTCGCGGGGGCGCTGGCCGACCGTACGGACGTGACCGGGCTGCGCTACCCGGGGCTGCCCGCGGACCCGTCGCACAAGACGGCCGCCCGGCAGATGCGGGGCTTCGGATCCGTCGTCTCCTTCACCCTGCCGGACCGCGCGCACGCCGAACGCTTCATGGCCGCCCTGCACCTGGTGGAGGACGCCACCAGCTTCGGCGGCGTACGGTCCACCGCGGAGCGGCGCGGACGGTGGGGCGGCGACTCCGTCCCGGAGGGGTTCATCCGCTTGTCCGCCGGGGCCGAGGACACCGAGGACCTGGTCGCAGACGTGCTGCACGCCCTCGACGTCGCTGCGGGCGACGCCTGAGCAGCCGGGGACATGGGCAGTCCGAGCCTCCCCCCTAGTGGCTCGGACCGCCCCGGGTTCCGCGCGCGAAGAACCACGCGGACAAGGCTAATTGACCCAGCGTCAGAGTCCAATCACGGTAACGACAGGGGCCTATCGGCATATTTATAGTTGAAGGCCCCCACCGAGAGGGGCCTTCATGGACCTGGCCCTGCTGCGCACCTTCGTCGCCGTGCACCGGGCGGGCTCGTTCACCCGGGCCGCCACGCTCCTCGGGCTGTCCCAGCCCGCCGTCACGTCCCAGATCCGCACCCTCGAACGCCAGCTGGGCCGACCGCTGTTCCACCGCAGGGCCCGCGGGGTCACCCCCACCGCCGTCGGCGACGAACTCGCCCACAAGGCCGCCCCGCACCTCGACGCCCTGCTGCAGATCACCGAGGCGGAGCGGGAGGCCGCCGGCGCGTTGCGCACCCTGCACCTCGCCGGTCCCCCCGAGTTCCTGTGCCTGCGCGTCCTGCCCGCCCTCGCACCGCTCGTCGGCCAGGGGCACACCCTGCGCACCGTCCTGCAAACCGGCGCCGAGGAGACCCTCGACGGGCTCGCCGCCGGCCACCACGACCTCGTCGTCACCACCGCCCAACCACGCGGCGGACTGTTCAGCGCGACCGCCCTGTGCGACGAGGAGCACGTCCTGGTCGCCGCGCCCTACTGGGCCGCCCTCGTCGGTCCGGACCGGCTGCGCGAGAGCGGCCCCGGCGCCCTCGACGGCATTCCGCTCGTCGAGGTCCACGAGACCCTGCCGCTCGTCGCCCGCTACTGGGCCGCGGTCTTCGAGACCCGCCCCGGCACCCGGCCCGATGCCGCCACCGTCGTCGCCCCCGACCTCAGAGCCGTACTGGAATGCGTCCGGGCCGGCGCAGGACTCGCCGTCCTGCCTCGGTATCTGTGCCAGGACGCCCTCGACCGCGGACAGATCGTCGCCCTGCTCGAGCCGCCCGTACCGCCGCTGCGCACCTGGTTCCTCGTCGTACGGGCCGGCAGCCTCGCCCTCGCGCACCTCGCCCGTGCGCACGACCGGCTGCTGCGTGCCGCCGCGCACTGGTGAGCCTCCGCTTCCGGCGTGCGGCGCGTTTCGCCGACACGCGTTTCAGACACCGCAGTCTGGGCCACTCTTCTCCCATGACCGAACGTCCCGTGGTCAAACGCACCGCCCGCGCGATCCTGCTCGACGGTGACGACCTGATCCTCATCAAACGCACCAAGCCCGGCGTCGACCCGTACTGGCTCACTCCCGGCGGGGGAGTGGAGTCCTCGGACGCCACCGTCGTCGACGCCCTCCACCGAGAGATCCACGAGGAACTCGGCGCGAAGATCACCGATGTGGTGCCCTGCTTCGTCGACACCGTCGAGCACATCGCCGACGGAGGAGTGACCGGCGTGAAGGTGCAGCACTTCTTCGTCTGCCACCTCGAATCCATGGACCCCAGTCAGCGGCACGGGCCCGAAGTCGACGAGCCCGAGGGCGAGTACGAGATCGTCCGGGTGCCCTTCAGCCGGGTCGGCATCGCCGCCGTCCATCTCGTCCCGCTGTCCCTGCGCCACTACCTCGACGGCAACATCGAGGGCGTGCGCGCCATGCACGCCCCTGACCTGGGCTGACCCCGACCTCGGGTGCCCTCGGCCCGGGCCGGCCCGGCTCGGGTCGCGTCGGCCCGGGTCGCGTCGGCCCGGGTCTCAGCCGGCCGCGCCCACCAGCTCCTCGACCGCGTCGAAGCGGATCCGGTCCCCGGGTATCCCGATCCGCTTGAGCTCGTCGACACCGCTGCGGATCATCGCGGGCGGCCCCGATATGAACGCGTCGTACGAGCTCCACGGCCCGTGCTCGCCGACCGCCTGGGGCAGCTGCCCCGCCAGGCCGTCGCAGACCACCGGGCGCACCGAGAGCCACGGATGGGAACGCTGCAGCCCCAGCAGGGTGTCCTTGTCGTACAGGTCGCCGTCGCTGCGCGCCCCGAAGAACACCTCCACCGGGCGGCGCTCACCGTGCACCGCCACGTCCTCGATCAGCGCCTTGATCGGGGCGATGCCGGTACCGCCGCCCAGGCACAGCATCCCGTTGTCGGTGGTGTGGTCCACCACCATCGACCCGGCCGGCGGTCCGAGCCGCAGTACGTCGCCGGGCCGGGCGTGCCGTACCAGCGCATTGGATACCCAGCCCGCCGGAACGGCCTTGACGTGGAAGGACAGCAGTCCGTCGGCGCGCGGCGCCGAGGCGAACGAGTAGTGCCGCCACACCCGGGGCCACCACGGGGTCTCCAGGCTCGTGTACTGGCCCGCCAGAAAGGAGTACGGCTGGTCGGGGCGGACCGTCAGCACCGCGATGTCCGGGGTGCGCAGATCGTGCGAGACGACCTCCGCGTGCCACCACGCGGGGGTCTTCACCTCGTCCTCGGCCGCCGCGTCGATCATGATCTGGGACATCGCGGTGTAGGCCCGCACCCACGCGGCCTGCGCCTCGGGGCCCCAGGTGTGCTCCGCGTACCGGGCCAGCGCGCCGATCAGGGCCTCGCCCACCACCGGATAGTGTCCGGCCGCCGTGCCGTACTTGCGGTGCCCGGTGCCGAGTCGGCGCAGATAGGGCACGAGCACGTCCGGGTTGTCGATGTGCTCGGCCGCGGTCAGCAGCGCCTTCAGCAGCCGGTCTCGCTGTGCGTCCATGGCTGCCGGGAACATGCCCCGCACCTCCGGGTGCCCCGTGAACACCAGGGCGTAGAAGTACGAGGTCACCTTGTCGGCGATCGGTGCGATCTCCGCGAGGGTCCGGCGGATGAGCAGCGCGTCCGGGGAGGGCTCGACCGCACCGCCCCCGGACGGTATCCGGGCCGTCCATCTGGCCGATCTGGGGGGCGGAGCGTCCATGCGGTGCCTCGCTTCGAACATCTCGGTCGGTAAGCACGCCACGGCCTTCGAATCCGTGGTTCCGGGCCTCAAAGCCTGCCAGCCGCCCCAACTACTCGCGGGGAAACGCGGAAAATCCGCGTTTCGAACCCGCTTCCCCCTTAGGATGCTCCGACTTCCGAGCGCCCCACCCCGACCAGCTGATACGCCTCTCGCAGGTCTCGCCCCTCGTAGACATACGTCGCCCGCTCCGCCAGACAGGGCCGCGCGTTGACTGCCACCGACACCGAAACGGCCTCGAAAAGCACCGCGTCAGTCGACGAATCCCCGTACGCAACACAGTCGGCCCGGCCCACCCCGAACTGCGCACACAGCCGGTCCGCCACCGTGACCTTGCCCTCGGGCGTCAGGATCCCGGTCGCCTCCACGGGCCGGGTGAAGGGCACCTCCGGGAACACCGAGCCGTGCGCGGCATGCGCGCCCCACTCCAGCAGCAGTTCCACGAAGAACGACGGCGACAACGAGATGACCGCGCAGTAGTCCCCGCGCTCCCTGATCTCACGCCACACCTCACGAATCCCCGCCAGCCACGGAGCTCCGTCGAACGCCGCACGGACGTGCGCGGGCGTCAGCCCCGCCCACAGCGCATGTGCCGCCACCGAGAATTCGTGCGGCCCGATCTCCCGCGCGGCGAACGATCGCTCCAGCTCGGCGATCTCCGCGCTCAGGCCGAGCTGTCGCGAGATCTCGACCGGCGCCGCCGAGCCGTACATCAGCGTCCCGTCGAGATCGAAGAGGTGCAGGAGGGTCATGGCAGTCGAGGCTAGCCCGTTCATTTCACCGGGGGCACCTCCCGGCGGCAGCCGGGGCAGAAACAGCGTGTTTCACGTGAAACATCGCCTGGTCTCACCGGGAGGCCCCGCGCGGTACTCGAGGGAGACAGCGCGATGTTTCACGTGAAACATCCACCCCAAATCCTCTGGACGCCCTCCATCTGATGATCCACTCTGGGCCCGTGACACCACCACACCTCACCGACCTGCCGATCCGTGCGCTGACCGTGGACGACCTCCGACACTGCGCCGACCTGTCCGAAGACCGCGGATGGCCGCGCGAGGACCACAAGTGGGGGCTGCTCATCGCTGCGGGCAACGGCTACGGCATCGATGCCCCCGACGGACAAGGGCTCGCCGCCGCCTGCATCGTCACCTCGTACGGCCACAGCCATTCCGGCCCGGAACTGGCCGCCATCGGAATGGTCCTCGTCGCCGAGCGCTATGCCCGCCAGGGCCTGGGCCGCCGCCTGATGACGTACATCTGCGACGACCTCTTCAAGGGCGTCCCCCTCACCCTCCACGCCACTCCCTACGGCCGCCCGCTGTACGAGGAGCTCGGTTTCGCCACCATCGGCCGCGCGGAAATGCTCCGGGGCACGTTCCGCAAAGACCCTGCGGAGCCGGAGCCGGGCTCCGTGGCGGTCCGGCCGGCGGCCGGCGAGGACATCCCGCGGATCCTCCGCCTGGACACCGAGGTCTTCGGTACCGACCGGACCCACATGATCACGCGGCTTCCCGCCTTCGCGGACCGGCTGCTGGTCGCCGAGGACGGCCGGGGCGAGCTCGTCGGCTACGCCGCGATCTGGCCCAACATGGAGACCCACGTCATCGGCCCGCTGATCGCGCGCGACACGGCCGGCGCCCAGGCACTCGTGACCGCTCTCGCCGCCGCCACCGACCGGCCGCTGCGGACCGACATCGACGTACGCCACGAGGAACTCCTGACCTGGCTCAAGGAGCGCGGCCTCGGCTCCGTGGCCTTCAACGCCGTCATGACCCGCGACATCCCCGGCCTCCCCGGCGACTGGACCCGCCGCTGGGCCCCGCTCACCGTGGCAGCGGGCTGAGAAAGGAGCGTCTCCATGACCAACCCCGCCGAGCCTGCGATCCGCCCCGCCACCGAGGAGGACCTGCCCGCCATCGTCGCCCTGCTCGCGGACGACCCCCTCGGTGCCACCCGCGAATCCCCCGACGACCTCACCCCGTACATCGCGGCGTTCAAGCGCCTGGCCGATGACCCCCACCAGCACGTGTTCGTAGCGGTCCGCGAAGGTCGCGTCGTGGGCACCCTCCAGCTCACGATCGTCCCCGGACTCTCCCGCAAGGGAGCCACCCGCTCGATCATCGAAGGCGTACGAGTCCACGCCGACGAACGCGGCAGCGGCCTGGGCACCCGGTTCGTCCAATGGGCCATCGACCGGTCCCGCCGGGAGAACTGCCAACTCGTCCAGCTCACCTCGGACGTGACCCGCACCGACGCCCACCGCTTCTACGAGCGGCTCGGGTTCACCGCGTCCCACGTCGGGTTCAAACTCTCCCTCTGATCGCCCGTAGGACAGGCCGGGCCGGGGTCGGTGGCCCGGCCTACGATCGGGAGGATGAGCCCCAGCCTCCCCCTCGTCACCACCGCCGAGCGTCGCCACCGGCTCGGCCGCAGGCACCGTCTGGCCCCCTCGGCGCATGCCGCCACAGCCGCCGAGGCTGCGGACGCCGTCGTCGCCCTGCACGCCACCGACGCCGCGACCGTGTTCCTCTCCGCCCGCGCCCGGCTGGCGGAAGGCGGCCCCGCCGTCGTCGAGCAGGCGCTCTACGAGGACGTCTCCCTCGTCCGGCTGCTCAGCATGCGCCGTACGCTCTTCGCCGTTTCCACGGAACTCGCCCCGTACGTGGACGCCTCCACCGCCCGGGGAATCGCCGTCAAGGAGCGCCGCGCCTTCCTCAGACACCTCGACGAGGACGGCCAGGGGCTCGATGCCGACTGGCTGGCCCAGGCCGAGGCCGCCGCGCTCGACGCCCTCGATACCGGAGGCCCCTGCACCGGCAGCCAGCTCTCCGAGGCCGTGCCCGCACTGCGCAAGAAGATCACCATCGGCCGGGGCAAGAAATACGAGACCGTGACCGGCGTCGCCACCCGTGTGATCCGGCTCCTGGCCGCCGACGGCCGGATCCGCCGTGACCGGCCGCGCGGATCGTGGACCTCCAGCCAGTACCGCTGGGTGCACACCGAGCCCTGGCCCGCTGTACCCGCAGCCGAGGCCCGCGCCGAGATCGCCCGTCGCTGGCTGTACGCCTACGGTCCGGCCACGGAGGCAGACCTCAAGTGGTGGACGGGCTGGACCCTCACCGACGTCCGCAAGGCCCTCGCCGTCGTCGGCCCCGACCAGGTCCGCCTCGACGACGGCAGCACCGCCCTCGTCAGCCCCGGCGACACCGCATCCGAACCCGCTCCGGAGCCCTGGGCCGCGCTGCTGCCCGGCCTCGACCCCAGCGGCATGGGCTGGGCCGACCGGGGCTTCCACCTCGATCCTGCCCTCCGGCCCGCGCTCTTCGACTACGCCGGCAACATCGGCCCGACGGTCTGGTGGAACGGCGAGATCGTCGGCGGCTGGGCCCAGCGCGCGGACGGCGAGATCGTCTGGCGACTGCTGGGCGACCCCGGCCGCGCCGCCGAGGAGGCGGTCACGGCCGAGGCGGCCCGCCTCGCCCGATGGGTGGGCGACGCCCGGATCACCCCGCGCTTCCGCACCCCGCTGGAGCGCGAACTCGTCGCCTGAGCCTGCCGGCCGATGCGCTGGTGCTGGGACCGGAAAGGTTCACCGGCCCGGCAAACCTTCCGCTCACCGCACTAGCCGATGCCCCGCCAGCCCTGCGGGTCCACCCCGCCGGGCACCGGGGCCTGGGCGTCGTACGGCTCCCTCGTGAACACGAACGAGCCCAGATCGAGGTGGCTCACCGAACCGTCCTCGCGCCGGACCGCCCGCAGCGTCTCCCCCGCGTAGTAGCCGGAGAGGCCGGTCCAACTGCCGTCGGGCTCCGCCCGGAACCGGGCCGAGCGACCCGTCGCGCCCACCGGGGCGAGCTCCAGCAGCCCGTCCGCCTTCAGCCGCAGCACCTGCGCCGACGTACCCCAGTACCAGGGGCCGCACAGCTCGAGGGCGACCGGGTCGGTCTCCCGGAACGGCCGCCACGGCTGCGGGAATCGCGGCTCCGCGTCCGCGACGATCGCCACCAGGTCCGCGGCCACCGCCGAGGCGGGCAGGCCCGACGTGCAGTTCGCCAGTACCACGGCCGCCACGTCGTCCGCCTCGCTCAGCCACAGCCCCGCGACGAACCCCGGCAGCGAACCGCTGTGGCCCGCCAGCCTGCGCCCGCAGCTGTCGGTCAGCTGCATGCCGAGCCCGTAGCCGAGCTCGGCGAGGCCGGGCTCCGGCGGAGAGGCCGGCGTCCGCATCTCCCGTACGGTCTCCGCGCTCAGTACCCGCTCGTCGCCACGCGCGAGGAAAACCGCGAACCGCGCCAAGTCGCGTGTCGTGGACCAGAGTTGTCCGGCCGCAGCCATCAGCCCCAGATCCTCCAGCGGCTCGGGCATCATCACGTCGGCCCACGGATGCACCGCCCAGCCACCCGCGTGCGGAGCCTGCGGTTGCGCCGCCGTGCGGTCCAGAGCCAGCGGCTCCAGCACCTCGGCCCGGAGCACCTCTTCCCACGGCTTCCCGCGTACGGCCTCCACGAGCGAACCCAGCAGCGTGTAGCCCGGGTTGGAGTAGTGGTGCCGCCGACCCGGCTGGAAGCGGAACGGCTCCTCGCCCAGCACGTCCGCGAGTTCGGGCCGCAGCGCCGCGGGCGTGCGCTCCCACCACTCACCCGGCGTCTCCGCCGCCAACCCGCCGCTGTGGGCCAGCAGCTGGGCGATGGTCACCTCGCCGGCGCCTGTCCCCGGCAGGTGCTTCTCCAGCGGGTCCTCGAGCCGCAGCAGGCCCTCGTCGCGCAGGCGCATCACCAGAACAGCGGTGAACGTCTTGCTGATCGAACCGATCCGGTACTGCACGTTCCCGTCGGGCCCGTGCCCCTCGGCGGAGGTCCGGGAGCCCTCCCAGACCACCTCGCCGCCGCGTGCCACGGCCGCCACCACCGACGGCGCCCGTCCCTCGCTCTGCGCGACGGCGATCCGGTGCCTCAACGCACGCCGGGTCGCGGGGAGCAGATCCAGATCTTCCGATACGGCATCCATGATCGGATGCTACGTGTTGGCCATGTCCACGAACCGCGAATAGTGGCCCTGGAAGGCGACCGTGATGGTCGCCGTGGGGCCGTTACGGTGCTTCGCCACGATCAGGTCCGCCTCGCCCGCGCGGGGCGACTCCTTCTCGTACGCGTCCTCGCGGTGCAGCAGGATCACCATGTCGGCGTCCTGCTCGATCGAGCCCGACTCACGCAGGTCGGAGACCATCGGCTTCTTGTCGGTGCGCTGCTCGGGACCACGGTTCAGCTGGGACAGCGCGATCACCGGCACCTCGAGCTCCTTGGCCAGCAGCTTGAGGTTTCGGGACATGTCCGAGACCTCCTGCTGGCGGCTCTCGGGTCGGCGCGAGCCGCCCGACTGCATCAGCTGGAGGTAGTCGATGACGACGAGCGAGAGGTCGTTGCGCTGCTTGAGGCGCCGGCACTTCGCCCGGATCTCCATCATCGACAGGTTCGGGGAGTCGTCGATGTAGAGCGGGGCGGCGGAGACGTCGGGCATCCGGCGGGCCAGCCGGGTCCAGTCGTCGTCCGTCATGGTGCCCGAGCGCATGTGGTGCAGGGCCACCCGGGCCTCCGCCGACAGGAGGCGCATCGCGATCTCGTTGCGCCCCATTTCCAGGGAGAAGATCACGCTCGGCAGGTTGCTCTTGATGGAACAGGCACGCGCGAAGTCCAGCGCGAGCGTGGACTTACCCATGGCGGGACGGGCCGCGATGACGATCATCTGGCCCGGGTGCAGGCCGTTGGTCAGCGAGTCGAGGTCCGTGAACCCGGTCGGGACGCCCGACATCTGGCCGCTGCGCGAGCCGATGGCCTCGATCTCGTCGAGCGCGCCCTCCATGATGTCGCCGAGCGGCAGGTAGTCCTCGGAGGTCCGCTGCTCGGTGACGGCGTAGATCTCGGCCTGGGCGCTGTTGACGATCTCGTCGACGTCGCCGTCCGCCGCGTATCCCATCTGCGTGATCTTCGTACCGGCGGCGACCAGGCGGCGCAGCACCGCCCGCTCGTGGACGATCTCCGCGTAGTACTCGGCGTTGGCCGCGGTCGGGACCGACTGGACGAGGGTGTGCAGGTACGAGGCCCCGCCGACCTTGCTGATCTCACCGCGGCGGGTCAGCTCGGCGCCGACCGTGATCGGGTCGGCCGGCTCGCCCTTGGCGTACAGGTCGAGGATCGCCTGGTAGATCGTCTCGTGCGAGGGCCGGTAGAAGTCGTGGCCCTTGATGACCTCGACCACGTCCGCGATCGCGTCCTTGGACAGCAGCATGCCGCCGAGCACCGACTGCTCGGCGTCGAGGTCCTGCGGCGGGACGCGCTCGAAACCGCCGCCACCGCCGTCCCAGGAGCCGCCCTCGCGGCCCCGCTCGTGCTGTTCGCCCCCGCGGCCCCGGCTGTCGCTGTTACGGCGCGGACGGGCGGGCAGACGGTCACCTGGACCGCTGTCGGCCCAGGGGTCGTCCATGGGCTCGGGCATGCTCACCGGGCCGCCTCCTCCCGTCCGCAACGCGGACCTCGCCGTGCCACTCTTTCTATGACACGGCTCTGACATTTGGGGCACCCGATTCCGCTGTCGGCAAGTCGGGCAACGAACAACGGTAGGGCCGAGAGCGACGTCAGCCAATCTTGTTATCCACAGGCTGTGTGGATGAGATGTGGATGACCGACCCAATGCTGTGGGTAAGTCGCCGGAAGCTGTGCACGGACCGGGGGACGGTGCTGTGGACAAAATCACCTGCCCTCCCCACACACCCACACTGACCTGCAGTTTCTTCCTCCACCGGCTGTGGGGGAGAAATTTCTTGGCCCTGGTCCCGAGAACGCCTCCAACGGGGTGCCGAGAACGCCCAAGTCAACTCACCAGTAAGGACTCAATCACAGTTGCGTCTATTACCTGTGGAAGATTAGATTGAGCGCATGACACAGGTGCTCGCCCCGGTGGAGGCTGCCCCGAGACGGCACGACCGCGAGATACTCGCCCTCGCCGTCCCGGCCTTCGGCGCACTCGTCGCCGAACCCCTCTTCGTGATGGCCGACAGTGCCATCGTGGGGCACCTCGGCACCCCCCAGCTGGCCGGCCTCGGCGTCGCCGCCGCCCTGCTCACCACCGCCGTCAGCGTCTTCGTGTTCCTCGCCTACGCGACCACCGCGGCCGTCTCCCGCCGGGTCGGCGCGGGAGACCTCCCGGCAGCCATCCGGCAGGGCATGGACGGCATCTGGCTCGCCCTTCTGATCGGCGCCGCCGTCGTCGCCGTCGTGCTGCCCACGGCGCCCTTTCTGATCTCCCTCTTCGGAGCCTCCGACACCGTCGCCCCGTACGCGGTCACCTATCTGCGGATCTCGGCCCTGGGCATCCCGGCCATGCTGATGGTGCTCGCCGCCACCGGCGTCATCCGCGGCCTCCAGGACACCCGTACCCCGCTCTACGTCGCCGTCGGGGGCTTCGCCCTCAACGCGGCCCTGAACGGCGCCCTCGTGTACGGCGCCGGCTTCGGCATCGCCGGTTCCGCCTGGGGCACGGTGATCGCCCAGTGCGCCATGGCCGGTGCCTATCTCGTCGTGGTCGTCCGCGGAGCGCGTACACACGCGGCCTCCCTGCGCCCCGACCCCTCGGGCATCCGGGCCTGTGCCCAGGCCGGCGTACCGCTGCTGGTGCGCACCCTGTCCCTGCGCGCCGTCCTGATGATCGCGACCGCTGTGGCCGCGCGGCTCGGCGACGCGGACATCGCAGCCCACCAGATACTGCTCTCCCTGTGGAGCCTGCTCGCCTTCGCTCTCGATGCGATCGCCATCGCCGGGCAGGCCATCATCGGCCGCTACCTGGGCGCCGACGACACCGAAGGAGCCAAGGCCGTCTGCCGCCGCATGGTGCAGTGGGGCATCGCCTCCGGGATCGTCCTGGGCGCACTGGTGGTCGCGGCACGCCCGCTGTTCATCCCGCTCTTCACCGGCGATCCCGCGGTCGAGGACGCCCTGCTGCCCGCCCTGCTGGTCGTGGCCCTCTCCCAGCCGGTGTCGGGCATCGTCTTCGTGCTCGACGGGGTTCTGATGGGCGCGGGAGACGGCCGCTACCTCGCCTGGGCGATGCTCCTGACGCTCGCCCTGTTCGCCCCGGCCGCCCTGCTCGCCCTGACCGCGGGCGGCGGCCTGACCGCTCTCTGGTGGGCCATGACCCTGATGATGCTGGTCCGGATGGTCACCCTCCAGCTGCGCGCCCGCTCCGGCCGGTGGCTGGTCGCGGGGGCGGCCCGCTGATCCGCGACCCGCTGTTTCACGTGAAACAGGACCCGCTGTTTCACGTGAAACAGCGGGGGCAGGTACCCGTTGGGGAGCGGCCCGCGGTGGGCCGGCAATGGGAAGGGCCGGAGGCCGACGGGGGGGGGGGCGGCCTGGGCAGGCGGTGG
>NZ_JBFAJR010000026.1:0-107228 GCF_040655295.1 Streptomyces sp. NPDC050448 | reverse complement strand
TCGCCGCCAGCGCCACCGCTATGTCTTCGATCGCTTCCATAGCACACCAACGACCACCGAACCGGGAAGCTACGGGTAAATCATCTGCAAGCCCTTAGCGTTACCGGCTGTTCCGCTGGCCCCAAGGCCGACCTCGAAGCGGAACTGGCGCTACCGCCAACCAGTGGTCGGGTGGCGGCAGGGTCAGACGGCGGGGCCGTCGAGGTAGGTGTAGGTGCTCCTGGCGCTGCCGCCGAGGGTGGTGACCGTGATGGTGACGTCGCCGGCGGGGTGGGGCGGGGCGGTGGCGTTGATCATCTGGTCGGAGATGACGGTGAACGGTGCGGGCGCGTTGTCGAAGGTGACCTCCTGGGTGGTGGCCAGGTGGTCGCCGGTGAGGGTGATGTCGGTGCCGCCGCCGGTGGGTCCGGAGGCGGGGCTGGCGCCGGTCAGGGTGGGGGTGTCGAGGTAGACGAAGGTCAGGCCGCCGGCGCTGCCGCCGTGGGTGATGACGGTGACGGGGACCGGGCCGAAGGACGGGACGGCGGGGATGGTGACGGTGACGGTGGTATCGGTGGCGGACTCGATGGTGGCCGTTCGGGAGCCGAAGCGCACCGAGGTGGCTCCGGCCAGGTTGGTCCCGGTGATGACTGCGGTGCCGCCCCCAGTGTAGGGACCCATGGCGGAGCCTGCGTCGGTGGTGATCGCGGTCAGCAGCGGGGCGGGGAGGTAGTAGAAGGTGCCGAAGACGGCGGTGCCGCCGGGGGTGGTGACGGTGACGGGGACCGGGCCCGATCCGGCGGGGGTGCGGACGGTGACCGAGGTCGCAGTGCCACCCCCAGCGGCGAGAGGCCGACGAACGGGTGACAATAGTTGGTCGCGCGGCATCACCCGAACGGCGCAGCGCACTCGTCGTCATCGTCGAGGTCGACAGCGTCCGGGTCGCGCAGAGGCCGCAGTGACCCGGCGGCCGGGGTGGAGGCGGTGAAGCTGTAGCGGCCCAGGCAGTTGAGGTTCTCGTGCTTGAGCGGGGACAGCCCGCCGTGGCAGATGTCGCGGGCGAGCTTGTGGCGGGACTCCTGGACCGTCAGCTGCTTGTGCATCTGCCGCCGGTAGGTGCCATCGACGGGGTCGACGACGGTGAGCAGGTGCACCGTTTTGGCGATGCGTCCGTACTCGGCGAACGCCTGCCCCGGCGGGGTGGGGTGGCCCTCGCGGCCGAAGATCCGCAGCAGGTCGTAGGCGCGGAACGTCACGGCGCTTGAGCGCGCGGAAGAGCTGCTCCAGCGCGCACACCACATAGGCGTCACGGTCCACCGCCCCCTGGGGCAGCTCGGCGTCCGCGTACACCGCCTTGCGCCAGTGCGCCGGCACCAGCTTGTCGTCGATATCGCGCGGCAGCAGCGGCTTCTCGCCCACCTTCGGCCGCGCCAGCGCCGGGAGCCGTTGCACCCCGGCGAGAATCCGTCTGCCGCCGGGCGCCCGATACTGGCTGCTCCGTTGGTCCCCACGGCGGGAGTCTGCGGTGCGACGATCACAGCGCGGCCGTGTCGCGCCGTGACGGCACTTCGGCCGGGCCTTCGGACGGCTGTGTGGTGAACTCCGAGGCAGCGGCCGGCCCGTGGGGCATGCGGCGGGAGGCGGCGGTGATGAGGAGGGCGACCGCGATGCCCGTGGCGATGCCGGTACGGAGCGAGGTGGCTTCGGCGACGAAGCCGATCAGGACGGGCCCCACCAGCAGCCCCGCGTAGCCGATCGCCGACACCTGGGCGATCGCGGCGTCCGGGCGGCCGGGGGCCACGGCTCCGGCCAGGGAGATGCACAGGGGCACCACGATGCAGACGGCCAGCCCCGTCAGGGCGAATCCGGCGATGGCCCGGACGGCGGAAGGGGCCGACACCACCAGCAGTACGCCCAGCGCGGTCGTGGTGCCGGCGGCCGCGAGGAGCGACCGGCTGCCGAAGCGCAGCCGGAGCCGGTCGCCGAAGAGCCGCCCGGAGAACGTGGCGAGTTCGTACACCGGATAGGCGATCGCGGCGACGGCTTGCGTCGTGTGCAGGTCGCGGGCGAGGAGAAGGCCGCTCCAGTCGGCCACCAGCCCTTCGAGGAGGAGCGCCAGGAAGGCCACGGCGCCGATCAGGTAGACGATGCCGGGAAGGTTGCGGCGCGGCGTGGACTCCTCCGCTTCGACGGGCTCGTCGAGGTGGGTCCGGCCCACCGCGAGGGCGAACGGGAAGGCGACGGCCGCGACGCCCAGCACCGAGGCGGTATAGGGGACGTCCAGCGCGGAGAGCAGCACGGCGAGGAGTCCGCCGGCCACCGCACCGGCGCTCCATCCGGCGTGGAAGCCGTTCATCAGGGGGCGCGCGGCGCGGCGTTCGACCAGGCTGCCCTGGGCGTTCATCATGGCCTCGGCCATGCCGGAGGCGACCCCGAAGCCGGCGGCGGCCGCGAGCAGCAGGGGAAACGAGGGGCTGAGGGCGGTGAGCCCGACGGTGACGGTGACCAGCAGGGTGCCGACGCGCAGCAACAGCCGGTTTCCCGGCGCCGCGACGATCCAGCGCATGCACTGCATGGTCACCGTGGCCGCAACGCCCCAGGAGAGGATGACCAGCCCCACGTCGCCAGTGTCCAGGCCGAGTTTGGCGGCCAGCCCCGGCAGCCTGGCCGCCAGAACGCCGTTCACCACGCCGACGAGGGCGAAGGTGGCGACGACTCCTCTGCGGGCACGCCGCAGGGCGGTCACCAGGCTGCCGTGTGGACCGGCGCCGTGCTGCCCTTGGGGGCCTTGGCCGTGACCAGCAGGCCGGCGATCAGGCCCGCGAGCAGCATGCTGCCGGCCGCCCACCAAAGGAGGGTGGTGTAGCTGTGCAGAAGCGCTGCGGCGAGCGCCTCGGGCAGCCGTGACGCAAGACGCAGGCGGCTGGTGAGTACGGTGCTGAGCAGCGCCGAGCCGAGCGCCTGGCCCAGTTGGTGGGACGCGGCGATGACAGCCGAGGTGGCGCCGGAGTGCGGCGGGGTCGCGACGGTGGCGGTGGCGAAGATCGGCATGGAGGCCAGGCCGATGCCGAAGCCGGTGAGGAGCGTGCCGGGCAGTACCTGGGTGGAATACGCGCCGCCGGCCTCGAAGCCGGTCAGGAGCGCCAGGCCGAGGGCCGCGATCACGAAGCCCGCCACGATCAGGACGCGGGGCCCGGCGCGGTGCAGCAGGCGGGCCGAGACCTGGGTGGAGCCGATGACGATCGCGGCGACCATCGGCATCAAGGCCCCTCCGGCCCGGACCGGGGGGTAGCCGAGGATGTGCTGCAGGGAGAAGGCCAGGGACGCGAGCAGGGCGAGACTGCCGACGCCGGCCAGGAGCATGGCGAGGACGCAGCCGACGCGGTTGCGGTCCTTGACGATGTACGGCGCAAGGACGGGGCCCGACGTCCGGGTCTGCCACCACAGGAAGACCGCGAGCAGGACGATGCCCGCCGCGAGCAGGACCACGGTCTGGCCGTCGGCCCAACCGCGCGACCCGGCGTCGTCGAAGCCGTAGGTGAGGGCGGCGATTCCCGCGGTGCCGAGCAGCACGCCGAGCACGTCGAGCCGGGCGCCGGTGCGCCCGGGGTGGTCGTGCACCAGGGTGACCGTGCCGATCAGGGCGATTACGGCAAGGGGGATGCCGGCGTACAGGGTCCAGCGCCAGCCCAGGATCTCGAGGAGCCATCCGCCCGTGAACAGCCCGAGCGCGACACCGCCGACGGCGATCGCGGCGTAGATCCCGAAGGCCCTGCTGCGCTCCTTCGGGTCGGTGAAGCCGGTGGCCACCAGCGACAGCGCGGACGGTGTCAGCAGCGCGGCGAAGACGCCCTGCGCGGCGCGGGCCCAGACCAGCGTCCCGGAATCGCCGGCCGATCCGGCGAGCGCGGAGGCCGCCGCGAATCCGACCAGGCTGATGATCAACGTCCGTTTACGCCCCACGACGTCGGCGATGTGCCCGCCGAACAGCAACAGCCCGCCGAAGGCCAGTACATAGGCATTGATCACCGGAGTCAGGTCGGCTGCGTTGAGGTGCAGGGCGGCCCTGATGGACGGCACCGCCAGGTTCACGGTCGTGGCCTGGAACAGCACCGTCAGCTGCGCCAGGCAGATCACCACCAGGCCCCACCAGCGCCTGGGGTGCGGGGCCACCGGATCCTGCGGGTAGCCCGGGGGCGGGGGTGCGGACCAGGCGCTCGGGGGCGGGCCCGGGGGTGGTCCGAATCCCTGCGCGGGATCGTAGTGCGCGGGGGCCGTCGGGGCGTACGCAGGCGGCGGGGACGGCAGGGGTCGGGGCTGCGAGTCGGGCGTTTCGGCGGGGGCCCGGGCCGGGGCTTCGGCGGGGGCCCTGGCAGGCGCCGAGGGCGCGTAGTCCAGCAACTCGGCGGCATGGCGGCCGAGTTGCGCCAGGACCGCGCCCGGCAGCCATTCCCCGGCCTGATCCGTCGCCGTGCGCTCGGCCACCTCCTGGGGAGTGGGCCGCTGGGCCGGGTCCTTGTGCAGGCACGCGCGTACGAGGTCGACCAGCGTCTCCGGTACACCGGTCAGGTCCGCCTCCTCCTCGGCGACCCGGAAGAGGTGGGCGTTGAGGCCGGTGTCGGTGGCGCCGAAGAGGAGGCGGCCGGTGGCGGCGTAGACGAGGACGGCACCCAGGCAGAAGACGTCGCTGGCAGGGGTGAGTTCGAGGCCGCGGACCTGTTCCGGCGACATGAAGCCGGGGGAACCGATCAGCATGCCGGTGCGGGTGTGCAGGCTGTTGTCCTCGGCGAGGCTGTCCATCGCCCGTGCGATGCCGAAGTCGATGACACGGGGGCCGTCGACGGTGACGAGGACGTTGGACGGCTTGAGGTCGCGATGGATCAGGCCCGCCTCGTGCACGGCCCGGAGGGCGAGGGCAAGGCGGTTGGCAAGGGTGTGGACGGAGTGCTCGGGCAGTGGCCCGAAGTCCTTGGCGACCACGGCGTGCAGGTCGGGCCCCGGGATGTACTGGGTGGCCACCCAGGGGATGGCGGCCTCGGGATCGGCATCGAGCACGGCTGCCGTACAACTCCCGCCCACCCGCCGTGCGGCGGCCACTTCGCGGGCGAAGCGCCTGCGGAACTCGGGGTGCCCGGCGTACTCGGCCTGAACGACTTTCACGGCGACGGTACGGCCGCCCTCGGAACGACCCAGATAGACGAGGCCCATGCCGCCGGCGCCCAGCCGGGCGATCAGTCGGTAGGGACCTATGCGGGGCGGGTCTTCGGCGATCAGCTGGTCCACGGGAGGAGAATAGGCCAACTATCCAACAACGGTGGGGGTATCAGGCGTATCGCAGATACACGATGGTCCATCCGAGGGCCGTACCGGTGGCCTGCCCCGAAGATCGACGACTGCCACCGTCCGGCGCTCAGATGAGCACCGGCTTCACGGCCGGCGCCGGCCCTCTCACGGCACGGGCGCAGCCGCCCTGCGCCGCAGCGCTCGCTTGGCGGGCCTCGCCGGTCCTGCGTATCCTGGAATGGAATTTCTGCACCCGCCGGTCCTCCTTCGGGCAGTTCGACCGCAGCGGCCGGCCGGGACTCTGTCGCATCGTGACCCGTCGATCGCACATCGGTTGACCGGTCGGCAGGCGATCCGTCGCTCGATGAGCGCCGAGGGAGATCACTTCCCATGGACCTCAACACCATCACCGAAGTCATCCGTTCGCCGTCCGACCGTCCAGGCGCGGACTGGTGCGAAGGCGACGCCTGGCTCGCGGGCGGAACGTGGCTGTTCTCGGCGGAGCAACCGAGCCTGCGCCGCCTGATCGACCTGACGGCGTTGCGTTGGGACCCGCTCGTCCCGAGCGACAAGGGCCTTGAAATCGGCGCCACGTGCACCATCCGCGACCTGTATGCCTTCGCACCGCCTGCCGATTGGACCGCGGGCGGCCTTTTCGCGACGAGTTGCGAGGCGTTCCTGTCCTCGTTCAAGGTCTGGAACTCGGCGACCGTCGGCGGCAACGTCTGCATGTCCCTGCCCGCCGGCCCCATGATCACGCTGACGGTGGCACTCGAGGCGCAGTACGAGCTGTGGGCTCCGGACGGGTCCACGCGCATCGTCGATGCCCTCGATTTCGTGACCGGCGACCACAAGAACATCCTCACGCCCGGGGAAATCCTGCGGCGCATCGACATTCCGGCACACGCCCTGCGGAAACGCACCACGCACCGCCGCTTCACGCTCACCCACCTCGGCCGATCGACGGTGTTCCTCATCGGTACGCAGACGCCGGGAACGAGCGACCTGTTGCTCACCGTCACAGCGGGCACCACGCGCCCTGTGCGCATGGCTTTCGACAGCATGCCCGATGCCGCAACGCTGCAGCAGAGCATCGACGTCATCCCCACCGACGTCTGGTTCGCAGATCCCAACGGAACCCCCGACCACCGTCGCCACCTGACGAAGCACTTCGTCGAGGAGATTCGCCGCGAACTCATGCCCGGGAGCCCGTCATGACCTACATCGTGAACGGCAAGAGCTTCGACGAGGAACCGGAACCCGGCCAGTGCCTGCGCACGTTCCTCCGCTCCCTCGGCCACCACGGCGTCAAGAAGGGGTGCGACGCGGGCGACTGCGGCGCGTGCACCGTGTGGCTGGACGGCAACCCGGTACACAGCTGCATCACCCCCGCGTTCCGTGCGGAGGGCCGGGCGGTGACCACGATCGAGGGGCTCGGATCGCCGGGCAACCTGCATCCGATGCAGCGCCAGTTCCGCGACGCCCCGGGGTTCCAATGCGGTTTCTGCACCGCAGGGATGATCATGACCGCGGCCACGTTCACCGAGGCCCAGAAGGCGGACCTGCCCCGGGCGCTGAAGGGCAACCTCTGCCGCTGCACCGGATATCGGGGGATCGAGGACGCCGTGAAGGGCGTCGTCGGCGTGGAGACGGCCGCGCCGGGGAAGGCCGTCGGGACGAGCGTCGGGGCGCCGGCCGCCAACGACGTGGTGACCGGTCGCGCCGAGTTCACGATGGACACCCGCATCGAAGGCATGCTGCACCTCAAGGTGCTGCACTCACCGCACGCGCACGCCCGGATCGTCTCGATCGACAAGACGGCCGCACTCGCCGTTCCCGGCGTGCAGCGCGTCTACACCTGGGAAGACGTGCCGCGCAGGCGCTTCACCACGGCGATCCACACCGACCACCTCGTCGATCCGGACGACACCTTCATCCTCGACAACACGGTCCGCTTCGTCGGCCAACGCGTCGTCGCGGTCGTGGCCGACACGGCCGCGGCGGCAGAAGAAGGCTGCCGCAGGGTCGACGTCACGTACGAGATGCTGCCGGCGGTGTTCGACCCCGAAGAGGCGATGGCCGAGGGGGCGCCACAACTCCACGGCGCGCACGATCCGTTCGCCCGTGATCCCGTCCACAACATCCTGCTCGAAATGCATGCGCACATCGGCGACGTCGACGCGGGGTTCGCCGAGGCGGACGTGGTCCACGAAGGCACGTACTTCTCACCGCGCGTACAGCACGCGCATCTCGAGACCCACGGCTCTATCGCCTGGATGGAGAACGGCCGGCTGAACGTCCGCACCAGTTCGCAGTCGCCGTCCATCGCGAAGGTCAAACTCGCCTATCTGTTCGCGCTGCGCCCGGACCAGCTGCGCGTGTTCTGCAAACGCGTCGGCGGCGGCTTCGGCGGCAAGCAGGAAGTGATCTCGGAGGATCTGGTCGCGCTCGCCACCCTGGACACCGGGCGGCCGGTCTGCTTCGAGTACACCCGCGAGGAGGAGTTCACCACGGCTTCGCCGCGGCATCCGATGAAGCTGACGGTCAAGCTCGGCGCGAAGGCGGACGGAACCCTCACGGCGTTCCAGGTCCGCAACGTGTCGAACACGGGCGCCTACGGCAACCACGGCGGTGAAACCCTGTACGCAGGCGGCGCGGCCGTGATGATCTACCGCTGTCCCAACAAGAGGTACGACGCGTACTCGGTGTACACCAACACCGTGCCGAGCGGGGCACTGCGCGGCTACGGGATGACGCAGCCGGCGTTCGCCGTGGAATCGGCGATGCACGAACTGGCACTCGCGCTGCACATGGATCCGCTCGAACTGCGACGCCGCAACATCGTGCGACCGGGTGATCCACTCGTCGCCATGCACGACGGCCCGGATGACGTGGTCTTCACCGAGGACGGGCTCTCGAAATGCATCGACCAGGTGGACAAGGCCATGGCCCGGACGGCCGATCAGCCGCCGCCCGGCCCCGGGTGGCTCGTCGGGGTCGGCGTCGCGAGTTCCCTGCACGAGACCGCACCCCCGACCGAACACATCTCGGAGGCCTGGGTCACGCTCGGCGACGACCTCATCTACGAACTGGCCGTCGGGACCGTCGAATTCGGCGAGGGGACGTCGACCGCCCACGTCCAGATCGCCGCCAACCAGCTGGGCACGACGCCGTCCCGGATCTGCCTGGTGCAGTCCGACACCGACCGCACGGGATTCGACACCGGCGCCTTCGCGAGTGCGGGCCTCTTCGTGTCGGGCAACGCGGTACTTCGAGCGGCCAACGCCGTACGCGACCGGATCCTGGAATTCGCCGCCGCCCACACGGGCGTCCACCTCGTGATGTGCTCCATGGCCGACGACGGCGTCGTCTGCGGCGACCAGCGCGTGTCGTTGGCCGAGCTCGTCGCCGTCGCCCGGGCGCGCGGGATCCGGTTCACCGCCGCCCGCAAGGCGTACGGCTCGCCCCGAAGCGTCGTCTCCAATACGCAAGGGTTCCGGATCGCCGTCCATCCGGTGACGGGCGAGATCCGTATCCTTTACAGCGTCCAGGCGACCGATGCCGCCGTCTTGATCAATCCGGTGCAGGTCCGCGGGCAGGTGGAAGGCGGAGTCGCCCAGGGAATCGGCTTCACGCTGACCGAGAACTACCAGGTCGACGCGAACGGTGTCATGGTCAACCCGAACCTCCGCAACTACCGCATCCCCACCTACGCCGACGTCCCCCGCACCGACGTGCTCCTGGTGAACTCGGCGGATTCCGTCGGGCCCATGCGGTCGAAGGGGATGGCGGAGTGCTGCATCAATCCCGTGGCCCCCGCGTTGGCGAATGCCCTCCAGGACGCCACCGGTGTCCGATACCGCGCACTGCCTCTGACTCCCGAACGCATCTACAGCCGGCTGGGCGAAAGTCAGTCGGTACAGACGGCCTGAGAACATGAACGCCGAAAGGCTCGAAGAATCCACGGCGACCGCGATCATCGGTCAGAAGGTCCTGCCCGGACTGGAGCGGGAATACGAAACGTGGCAAGAGGACGTCAACGCCGCTGCAGCCGAATATCCCGGGGCCCTCGGATCCGAGATCTCCCCGCCGACCTCCCTGCAACCCGACTGGGTCACCGTCTACCGCTTCGACTCGATCGCCCATCTGCAAACGTGGATCAACAGCGCCACCAGACAGCGGCTCCTCGATGCCGGCAGCAAGTACTTTGACGGCCCGGCGACCCAGCAGGTGGTCAGCGGTGGCACACGGCCGGCCGATCCGCTGGTGACCGTGGTGGTCACCCACCGGGTCCACCCGGATTCCGTCGACGACTTCCTCGCCTGGCAGCGCCACATGAGCGAGGAGGAAGGCAGGTTCGAAGGCTTTCGCGGAACCGAGCTCTTCCGCCCGGTCGAGGGAATCCAGGACGAATGGACCACGCTGTACCGATTCGACAATGCCGAGCACCTCGACGCCTGGCTGACGTCGGCCAAACGGCAGGAAGTCCTCGCCGAAGGAAAGAAGTTCAGCGACTACAGGATGCGCACCATCGACAACTCGTTCGGCAGCTGGTTCGCCTTCGACGAGAACGGCAAGGAAGCACCACCGCCCTCAGTCACCAAGACCGCCATCGCGGTCTGGGTCGGCCTGTACCCGACGGTCGTGCTGCTGGCACTCGCCCTGTCGCCGCTGAAACTGCCGATCTGGATCGGGCTGCTGGTGGGCAACCTGCTGTCGAGCCTGATCATGAGCTTCTTCACCATGCCGTACTACGTGAACCCGCTGCTCAAGCGGTGGCTCCGACCGTCTCCGGACGAACCGGCGATGAAGACCAACCTCATCGGCCTCGGCATCGTCGCCGCGCTGAACCTGTTCTGGGTCGTCGTCTTCTACATGGTGACGACCCAGATCTGGAAGCTGCCCTGACCGGGCGACCTGAGCCGCGCGAGCGACGGCCCGTCGGCCCTCGGCCGCGTCAGGTGAGGTCCACGCGGTGCGCTCGGGCGTGCACGGTGACCCCGTCGGAGCCCACCGATACGGCGGTGGCCTCCAGGCCCATCGGAAGGGGCGGCAGCTGCCGGCGGCGCTCCGACAGCGCCCTGTCGATGGCGGGGGCGGCCGGGTCGATCGGGCGGCCGGCCAGGGCTGCGCTGTCCGCGTGCAGGGTGACGGCGCCTGCGTCGAGGCGGAGTTCGGCCGTGATGACCAGCGGCATGCCCACGACGCCCGCCTCGATCCGCACCCGGCCGTTGCCCGCGTCGGAAAGCCGGACGTCGCGGCCGCCGCGGGAGCCGAGCGAGTCGAACCGGGCCGTGAACGCGGCGTCCACCGACGCCGCCGCGTAACCGCCGGCACGCTCGGACACCTCGTGGAGATCGACCGCGGCCTTCACCGGGAGGCCGTCGCTCGTGCGCGCGTCGGCCTTGACCCGCACCTCGGGGTGGGTGCCGCGGGCGGCGTCGAGCAGGAAGGGATAGCCCTTGATGGTGACCTCGGGCGCGGCCGGGCCGCCCTGACGGGCGGCGATCCGGTCGGCGAACCTCTCCTCGGCCACCTGCCGGGCGACGGCGTCGACCGTGAGCAGTGCGGCGCCGGCCAGAACGGCCACGGCGACGGCACGCCGGGCCGGCCGCCGCAGCGGAGCGGTACGTACGGTGCGCTTCTTGGGAGGTGTCGGGGTGTGCGGGGACTTCAGGGGCATGGGTGGGTACCTCGGGAAGCGGGAAGCCGGTCGGGGCCGGATGCGGCAGTGGATGCGGCCGGGAGAACCGGAGCGGGGGCGACGGCCGCGGGCGGGCCGTCTGCGGCGGGTGCCGGGGTGCCCTCGATGTCCACCCGGGGGAGGATTCGGTCGAGCCGTACGGGCAGCCACCAGTTGCGCTCGCCGAGCAGCACCATGCTGGTCGGGACGAGCAGTGCGCGGACGACGGTGGCGTCCAGGGCCACGGCCGTGGCCAGTCCGATGCCGAACATCTTCACCACGGGGTCCTCGGACAGCAGGTAGCTGAGGAACACACAGACCATGATCATCGCCGCCGAGGTGATGATCCGGGCCGTACCGGCCAGTCCGTCGACGACCGCGCGCGTGTTGTCCCGGTGCCGGAGGTACGATGCGCGCACGGCGCTCAGGAGGAACACCTCGTAGTCCATGGAGAGTCCGAACAGCACCGCGAACATCAGCAGCGGGACGTATCCCGGGATCGGCACCGGGCCGTCGAGGCCGAGCAGGCGCGCCCCCCACCCCCACTGGAACACGGCGGTCAGCACGCCGTACGAGGCCGCGACCGATATCAGGTTCATCGCGGCCGCCTTGGCCGCGACCACCGGTGCGCGGAAGGCCAGGAGGAGGAGCAGGCCGGCGACGAGGACGACGGTGGCGATGATGGCCGGCATCCGGGCGGCGAGCCGCGCGTTCAGGTCGGCCTGGGCGGCCGTCGGCCCGCCGACGTGGGCGGTGGCCCCGGTGCCGGCGGTGGCCTGCGGCAGGGCGGTGTCCCGCAGCCGGTCCACCAGCGTGACGGTGGCCGGATCGCCGGGGCCGGTGGTCGGGGTGACCTGCCAGAGGACGCTGCGGCCGTCCGGGCCCAGCCGGGCCGGGCTCACCGCGGCCACGCCGGGGGTCTGCTCGAGGGTCTCGGTGACCGTCGCAACGCGGTGGTCGGACGGTCCGTCGGCCGCCGTGGGCAAGCTTTCGGCCACTTGGAGGGGGCCGTTCGCGCCCGGCCCGAAGGCCTCGGCCAGGCGCTCGTACGCGGTACGGCTCGACGTACCGGCCGCCTTGTCCCCCGCGTCGAGTTGGCCGAACGTCAGCTGGGCGGCCGGCGCGGCCAGTACGGCCACCAGGATCAGGCTCGCGAGCAGGTAGCGCCAGGGGCGGCCGGCCACGTGCGCGGCGAACCGCTGCCAGCGTACGCCCGCGGGGTCGCTCGGATCAGCCGCATCAGCCGTGTCGGCGGGTTTCGCCGGGGCGGGCCGGCGGCCCGGCTTCCGGCCCAGCCGGTGGCCGAGCAGCGCGAGCAGGGCCGGCAGCAGGGTCAGGGCCGCGAGGACCGCGACGAGTACGGCGATCGCCGGCGCGAGCGCCAGCGCGTACAGCAGCGGCAGCCCGCCGAGTGCCAGACCCGCCAGAGCGGCCGCGACCGCGCAGCCGGCGAAGGCGGCGGCCTTGCCGGCGCCCGCCGTGGTGTACCCGGCGGCGTCCACCACCCCGTGCCCGTCGGCCAGGAGCTCACGGAAGCGCGTCAGGCAGAAGAGGGTGTAGTCGATGCCCACGCCGAGGCCGATCATCGCCGCGATCGTGGCGCCCGCCGAGGGCATGTCGAGGACGTGCCCGACCAGACCGATCGCCGACAGCGAGATCACGAGCCCCACGACCCCCACCACCAGGGGAAGCCCGGCCGCGAGGACCCTGCGCAGCCCGAGGAACAGGATGACCGCGGCCGCCGCGAGACCGATGAGCTCGCTGTGGGCCGTGGACCCCTTGTCGGCGGCGGCCGCGAGGTCGCCGCCGGCCGTGACCTCGACGCCCGCCTGCCGGGCGGGCTCGGTGGCCGACCGTACGGCCTCGCTGATCTCCGGGGTGATGTCGCGGCCGGTCACGTCCAGCGCGACCGACAGGTAGGCCGTGTGGCCGTCCGGGCTCATGGCCGCCCGGCCCGAAGGCCCGTACGGCGCGGCGACGCTCACCACGTGGTCCACCCGGGCCACGTCCGCGGCCGCCGCCTCGACCGCCTTCTGCGCGGTGGCGGAGGTCAGCACCGGGCCGTCCGGTGTCGTGTGCAGTACGAGCGGCTGGTTGCCGGAGGCGGGCCCGTGGAAGCCGTCGGCCACGGCGCGGGCCGCCTGGCTGTCGCTGCCGGGGATGACCACCGCCTCGCTGGTGACCCGGCCGTGGAGCAGCACGGCGGCGGCGACGGCGATCGTCACGGCCGCCCAGACGGCGAGGATCCGTCTCGGTCTACGGGCGCACCAGCGGCCCAGGGCAAGGAACATCGTGCTGTGCTTCCCTCCAGGAATGAAGTTGCACTCCGAGTGCACATTTACCGTTGCACTCGGAGTGCAATAATGTCAATCGGAGAGAGGAGCCCCAGGTGGGACGGCATCCCGATCAGGACACCCCGCGGCGACCGGAGCACGGCAGTCCGTCGGCCGCCGGAGCCGCTGCCGCCGGCGCCGCCACCGCTGCTGCCGCCGCCACGGACGGCCGGACCGAGCGCGGCCGGCAGACCCGCGAGAAGATCGCCGACGCTTTGCTCGTGCTCCTCGACGAAGGGGTGACGGACTTCCCCGCCGACCGGGTGGCCCAGTACGCGGGGGTCTCACGGCGATCGGTGTTCCACCACTTCGACGACATGGCCCAGCTCGTGGACACCGCCATCACCCGGCGGCTGGAACAACTCGCCGAGCAGATCAGGCCGTTGCCCACCGAGGGTCCGCGCACCGCACGGGTGGCGGCCCTGGTCGAACAGCGTGCCCGGATCCTCGAATGGATCACCCCGGCACGCCTGGCGATGCTTCGCATGGACCACCCCTCGGAGCGCATCCGTCAAGTCACCGAGGAGGCCTTCGCCGACGCCCGCCGGCGCCTGGAGGCGGTGCTGGCCGAGGAACTCGACCGCCTGTCGGGCCGGCGGCGTACGGACCTGGTCAACGGGCTGGACGCGGTCACCACCTGGGGCGCCTGGCACCACTGGCGATCCACCGGGCTCGGCCCCGAGGAGGCGCGGCACGCCATGGAGGCCACCGTGCTGAACCTGCTCGCCGCGATCGACCCGCCCGGTCCGGTGCCGCACGGGTCCGCGTGAACGCGGAAAACGCGGGGCGGCGCCGCCGCGGCGCCACGGGGTGAGCGGGGGCCGCCATCCGGGTGTGGCGCGGGCCGCGTCCGGCCCCGCGGCCGGGCCGTCTCTCGCATCCTGGGCGAGGGCCGCCGCAGGTCCCGCGTCCCACCCAGCCACCCAAGGAGTACGGGATGTCTTTCGACGCCGTCGGACGTTTCCTGGCCGCCCTCGACCCGGCACACCGGGAGGCCGTAGAGGGCAGGCCGCACGAGGAGCAGGAGCGGCTCGCCGCGGCCTGGGAGGAAGAGCTGGAGCGGGACACCGACATCGACATCCTGGACGAGCTGTCACCCCCGGCTGCCGAGAGCGAGGCGGCGCGGCGGGTGATGGCGCGCAACGAGTAGCCGGCCGCGGGGGAACCGTCGTCCCCGTCGGATGCGGAAAGGCCGGGCCCGCGGGTCACGGGCCCGGCCGCCCCTTGCGGGCTTCCGCCGGATCAGACGCGGTCGGCCGCGATCAGGACGTACTGGAACGAGCCGTCCTTGTAGGAGTTGATGAACGCCTCTTCGATGCCGGTGACCAGGGAGGACGTGGCCCGCAGCTCCCAGTACGGCAGGGTCGCGGGGGTCAGGTCGATGACGGCCTGCGGTACGAGACGGTTGTCGGCCATGGCCCGCATGTACTGCCGGCGGGAGTGGATGTTGCACTCGAAGTGGGCATTGATCTGGGAGACCCACTTCGAGGGCTGGCCGTAACGGGGGTTCCAGCAGCCGGTGATGGTCACGTAGCGGCCGCCGACGGCAAGGACGCGGGAATGTTCGGCGAACAGGTCGTGCAGGTCGACGTACATGCTCGACTCGTTGTTCCACGAGCCCGCCGCCTGCCCCGTCTCGAAGGGCATGTCGAGCATGTTGCAGACGCGGGCGCGGACGGAGTCCTCGATGCCGAGCTCGCCGGCGCGCCGGTTCGCGAAGTCGGCCTGCTTGGCCGACAGGGTGACGCCCTCGACCTTGCATCCGAACCGCTGGTGGGCCATGACCATCGATCCGCCGCGGCCGCAGCCCGCGTCCACGAGCGTGTCGCCCCGGCCGATGGGTCCGAGCTGGTCCAGGAGGACGTCGGCCTGCGCCGACTCCAGGCGGTGGAGCTCGGCGATCAGCTTCTTCTCGTAAGCGCTGTCGTCGGTGTCTCCGAGGGCAGCGTGGTCGATGTCACCGATGCCGTAGTGGTGGTGGTAGAGACCGTCGACGTCGCCGAGACGCAGGTTCACCGGCCGGGCCTCGTGGTCCCAGTAACGGGCGATGTCACCCTGGTAGGGCGTCGCCGGGGCAGGGATGAACGCAGAGGTGGGGGCCATGGTGAGCTCGGTGTTGGTCACAGATAAATCCATCCTTACCAGAAGTCGGGCAGGCTGTAGCGGTAGGTATTGGTCTGGTGCCAGTGGTGGTTGCCGTCGACCCAGACGGCCACGCCCCGCAGGAAACGCAGCACGCTCGGGACGGGGCAGGCGGCGGCCAGGTCGGTGGCCGCGGCCTCGAAGGCGTGCATGAGGTCGTTGTGGACCTCGACCGCCTTCAGGTAGGCGTCGCGGACGGAGCGGCCCTCGCGCTCGGCGATCACCACGGGCAGGTTCAGGTGCCGGCCGGGGCTGGCGAGTTCCTTGGTGTAGGAGTACAGGTCGTTGACGATGGTGGTCGCGTTCCCGGCGAGCGCGATGACCCGTTGCATGGCGGGCTGGGCATGCAGGTCCGCCGGCAGTTCGTAGCCGCCGACGGTGTCGGTGATGGTGGGGCAGGGGCGGAAGTTGTTGAACTGGCGCATCGACAGGTACTCCCACACCTCCGGGACGTAGTCCGTCTCGGCCCAGGCGGCCTCGGCGAGGTACCCCAGGTGCAGCCGGGCCATGTCGTGCCGGAACCGGTCGGCCTGGGAGGGGGTGGCCTCCCGGGCGAAGTACTCCATGGCCGATCGGTAGGCGCGCCGCGGAGCGTCCGAGTGGAGCGACGCCGTCCACTCCGGTTGGTACTCCCCCGTCGTGTGGAGGGGGTCGAGAGCGGTGTGCGCCAGCAGCAGACGTCCGCCGAGGCCGACCGGCGAGCCTCCGTGGTCCTCGCAGTAGCAGTCGTCGACGACGTTCTCGGCGACCATCAGCCGCGTGGCGAGCATCAGGTGGTCGACGGTGGGGGCGTCCGGATGGCAGGCGACCATGTAGCGGCCCACGGAGAAGCCGTCGAACTGGTCCTCCCACTCCGGGGGGTACAGCTCGACCTCGTCCACCGCCCACGCCTTGATCCTGCGGCCGACCTCCTCCACCCGCACGGGGTCGGGTTCCGGCACCGGGTGGTGGTAGAGGCCCGGGATCGGACGGCCTGCCGCCGGGAGCTCCTCCGGAGGCGCCGGCGACTCCTCCCGCCGGGCCAGGGACAGCCCTGCCGTGCCCAGACCGCTGGGGCCGTGCAGGATCCGCTCCAGGGCGGGGCTCGGTGTCCCGACGGGGGCCGAGGGCTGGGCGGGCGGGGCGAACAGGGCGGGCCGCACGCAGCCGACGGCTTCGACGCCGCGGCCGTGACCGTGCGCCCCGAAGCGGGCCGCGGCCGCGGGGAGACTCGACTGCAGAGGGGAAGGCCCGGGATCGGGCATCCGTGACTCCTTGGTGAGGTGGTTGGGCTGTCCCGGATCCCGGGCATGCCCGGCCGGCCCGGGAAGCCCCGGGCCGTCGTGGCCGTCGTGGACGTGGGGCAGGTCGTCTAGTCGCGCCTGCGGGCGATCTGCACGTTCTCCAGCACGCCGAGCGCGTCGGGCACCAGGACGGCGGCGGAGTAGTAGGTGGAGACCAGGTAGGAGATGATCGACTTTTCGTCGATGCCCATGAAACGCACCGACAGGCCCGGCTCGTACTCCTCCGGCAGACCGGTCTGGCGCAGGCCGATGACGCCCTGGTTGTCCGCGCCGGTTCGCATCACAAGGATCGAGCTCGTGTTCTCCTTGCTGATGGGGATCTTGTTGCAGGGCAGGATCGGGACCCCGCGCCAGGCCGGGACCTGCTGTCCGCCGAGGTCGACGTGGTCCGGGTAAATCCCGCGGGCGTTGAACTCACGCCCGATCGCCGCGATGGTCTTGGGGTGGGCGAGGAATAGCTTGGAGCCACGACGGCGGCAGAGCAGCTCGTCGAGGTCGTCCGGAGTGGGGGGCCCGGAGTGGGTCTGGATGCGCTGCTTGAAGTCGGCGTTGTGGAGCAGGCCGAACTCCCGGTTGTTGACCATCTCGTGCTCCTGGCGCTCGCGCAGCGCCTCGATGGTGAGCCTGAGCTGCTCCTCGGTCTGGTTCATCGGCTCGTTGTACAGGTCGGCGACCCTCGTGTGGACCCGGAGCACGGTCTGGGCGATGGAGAGTTCGTACTCGCGCGGGTTGAGTTCGTAGTCGACGAAGGTGCCGGGCAGCTCGGGTTCGCCGGTGTGGCCGGCCGACATCGCGATCTCGGCCTCGCCGTGCTTGTTCTGCCGCTGGTGCGGAAGCGAGCCGAACTCCCGGACGTGGGCCTGGAGCTGCGGCGCCGAGGACAGCACCGCGGCGAAGTCGGCGCGGGACAGGGTGAGCAGGGTGCCGGCCGTGGCGGCCGTGGCGGTGTAGTCCCACCCCCCGGCACCGTCCAGCAGGGCGTGCTCGCCGAACGTGTCGCCGTCGGCGAGCACGGCGACGGCGACCTCGTCACCGTACTTGCCGACGGAGGTCTGATTGATCCGGCCGTGGGCGATCAGGTGGATCTCGTTCGCCGGGGTGCCGCGCTCGACCAGCACCTCACCGGCCCGGAAGTCACGCTGGACGCACCGGCCGGCGAGCGTGGTCAGCACCTCCATGTCGTCGAAGCCTCGCAGCATGGCGAGTTCGCCGAGCTCGCGGGGGATCACCCGGACGTGGGCACCGTCCTGGACGAACTCGATGCGCCCGTCTCCGACGGTGTAGGTCAGCCGGCGGTTCACCCGGTAGGTGCCGCCCTTGGTCTCCACCCAGGGGAGCATCCTCAGCAGCCAGCGGGAGGTGATCTCCTGCATCTGCGGGGCGGACTTGGTCGTCGTGGCGAGGTTGCGGGCGGCCGCCGTGCCCAGGCTGGTCTGGGGAAGCGGCTCAAGCTGTGCCTCCGGGCTGGTGTCCACGGTCATCGGCAGGCTCTCCTTCGTAAGGGCGGTGATCGGCGCACGGGCACACGTCACCGGTGAAAGAAGAAACAAAGAGGGCGAATATCCGGGCAATCCATCCGGATCCGGGAGCACACTAACCGTCGGCGCACCGGATCACCCCCGTAAGCCGCTGGCATTACCTCGATGCGGTGATCTTGTGGCGGGCGGTTTACGACCCTCCCCGCCGCGGTTCGGGCCCGCTCGAAAAGCTTCACCCCGAACCGGGCCGGCGGATCGTCACCGGTCGACGACGATCATCGCCACGTCGTCCGCCAGGCGGTCCCGGGTGTGCCGGATCAGGCCCCGGTGCAGTCGGTCCAGGAACTCCTGCGGTCCGCAGTCGGACATCGCCTCCGCCGCCTCCATCTCCTCGGGCAGGGCGAAGAAGTCGTTGCCGCCGTTGCGGGCTTCGATGACGCCGTCGGTGTACAGCAGCAGACGGTCTCCCGGCACGAAGGAATAGTTGTCCGCCGCGCCGGGAGGGTCGCTGATCAGATCCTCCAGACCGAGCGGTGGCAGCGGGCAGGCGGGCATCAGGGCCCGGACCTTCCCGGCCCGCAGCAGCAGTGGAGGCGGATGACCGCGGTTGACCATCTCGACGACGGATCCGTCCGGCACCTGGGCCACCAGTACGGTGACGAAGCCCTCCGCGAGTGCTTCCTCGTCGACCACGCCCGGCACGGCGGCGTCCCGTCGCAGCGCCGCCTCGCAGCGGTCGATGACCCCGGCCAGTTCGTCCTCGTAGTGCACGGCCTCCCGGAAGGCGCCCAGCACGGCCGCGGCCGCCCGCACGGCCGGCAGCCCCTTGCCCCGGACGTCACCCACGATCACCCGGACCCCGTACCGCGTCTCCACGGCCTCGTACAGATCGCCTCCGATCTGCGCCCCCGTCTCGGCCGCGAGGTACATGCCGGCCACCCGCACGGGGCCGAGCCGGGCCGGCACGGGCCGGAGCACGGTCTCCTGCGCGACCACGGCGATCCGGCGGACCTGGTCGAGCTCGCTCTCCCGCCGCCTGCGGACGGCACTGCTCGTCGCGACACCGGCCACCGACACCAGGAACAGGGCCAGAAAGTTGGTATAGACCTGCTGACTGCCCCACGCCTGGTTGTACGTCGCGGTGGTCACGCTCACGGCGGCGGCCAGCAGCACCGCCGACAGGGTGCCCAGGGGGCCCATCGTCACCGCGGCCAACGCCGGCGTCGCGACCAGGAGGGGGCCGGTGTACAGAAAGTGCGCGGGCGTGAGTTCGACGGTCAGCACCAGGAGCGCGATCACGAAGGGCACACCCTGCGCAAGTACGAAAAGGACCTGGTGATGACCGCTCGCTCCCGGTCGGGGAGGTGAGCGCAAGAGCACCCGCATGGGTCCAGCGTGCCCCGCCGGAGCCGCTTGCCGCCACCGTTCGCCCGTGCGGGGCCGCTCAGGCGTAGAGCCCGGGACCGGCGGGCATGTGATTCCGTGCGGGCGTCGGGGCGCTCGTATCCCGGTCCCGCCCCGGGCGGGGCCCCTGCGAGCCTTGGAGCGCGGAGTACGGATGAGCAGCAGCCCCGCGGACGGCCTGACGCCTCTGCCGACCCCTCCCGGCAGGGAGCCCGAGGTATCCCGTCAGGAGTTCGACACGATCTTCGCCGCGGTCCGTACGTGGGGCCGCTGGGCCCCGGCCGACCGCGGCGCCTGGAACCGGGTCACCTCGGACCACGTACGGCGGGCCGCGGCCCTGATCCGGTCCGGAACGGCGGTGCCGCTGGGTCTGCCCTGGGACACCCGGCCCGGACCGGACAACGGCAAGCCCGCCCTGCACTACATGTCGGATCTCGGCGACGTGGAGGCCCCGGAACCCGCCACGTACAAGGATTTCATCGGCGTCGACTTCCACGGCAAGGCCGTGAGCCACCTGGACGCCCTGTCGCACGTCGCCTACGGGGGGCGACTCTACGACGGCCGCCCGGCGCGGGAGGTCGTCGGCGCCGGGGGCGCGCGCTTCGGCTCGGTGGCGGCGCTCGGCCCCCTCGTCACCAAGGGCGTGCTCCTCGACCTGCCGGCCGTCCTCGGAGTCGACTGGCTGGAGCCCGGACACCCGGTCCACGCGCGGGACGTCGCCGCGGCAGAGCGGGCACTGGACGTGACGATCGACGACGGCTGCGCGGTGCTGCTGCGCTCCGGCCGCTTCCGACGCCGCCGGGAACTCGGCCCCTGGGACTCCGGCGCCGCGAGCGCGGGCTTCCACGTGGACGCCGTGCCGCTGCTGGCCGAGCGCGGCATCGCCCTGCTCGGCGCCGACGGGGACAGCGACCTGCGCCCCTCGCCGGTCGAGGGCGTCCACTCCCCCGTCCACGCCCTCGCCGTGGCGGCCATGGGGGTGCCGCTGCTGGACAACCTGGAGCTCGAGGCGCTCTCCGCAGCCTGCGCCGCGGCGGGGCGCCACGAGTTCATGATCGTCGTGACGCCGCTGAACGTGCCTGGCGGGACGGGTTCGCCCGTCAATCCGGTCGCGGTCCTATGATTCGAGCAAACCAGGAGGAATATACTCGAAAGGCACTTACTCGCTGCAAGCGCTCCGGCGCCGCCGAGGCCGAGGCCGACGGCTCGGTAAGGAGATGTGATGCGTATGGGGGTCACGGGAGACGAAATCGGCCCCGCACGCTCCCGTGAGCGGTTCCTGCTGGGCGAGCCGGTCGCGGGCGGGGTACGAAGCCCGATCCTGAACTCCTGGCTGCGCTGCCAGTCGCTGGGACTGTCACCGGACCAGACCGACCTTCCCTACCGGGACGATTTCGATCCGGACAGCCGGCTCGTCCGTGCGGCCGGACCCGTGCTCGACCAGCTGGCGTCCCGTTTCACGGGCAGCCGGATGAACGTCTCCCTCGCCGACGGCAACGGAACGGTGCTCGAGCGCCGCTTCGGGGAACCCGGTTTGGCCCAGAGCCTCCCGCCCATCCAGAGCGTCCCCGGCTTCGTCTTCGCCGAACGTTTCGCGGGGACCAACGGCATCGGTCTCGCGCTCGCCGAACGGCGGCTCGTACAGGTCTACGGGGCCGAGCACTTCGCCGAGCGCTCCCAGTCGAACGCGTGCTCCGCCACCCCGATCCGCGACCAGCTGAGCGGAGACGTCGTCGGCGTCCTCTGCTTCGGATACCCGCACGGCTACGAGGACCCCGCGCTGCCCGCGCTGGTCCGCCGGGCGGCCGAAACCATCGAGCGGCGGCTGATGGAGCAGCATTCGGCGCGGGAGCGCGCGCTGCTGCGGACGTACCTCGAGGCCAGCAACCTCGCCCGGACCGGCACGACCGCCGGGAACGGACATCTGATCGGACTGGACGAGCTCGGCGACAGCGGGCTGGACCGAAGCGATCAGATGATCCTCAAGGAGAAGGCCACCGAACTCATCTCCTCGACCCAGCGGGCCGCCGTCGCGGTGTCCCTGCCGCACGGGCGGGGCGTCACCCTCCTGAGCAGCCCGCTCGTGAGCCGCTCCGGGGTGGAGGGCGTCGTCGTCGAGGCCGTGCTCACCGACGACTCCCCGCCGGCGCACCACCTCTCCGTCCTGCCCCGCACCGGCCCGCCGCTCGGCCCGCCGCCCGGACCCCTCGCCGGTACCGCCGCTCCGGCCGGCGGCGCCCGCGGGAAGGTCAGAGGACTCGTGCTGGTGGGCGAGCCGGAAGTGGGGAAGTACGCCGTCGCGGCACGCCGCCGCCTGGAGCTGCTGGCCGAGGCCAGCACCCGTATCGGCACCACACTGGACGTGACCCGCACCGCCTGGGAACTCGCCGAGACGGCGGTTCCGCGCCTGGCCGACTACGTCACCATCGACGTGCCCGAGGCCGTGCTGCGCGGCGAGGAGTCCGCCGATCCCTGGACCGAGCTGCACCGCGCGGTGGTCCACGGCATTCGCGATGACTGCCCCTTCTATCCCGCCGGCCAACGGGTGGAGCTGCGCGCCGGCACTCCCCACATGCGGTGCCTGGACAGCGGGCAGGCGGTGCTGGAACCCGACCTGCGCAATGCCCTCGACTGGATCGACCAGGAACCCGAGCACGCCCGGCGGATCTTCGCCCACCACGTGCACTCCCTCGTCTGCGTCCCCCTGCTCGCCCGCGGCGTCCTGCTGGGGGTCGCCAGCTTCTACCGCTCGGAGGACCCCGCCCCCTTCGGGGACGACGACACCTGGCTGGCCCAGGAACTCGCGGCCCGCGCCGCCCTCTGCATCGACAACGCCCGCCGCTACACCCATGAGCACACCCTGGCCCTGGCCCTGCAGCAGAGCCTGCTCCCGCGGGGCGTTCCCGAGCAGGGCGCCGTCGAGGTCGCGCACCGCTACCTGCCCGCCGAATCCGGGGTGGGCGGTGACTGGTTCGACATCATCCCCCTCTCCGGCACCCGCGTCGCCCTTCTCGTGGGAGACGTCGTCGGCCACGGCCTGCACGCCGCCGCCACCATGGGCCGGCTGCGTACCGCCGCGCGCAACTTCGCCGAACTGGAACTCGCACCCGACGAGCTCCTCACCCACCTGGACAACCTCCTGGTGCGCCTGGACCGGGAGGAGGGCGGCGAGAACGACTCCGGCAGCACCGGCATCGTCGGCGCCACCTGCCTGTACGCCGTCTACGACCCCACGACGCAGCAGTGCACCATGGCCCGCGCCGGCCACCCCCCGCCCGCACTGGTCCACCCCGGCGGCGGCGTGACGTTCCCCGACCTGCCCGCCGGACCCCCGCTGGGCCTGGGCGGTCTGCCCTTCGAGACGGCCGAGATCCGGCTCCCGGAGGGGAGCACGCTGGTCCTCTACACCGACGGCCTCATCGAGGACCGCCATCGCGACATCGACGTCGCCCTCGACCAGCTGAGCCGTGTGCTGGCCCAGCCGAACCGCACGCCGGAGGACACCTGCCAGGCGGTCATCGACGCCGTGGCACCCGACCACCCCGCGGACGACATCGCACTGCTCGTCGCCCGCACCCGCACCGTGCCCGCCGGCCGGATCGCCACCTGGGACGTACCCGCGGACCCGGCCCTCGTCTCCGGGATCCGGGCCGCCGCCACCCGCCAGCTGGCCGAGTGGGGGCTGGACGAGCTCGCGTTCGCCGCCGAGCTGATGCTCAGCGAGCTGGTGACCAACGCGGTCCGCTACGGCACCGAGCCCATCCAGGTACGCCTGGTCCACGACCGCCACCTGATCTGCGAGGTCGCCGACGGCAGCAGCACCGCGCCGCACCTGCGGCGGGCGGCCACGACGGAGGAGGGCGGGCGCGGTCTCTTCCTCGTCGCACAGCTCGCCCACGCCTGGGGCACCCGCTACACCACCCACGGCAAGGTCATCTGGGCCGAATGCACGCTGGACGCGGCCTGACCGTCACCCCGCGGCACTCGACCATCGGAGGCACAGGCGGCGACATATCGCCTATATGACCGTAGCCACCAGTAGCATCACCGATGTCCTCATCGCTTCAGGAAGCACCTCCCCAGGCGGCCCCGGAGAAGTCCGTGCATGACACTCCCGTCACCTCGACGAGCCCGCCCTCGCACCCCGGCGGAGAACCCCTCGTCCGCATACGCGGTCTCGGCAAGCGGTTCGGCGGCACCCTCGCTCTGGACGGGGTCAGCCTCGACGTCCACGGCGGCAGCGTCCTCGCCCTCCTGGGCCCGAACGGTGCCGGGAAGTCCACCCTCATCAAGGTGCTCGCCGGGGTCCACCGCGCCGACGAGGGCGAGGTGACCGTGGCCGGGCACCCGCTCGGCTCCGATGCGGCCCGCCGGACCATGTCCTTCATCCACCAGGAGCTCGGCCTGGTCGATTGGATGACCGTCGCCGAGAACATCGCCCTGGGGACCGGATTCCCCCGCCGCGGCGGTCTGATCTCCTGGCGGCAGACCCGGAGGAACTGCGCCGAGGCCCTGCGGATCGTCGCCGGACACCTGGACGCCGACGCCCGCATCGCCGACCTCGCCCCCGCCGAGCGCTCGCTGGTCGCGATCGCCCGCGCCCTGGCCAGACGGGCGGAGCTCTTCGTCCTCGACGAGCCGACCGCCACCCTCCCCGCCGCGGACTGCGCCCGCCTCTTCGGCGTACTGCACACCCTGCGCGACCGGGGGCACGGCATCCTCTACGTCAGCCACCGGCTCGACGAGGTGTACGAGGTCGCCGACACCTTCGCCGTGCTGCGCGACGGCCGGCTGGTCAGCCACGGCCCCCTCGCCCCGTACAGCCCTGCCCGTCTGGTGCGCGACATCGTGGGCCGCGAACCGGCCGGCGGCCCGTTCGTGGGCCGCGAACCGGCCGGCGGCCCGCCTCCCACCGCCCCCGCGCCGCCTTCCGCGCCCGGGTGGCCTTCCGCGCCCGCCCACCGCCCGCCCGTCCTCAGCCTCGACGGCGTGACGACCGAGCGCACCGGACCCGTCAGTCTGGATCTGCGCGAGGGCGAGATCCTCGCCATGGTGGGTCTGACCGGGGCCGGCCACATGCACCTGGGCCGCGCCCTCGCAGGTGCGCTGCCGCTCCTCGGCGGGCGGGCGCTGCTCGACGGCCGTCCGTACCACCCGCGCACGGTCGCCGCCGCCCTCGGCTCCGGCGTCGGTTTCGTGGCCGGCAACCGGCAGGAGGGCTGCGCCGCAGAACTGACGGTACGGGAGAACTTCCTGGCCAATCCCCGGGCGGCCGGGGTGCCGGCCTGGCACTGGGTCGCTCCGCGGCGCGAGCGCGCCGAGGCCGCAGCCCTGATCGAACGGTTCTCGGTGATCCCCCGCGACAGCGAGGTGCCGATCGCCACCCTGTCGGGCGGCAACCAGCAGAAGGTCATGGTCGGGCGCCGCCTCCGCGGGAGCCTGCGCCTGCTGATCCTCGAGGAGCCGACGGCCGGCGTGGACGTCGGCGCCAAGGCGTCGATCCACCGGCTCCTCGACGAAGCGCTGGCCGCCGGGCTGGCGGTCCTGCTCATCTCCACCGATTTCGAGGAGGTCGCCGGCGTGTGCCACCGCGCGCTGGTGTTCGGGCGCGGGACCGTGGTGGCCGAGCTGGCGGGTGAGGCCCTGAGCGTCACCGAACTCACCCGCACCGCGTCGGCCCTGCCCGCGATCACCGGAAGCACGGAGAGCCGGTGACCCCGTCGCCCTCTTCTCCCTCGCGCCGGTCCCTGTCGGGCTGCCTGCACGGGCACTTCATCGGCACGTACGGCCTCTTGGCCCTCACCGTCCTGCTCTTCCTGGTCTTCTCCCTCGTCCTGCCCGACACCTTCCCGACCCTGGACAACGTCTCCTCGATCCTCTCCAACCAGTCGATCCCGGCCATCCTGGCGCTCGGCGCGACGATCCCCATCGCGAGCGGCAAGTTCGACCTGTCCCTCGGTTACGCACTGGGCCTGGCGCACGTCATGGTGCTGTACCTCATCGTCGACGAGGGCTGGCCCTGGCCGCTCGCCTGCCTCGCCGTCGTCCTCGGGGGGACGCTGTCCGGCGCCGCGAACGGTGTGATCGTCGAGTTCGCCCGCATCGACTCCTTCATCGCCACGCTCGGCACCGGCAGCATGATGTACGCCGTCACCGGCTGGATCACCGGCGGGGGCCGGATCGTCCCCGGCCCCGACGGTCTTCCGGCCGCCTTCACCGGCCTCTACGACTCCAGGTTCCTCGGCCTACCGCTGCCCGCCTTCTACGTCCTCGGCCTCGTCACCGCCCTCTGGCTGCTGCTGGAGCGGCTGCCGTTCGGCCGGTACCTGTACGTCATCGGCTCCAACCCCCGCGCCGCCGAGATCATCGGCATCCCCACCCACCGGTACTGCGTCTACGCCTTCGCCGGATCGGGCACGGTCGTCGGCTTCGCCGGTGTGCTGCTCGCCGCGCAACAGCAGATCGGCAACCCGAGCGTGGGCCTCGAGTATCTGCTGCCCGCGTTCGTCGGCGTCCTGCTCGGCTCCACCGCGATCAAGCCGGGCCGCGCCAACGCCCTGGGAACCCTCGTGGCCGTGACCGTGCTCGCCGTCGGACTCGCCGGGATCGGCCAGCTCGGCGCCCAGTTCTGGGCCACCCCGCTGTTCAACGGCGCCACTCTGCTCGTCGCGGTCGGCCTGGCCGGCTACTCGGCCCGCCGGCGGCTGCGCGCCGACGCCACGACGACCGGCCGGCCACCCGAGAACCCGTCGACGGCGACGGCTACGGCGGACGACGGCGCAGGCACCCCCTGAAACGTCCTGGAGAACACCTCGCAGCGCACACCAGCGTCAGGAGCACCGTGTACCCGAACCGCAAGACCGCCATCGCGGCCGCAGCCCTGCTGGCGGCAGCCGTCGTCGCCGTCGCCGGATGTGAGAGCGGCTCGCCGAACGCCACCGGCCCTTCCTCGGCCGCCGGCTGCCCGGCCGTCCTCCAGGAGGCGAAGGCAAGCGTCGAGCGGGCCGAGAGCAAGGACACCTCCTGGAACGGTCCCACCACCGGCCCCAAGGCGGTCCCCGGCAAGACGATCGTCTACGTCGCGCAGACCATGACCAACCCCGGCGTCGCGGGAGTCGCGAAGGGCGTCAAGGAAGCGGCGCAGGCCATCGGCTGGGATGTCCGGGTGATCGACGGGGAGGGCACCCCGGCCGGCATCCAGGCGGCACTCAGCGAGGCCGTCACCCTCAAGCCCTCGGGCATCGTCATCGGCGGCTTCGATCCCCGTCTGACCTCACAGCAGGTGGCGCAGGCCCAGGCGGCGGGGATCCCGCTCATCGGCTGGCATGCGGTCAGCTCCCCCGGCCCGAGCACGAGTCCCAGGCTCTTCACCAACATCACCACGAAGGTGGAGGAGGTGGCGAAGGCCGGTGCGGACTGGGTCATCGCCCAGTCCGGCGGCGACGCCGGAGTCGTCGTCTTCACCGACGACTCGATCCCGTTCGCCGGTACGAAGTCCAGGCTGATCGAGCAGCGGCTCGCCGCCTGCCCGGGCGTGAAGCTCCTGGCCCACGAGAACATCCCGATTCCGGACGCGAGCCGGCGCACCCCGCAGGAGGTCTCCTCGCTCCTGTCCCGTTTCCGGAAGCGCTGGGCCTACTCCGTCGCCATCAACGACCTGTACTTCGACGATGCCGCCCCGGCCTTGCGCGCCGCCGGCAGGCCCGGCGCCGGGCCGCCCTTCAACATCGGCGCCGGCGACGGCGACCCCTCCGCCTTCCGGCGCATCAACAACAGGCAGTTCCAGGCCGCCACCGTCCCGGAGCCGCTCTCGCAGCAGGGTTGGCAGATCGTCGACGAGTTCAACCGCGCCTTCGCGGACCAGCCCGCCAGCGGGTACGTCGCCCCCGTCCACATCGCCACGGCGGACAACAGCGGCGGGGCCACCGCCTGGAACCCCCGGGGCTACCAGGAGGCGTACGAGAAGATCTGGCACGGCTGACCAGGCCTGCGGTGGCGGCAGACCTCGTACGATGGGGGCCGGGCGGAGCCGTAGCGCAGAGGTCGTCGCGCACGGTCTCCACAACCGTGAGGACGCCGGTTCGAATCCGGCCGGCTTCGACCCGTGACAGTCCCGCCCTGCGCCTACTGGTACGGGTCGAAGGGGATGCCCGCCGGCTTGGCCTCCGCGAGATGGGAGGAGAAGGAACCGTCCTTCAGGCCGAAGTGCGCGCTGCCGAAGTCGGCCGCGCTGAGCTTCTCCCGCAGCGTCGCCGGGTAGCCCGACCAGCCGACGAGCGCGGGGAACTGCCAGGCGTGGCGGTGGTTCTCGGGCGGTTCGTCGTTCGTGTTCGCCGCGCGGAAGCAGTGCGTACCGATGCCGTCCTTGTGGTAGACGATCTTGGGGTGGGTGCCGTCCCAGCGGATCTGGTCGCGGGTGTGGATCTCGAAGTCGCCGTGGGCGGAGGTGGCGACGTACTTCGCCTCGGTGCCCTGGATCCACACCACCACGTGTTCCCAGTCGTGACGGTGGCCGCCGATGCCGATGCCGGGGACGGCCTGGTCCTTCTCGAAGTACAGCGCGTACACCACGGCGCACCAGCCGTTGTTGCAGGTGGCGCGGGAGTAGCCGTTGGTGTTGGCGAGGTCCGAGGCGTCGCGGCAGCTGCCGTCGAGGGCGCCGCTGGGTTTGAGACCGCCGTTCAGGACGCCGGTCGGTCCTATGGCGGGTGTCGGGTAGCAGCCGTCCGTGTCGTAGTCGTACGCCGGCTGGAAGGTCAGCTCGATGGCTTCGGCGTGGGAGGGGAGCGCCGGGGGCGGAGCCGCGAAGGCCGTCTGGGGGACGGCGACTACCAGCGCGAGGGCGGCGCCGACGACGAGGGATGATCTCCGCATGTGCTGACTCGTCCGCAAAACAGGCCTCCGGGCCGGTCGGTTCGGGGGTGGCGGTCGGATCCCGGCCGTGTGGCCGGCGCACCGGGAGCATCATTGGCGAACCCCGACGACACGGCAAGAGTCCCGGCAGCAGCTGTTCGCCCGGAGCCGCGATTCACAACAGCACTATTTCCAGGGCGAGTTGATGACACCCTGGGGAACCGGAGCGCCCCCGCCGCACCGCGCCGTCACAGCACTCCGCGGACGCCCGCCCGACAGCGCCCGGTTCCCGCGCGAAACAGTGACATGCATCACTACGGGATGGGGGGTCACGGAAGCATTACGTCCACTCACGCCTCCCCGACATATAGAGATTTGTCCCATCGGAATCGGCATTTCCCTCTTCTCCGAAATGGGTATTTCAAGGGGCGGGGCGTTCCGCAGTAACTTGCCACGTCACAGGCATGTCTGATGGTCGATCTTCATCTCGCGCGACCCGCCGACCGCACGGTCTGCATGACTGTCCGCCCATTTCAAGCCCGCTGCACGGCGGTACCGCGCGGCCCGGCGGCGAGACTTGCCAGCCCCTTGCAGGGCTTCTAAGAATGGCGCCCCGGCCCCGGCGCTCCAGCAGCTCAGGCGCAGGACGCATCGCAGAAACCACGTGAGGTCACGCATGCACAAGCACCGCAAAAGGTCGCACTACAAGAAAATATCCATCGCCGCCGTCACGCTGGGCATCGTGGGCATACCCACGGCCGCCCTGGCGTGCCTGCACTCCGGGGCGGCGGGCACGGCGAAGGCGGGCGGCCGGCACGGCGTGCACCCCTCCCACAGCGCACCCTCCCCCAGCGAGTCGCTCCAGGTCCAGGCGGGGCCGACGGGCACCCCGGTCGAGACGGCCACGGCCACGCCGGCCGGGCAGACCACGCAGAGTCCGGAGACGACGCAGCCGTCCACCGCGACGACGAAGCCCCCCACGGCGGCGCCGAAGCCCGCGCCGCCGGCCCCGGCCCGGCCGACGGCTCCGGTCACCCCGGCGAAGCCGGCCACCCCGACCGTTCCGTCCTCCGGCCCGGCAGCAGAGGTGGTGGCCCTCGTGAACCAGGAGCGCGCCAAGGTCGGCTGCTCGGCGCTCACCGTCAACGCGAAGCTGACGGCCGCCGCGGTGAACCACAGCGAGGACATGGCCGCGCACGCCAACATGTCGCACACCGGCTCCGACGGTTCGGACCCGGGCGAGCGCATCACCCGTACCGGCTTCAGCTGGATGACCTACGGCGAGAACGTCGCCTACGGCTACAGCACGCCCGAGCAGGTCATGACCGGCTGGATGAACAGCCCCGGGCACAGGGAGAACATCCTCAACTGTGCGTTCAAGGAGATCGGCGTGGGCCTCGCGCAGCCGAACTCCTACTGGACGCAGGACTTCGGCACGGCGCGCTGACACCGCCGGCAGCCGACCCGGGTGCCCCGCAGCGGCGCGGTCGACCTGCGGGCACGCCGACGGCGTGCGGCGCCGCAGTGCTCGACCTTGCCCCGGCCGGCGGGGCCGGGATCCTGCCGGGTAGGTCATCAGGACATCAGGACATGCTGATCAACCGGGTGGCGGGAGGGATAATGTACTTCTCGCCCCCGGCCGCTGGAGCCCAGGATGCCTTCCCTCGCCTCGCTGATCAGCATCGACCGCTCCAGCCCGGTTCCCCTGTACTTCCAGGTGGCCGTGCGGCTGGAGGAGCTGATCTCCGGCGGCGAGCTTCCGGCGGGCTCCCGGCTGGAGAACGAGGTCGCTCTCGCCGGTGACCTGGGCCTGTCGCGTCCGACCATGCGGCAGGCCATCCAGCATCTCGTCGACAAGGGGCTGCTGGTCCGCAAGCGCGGCGTCGGCACGCAGGTCGTGCACAGCAGGGTCCGCCGCCAGGTCGAGCTGACCAGCCTCCACGACGACCTGCTCCGCGCCGACCGGCATCCGCGGACCGAGGTGCTGTCCATGGAGCGCGTTCCGGCGTCTGACGAGGTGGCGGCCGCCCTGCGCCTGCCGCAGGGCACCGAGGTCGTGGCGCTCGAGCGGCTGCGCTACGCGGACGGCGAGCCGCTCGCCCTGCTCCGCAACCACGTGCCCGCCGAGCTGTGCCGGTTCACGGCGGACGATCTGGCGGACCGGGGCCTGTACGAGCTGCTGCGCGCGGCCGGTACCCGGCTGAGCCTCGCCGACCAGTCGATCACCGCCCGGCGGGCGTCCAGCGCCGAGGGGCGGCTGCTCGCCGAGGTCCGGGGTGCCCCGCTGCTGGCCATGCGGCGCACGGCGTACGACAGCGACGGCCGCCCCGTGGAGTACGGCGACCACCTCTACCGGGCCTCGCTCTACTCCTTCGAAATCACCCTCATGGCGCGCTGAGGCGCACACCCGGACCCGTCGCGGGCCCACCTCCCACACCAATCAACCAAGTCCGTATGTCTTGACATACGGACTTGGTCGGCATGAAGGTGGTGCCACATCGCTTCGGCACACCCGCCACCCGGGATGCCCCAGCGGCCGGCGCACGCAGCCTCCTGCGTTTCGGAACATGGAGCCCCTCCCGCGGCAGCACCCCCGTCGGCGGAAGGCACATCGACCGCCGTGCGTGCCGCCGGACGACCGGTGATCCGTATCCGGGCGACGGACGCGCCCGGATACGCATCCCCCGCACTCCCCCTTCAGGGCCGACACCTCGCCTCCGGCCCCGCAGCCCCTCATCGGAGGTCGCACCCCATGAACGAGAACCACTCCGCACCCGGACGCCGCCCCTCCGCGTCCCGCAGACGCACCCTGCCCCGCCTGGTGCCCACCGCCGCCGTCGCCGTCGCACTCACCTTCGCCGCCGCCTGCAGCGGTCCCGCCGCCGAAGGCGGTTCCGCCAAGACCCCGGCCGCCGGGGCATCCGGGGCCAAGCCGGCCCCCGGCGGATCCCTGCACATCGCGGTGATCAGCCACGGCGGTCCGGGCGACGCCTTCTGGAACGTGGTGAAGAACGGTTCCACCGACGCGGGCAAGCAGCTCGGCGTACAGGTGGACTACAACTCCGACCCGGACCCGTCCGGCCAGGCCAAACTGATCGACAACGCGGTCGCCCAGCACGTCGGCGGCCTGGTCGTCTCGATGGCGAACCCGGACGCCCTCCAGAGCTCGGTCAAGGCCGCCGTCGCGGCCGGGATCCCGGTGATCACCATCAACTCGGGATCCGCCAAGAGCCGGGAGTTCGGCGCCATCGGGCACGTCGGCCAGGAGGAATCGGTCGCCGGCGAGGGCGCGGGCGCCAAGCTCAAGCAGAACGGACGGCACAAGGTCCTCTGCGTGATCCACGAGGCCGGGAACATCGGCCTCAACCAGCGCTGCGACGGCGCCCGCAAGGGCTTCGGCGGCGACGTGGTCAACCTCCAGGTCGACGCGGCCAACCCGACCGACGTACTGTCCCGGATCCGCGGCGCCCTCCAGGCCGACCCCGCGGTCGACGGCGTCCTGACCCTCAACGCCCAGGTGGCCGCGACGGCCACCGAGGCGGTCAAAGCCCTGAACTCCAAGGCGCAGGTCGCGACCTTCGACCTCAACACCGACGTGATCAGCGCCGTCAAGGCCGGCACGATCGCCTTCGCCGTGGACCAGCAGCAGTACGAGCAGGGGTACCTGCCCGTCGTCATGCTGAAGCTCCAGCACGACAACGGCAACAGCGTCGGCGGCGGCCTGCCCGTGCTCACCGGCCCCGCCTTCGTCGACGCGTCCAACGTCGACCAGGTCGCCACGTACGCGGCCCGGGGCACCCGATGACGGCGGCCTCCCCCGCCACGGCCACCCCCGCCACTCCGCAGCGGGGCTCCGCCCCGGACGAGCGGCTCGCCCGGCGCGGCCCGCTGGGCCGGCTGCTCCTGCGGCCCGAACTCGGCGCCCTCCTCGGCGCATTGCTGGTCTTCACCTTCTTCTCCGCGGTCACCGGCCAGTTCCTCAGCCCGCTGGGCGCGGCGACCTGGCTCGACGACTCGGCGACGCTCGGCATCGTCGCCGTCGCGGTGGCGCTGCTCATGATCGGTGGCGAGTTCGACCTCTCGGCCGGTGTGATGACGGCTTCCACGGCCCTGGTGACGGCACTGCTGTCGGTCGAGCTCGGCTGGAACGTCTGGTTGGCGCTCCTCGTGTCGCTGGCCTTCGCCCTCGGTGTGGGAGCCCTCAACGGCTGGCTGGTCATGCGCACCGGCCTGCCGAGCTTCATCGTCACCCTCGGCTCGTTCCTCGCCCTCCAGGGCCTCAACCTCGGCGTGACCCGCGCGGTGACGGGAACCGTGCAGGTCAGCGGTATGCGCAGCACGTCCGGCTTCGGCTCGGCAGGCTATGTGTTCGCCTCCACCGTCGACATCGGGGGCACGTCGTTCCAGATATCGCTGGTGTGGTGGATCGTGGCGACGGTGCTCGCCTCGCTCGTCCTGATGCGCACCCGCGGCGGAAACTGGATCTTCGCGGTGGGCGGCTCGGCGCTGAGTGCCCGTCAGGTGGGCGTGCCCGTCGAGCGTACGAAGATCACGCTGTTCATGACCACGGCGGCCGCCGCCTGGCTGGTGGGCACCATCAACATCCTGCGGTTCACCACCGTGCAGGCCAACCAGGGCGTCGGGCTGGAGTTCCAGTACATCATCGCCGCGGTCATCGGCGGCTGCCTGATGACCGGCGGGTACGGCTCGGCGGTCGGCGCCGCGATCGGCGCGCTCATCTTCGGCATGGCCCGCCAGGGCATCGTCTTCGCCCAGTGGAACAGCGACTGGTTCATGGCATTCCTCGGCGTGATGCTGCTCTCCGCCGTCCTGGTGAACAACACGTTCCGGCGTCGGGCGGAAAGGGTACGGCGATGAGAGAAGCATCCCGGGCGCTGCGCCCGCTGCTGGAGGCCAAGGGCATCGGCAAGTCGTACGGCTCGGTCATCGCGCTGCGCGACGTGAGCGCGGTCGTCAACCCCGGCCAGGTCACCTGCGTACTGGGCGACAACGGAGCCGGCAAGTCCACCCTGATCAAGATCCTGGCCGGCGCACACCGGCACACCGGCGGCGAGCTGCTCCTCGACGGGGAGCCGGTGCACTTCACCTCACCGCGCGCGGCACTCGACCGCGGGATCGCCACCGTGTTCCAGGACCTCTCGGTCGTGCCGCTGATGAGTGTGTGGCGCAATTTCTTCCTGGGCTCCGAGCCCGTACGCCGCTACGGGCCGGTGCGCCTCCTCGACCGGAAGTCGGGCCGGGAGACGGCGCGCACCGCACTGCGCGAGATGGGCATCGACCTGCGCGACGTCGAGCAGCCGGTCGGGACGCTGTCGGGCGGCGAGCGGCAGTGCGTCGCCATCGCCCGGGCGGTGCACTTCGGGGCCCGGGTGCTCATTCTCGACGAGCCGACCGCCGCTCTGGGCGTCAAGCAGGCCGGAGTGGTGCTGCGTTATGTGGCGCAGGCGCGGGACCGGGGGCTCGGCGTGGTCCTGATCACGCACAACCCGCACCACGCCTACCCGGTCGGCGACCGGTTCCTGCTCCTCAAGCGGGGCCGGAGCCTGGGCTGTTTCGAGAAGGCGGACATCTCGCTGGCCGAGCTGACCCGCCAGATGGCCGGCGGAGCCGAACTCGAGGCCCTGGAACACGAGCTCCGCGCCCCCGCGCCCGCGCCCGCGCCCGCCGACTGACGGGCAGACCACCTCTTCCTCCCGCTCCCCCTCCCCTGATGTCCGCTTCATCGAAAGGCGACACCATGCGCGTCGGTCTTCTGGGAACGGGCCGTATCGGCTCCTTCCACGCCAGAACACTGGCCACCCATCCCGCGGTCACCGAGCTCCTCGTGGCCGACACCGATCCCGCCCGCGCACGCGACGTGGCGGACGCCCTCACGGACGCCCAGGCATCCGTCACCGCTCTCGGCTCGGTCGAGGCCGTGCTCCAGGCGGGTGTCGACGCCGTGGTCATCGCAACCGCCACGGACGCCCATTCGGATCTGATCATCCGCGCTGCCCGGGCCGGGCTCCCCGCCTACTGCGAGAAGCCGATCGCCACCGACGTCCCGGGCACCCTCGCGGCCCTGCGCGAGGTGGAACGCTGCGGCACCGCCCTCCAGCTCGGCTTCCAGCGGCGCTTCGACGCCGGGTACGGTGCGGTCCGCGAGGCGGTCCGCACGGGCGGGCTCGGCTTCGTGCACACCATCCGGGCCGTCACCGCCGACCCGGCTCCGCCCCCGGCCTCCTACGTCCCCACCTCCGGCGGCCTCTTCCGCGACTGCGCCGTCCACGACTTCGACATCCTCCGCTGGATCACCGGACGAGAGGTCGTGAGCGTCTTCGCCACCGGCTCCAACCTCGGCGAGCCCTTCTTCTCCGAGGCCGGTGACGTCGACACGGCGGCCGCGCTCCTGACCCTCGACGACGGGACCTTGGTCAGCTGCAACGCCACGCGCTACAACGGCGCGGGGTACGACGTGCGCATGGAGGTCGTCGGCAGCCGGGGCACCCTCGTCGCCGGCCTCGACGCCCGGGCGCCGCTGACCTCGGCCGAGCCCGACGGGCCCAAGGCCCCCACCGACCCCTGGCCGGACTTCCTCGCCCGCTTCCACGACGCCTACGTCGCCGAACTGGACGCCTTCCTCGATGTCGCGCGGGGCCTGCGCCCCAGCCCGTGCAGCGGGAACGACGCCCTCGAAGCGCTGCTCGTCGCCGAGGCCTGCGAACTCTCCCGCCGGCTCGGCAGCCCGGTCCGCGTCGACAGCGTCCGCGCCGAAGCCGAAGGGGACGCCCGATGAGCACGACGGACACCCGGCCCCTGGCCGACCGGATCGCGGCGGCCCCGATCTCCTGGGGCGTGTGCGAGGTCCCCGGCTGGGGCCACCAGATGCCGCCCGCCAGGGTCCTGGGCGAGATGCGGGAACTGGGGCTCAGGGCCACCGAGTTCGGGCCCGACGGATTCCTCCCGGCCGGCCCCGACGAGCGCCTCGCCGTGCTCGGCGCGCACGGGATGCGCGCGGTGGGCGGCTTCGTCCCCGCCGTACTGCACGATCCGGAGGTCGATCCGCTTCCCGCGGTCCGCGCGGCCCTCTCCACCTTCGCCGCCTGCTCCGCGGACACCCTCGTGCTCGCCGCGGCCACCGGCCGGGACGGGTACGACAGCCGCCCGGGCCTCGGCGCCGACGGCTGGCGCACCCTGCTCACCCGCCTCGACACCATCACCGCGGTCGCCCGCGAGCACGGCATCACCGCCGCCCTCCACCCCCACGTGGGCACGATGGTCGAGCGGGCGGACGAGGTCCTGCGGGTGCTCGACGGCAGCGACGTCCCGCTCTGCCTGGACACCGGCCACCTCCTCGTCGGCGGCACGGACCCGCTCGCGCTGGCCCACCGGGCCACCGACCGGATCGCCCACGTCCACCTCAAGGACGTCGACGCCTCGGCGGCCGAGCAGGTCCGCGACGGCCGGCTCGGCTACACCTGCGCCGTCGCGGCGGGCATGTACCGACCGCTCGGCCAGGGCGACGCGCGGATCGCGGAACTGGTCGGGGTGCTGGAGAGCAGCGGGTACGACGGCTGGTACGTCATGGAGCAGGACGCCGTCCTCACCGCCGAGCCCGCGCCCGGCGAGGGACCCGTCCGCGACGTCACGGCCGGGCTGCGGCTCCTCGCCGGCCTGGGCGCCGGCCAGTGGGCGGTCGGCCGATGAGCGGCGCGGGCACCGCCGGGGGCGCGGGCCGGACCCCGTCGACCCCGTCGTACGACCTGGTCGCCCTGGGGCGCGTAGGGGTCGACCTCTACCCGCAGCAGACCGGCGTTGCCCTGGCCGATGTGCGGACCTTCGCCAAATCACTCGGCGGCACCGCCACCAACGTCGCCGTGGCCGCCACCCGGCACGGACTGCGTACCGCGGTCGTCACGGGCGTGGGAGACGACCCGTTCGGACCCTATGTACGGCGGGCCCTGCGCGAGTTCGGCGTGGACGACCGCCAGGTGGTCACGATCCCCGGCACGCAGACCCCGGTGGTCTTCTGCGAGATACACCCGCCGGACGACTTCCCGCTCGTCTTCTACCGCCGGCCGGTCGCCCCCGACCAGTGCATCTCCCCGGACGACGTGGACCTCGACGTCCTGCGCACCGCGGCGATCGTCTGGATCACCGGCGGTGGGCTGGCCGTCGACCCTTCGCGGGCCACCACCCTGCTCGCGGCGGCCCAGCGCGCGCCCGGGGCCGACGTGGTGTTCGACCTCGACTGGCGCCCGTCCTTCTGGGGCGACCCGTCCGAGGCCCGCGCCTGGTACGCCCGGGCGCTGGAGCTCGCGACCGTCGCCGTCGGCAACCGCGACGAGACCGAGGTCGCCGTCGGCACCCGGGACCCGGACCGGGCCGCCGACCTGCTGCTCGAGCGGGGCGTACGGCTCGCCGTCGTCAAGCAGGGGCCGGCGGGCGTGCTGGCCCGTACCGCCACCGAGGAGGTCCGGGTCTCCCCCCTGGCGGTCAAGGTCGTCAACGGACTGGGCGCCGGTGACGCGTTCGGCGGCGCGCTGGCCGCCGGGCTGCGCCGGGGCCGGCCGCTGCGGGAGGTCATCGAGACCGCCAACGCCGCCGGCGCCCTCGTCGCCGGACGTCTCGCGTGCGCCGACGACATGCCCGAACCCCACGAGATCCAGGCGCTGCTCGCCCGCAACTGGCGGCGGCGCCCGGACGATCCGGTCCTGCCGGTCCCCCCGGCCGCGTACCGGCTCAGGGACTCCCGTACCGAAGGCCACCGAGAGATGATCGTATGACCGAGATGTCCGTGGCGGCCGCGCCGACCACATCCTCCCCGCCCCTCCTGCGGCGGCCGTTCGATCTCCGCTCCCTCACCGAGCTGCGGGCCTGCGATCCCGAGGGCGTCCGACGGCTGGTCCGGCAGCGCCCGCGGTTCGCCCGGGAACGGCTGGCCCGCCCGATGTTCGTCCTGGCCGCCGACCATCCCGCGCGCGGTGCCGTGGCCGCGGGCGGCGACCCCGCCGCCATGGGCGACCGGCACGAACTGCTGGCGCGCTGCGCCGAGGCACTCGCCCGGCCCGGCGTGGACGGATTCCTCGGAACCGCCGACCTGGTCGAGGACCTGACCCTGCTCGGGGCCCTCGACGGCAAGCTGGTGCTCGGCTCGATGAACCGCGGCGGCCTGAGCGGGGCCACCTTCGAGATGGACGACCGGTTCACCGGGTACGACGCCGCCGGCATCGCCGATTCCGGTCTCGACGGCGGGAAGATGCTGCTGCGCATCGATCCGCACGACTCACGCACCATCCGGACCCTGGAGAGCGCCGCACGGGCGGTGGACGCTCTGAACGAGCGATCGCTCATGGCGATGATCGAACCGTTCAGCTCCCGCCGCCAGCGGGGCAGGATCGTCAATCTGCTGACCGCGGACGAGCAGATGTGGGCGAACAACATCGCTCAGGGCCTGGGCCGTACGACCGCCCACACCTGGCTGAAGCTCCCGATCGTCGCGGACATGGAGCGGATGATGTCCTCGACGACGCTGCCGACGATGCTGCTGGGCGGCGAGGGCGGCCCGGACCGCGACGCCATGTACGAGTCCTGGCGGCAGGCCCTGCGCATCCCTCAGGTACGCGGGCTCATGATCGGGCGCACCGTGCTGTATCCGCCGGACGGGGACGTCTCCCGGGCCGTCGACACGGCCGTCGGCCTGCTGGACCGCTGACCCGCCCCCCTTTCGTCCAGCCCCCGCACCTGGAGCACCACGTGACGCACCCACACCACCACCCGTCGGTCACCGGGCCGGCCGCGGCCGGCCGGGGCACCGGCCTGCACCTGCCTGACGGCGCCGCTGCGCGGGACGGCTACCGCTGCCGGATCGATCCGGAGTCCGCGGGCTGGACCCACACGTCCCTGCGCATCCTCGACCTGGCACCGGGCGGCTCCCACACCCTCGAAACCGGCGACAGCGAGTGGATCCTGCTGCCGCTGTCCGGCGCGGCCGACGTCGTGTGCGACGGGGCGCGGCTGCGGCTCCACGGACGCCCGGACGTGTTCGGAGCCGTCAGCGATTTCGCCTACCTGCCGAGGGACGCGACCGCGCGCGTCGACTCGGCGGAAGGAGGGCGTTTCGCACTGTGCGGGGCCCGCTGCACCGCGAAGCTGCCGTTCCGCTACGGACCGGCGTCCGGGGTACCGGTCGAGATCCGCGGGGCGGGCCGGGCCGCCCGCCAGGTCAACAACTTCGCCTCCGCCGAGGCCTTCGAGGCCGACCGGCTGATCGCGGTCGAGGTCCTGACCCCTGCCGGGAACTGGTCCTCGTACCCGCCGCACAAGCACGACGAGGACCGGCCGGGGGTGGAGTGCCGGCTGGAGGAGGTCTACTGGTTCACCATCGGCGAGGGGCCGCACGGGAGCGACGGCGTGGGCTACCACCGGGTGTACCCCTCGGGTCCGGGCGGTCCCACGGACGTCCTGGCCGAGGTACGGACGGGTGACGCCGTCCTGGTCCCCGACGGCTGGCACGGCCCCTCCATGGCCGCCCCCGGCTACCCCATGTACTACCTCAACGTGATGGCCGGCCCGGGCACCGAACGGCGCTGGCTGATCTGCGACGACCCCGCGCACGCCTGGGTCCGCGGGACCTGGCCGGACGAGCCCGCAGACTCCCGGCTGCCCTTCTGCACCGCCCCGTCCCCGGAAGGCACCGACTGATGCTGACCCCTCCCGGCACCACCCCCGCTCCCGTCTCCCCCGCGGGCACCGTCCGGCTGACCACCGCCCAGGCGCTCGTACGCTTCCTCTCCCGCCAGTACACGGAGCGCGACGGCCGCCGGCAGCGCCTGATCACGGCCTGCTGGGGCATCTTCGGCCACGGGAACGTGGCCGGCCTCGGCCAGGCACTGGTCGAGGCCGCGGAACAGGACCCGGCCCGCCTCCCCTTCCTCCAGGGCCGCAACGAACAGTCCATGGTCCACGCCGCCGTCGGGTACGCCCGCCAGAGCGGACGCCTCAGCACGCACGCGGTGACCACCTCGATCGGCCCCGGTGCGACCAACCTCGTCACGGGAGCCGCCCTCGCCACGATCAACCGGATCCCGGTGCTGCTCCTGCCCGGTGACGTCTTCGCGGGCCGCCCGGCCGACCCCGTGCTGCAACAGCTCGAGACCCCGTGGGCGGGCGACGTGAGCGTGAACGACACGCTCCGGCCGGTCTCCCGGTTCTTCGACCGCGTCTGGCGGCCGGAGATGCTGATCACGGCGGCGCTCCAGGCGATGCGGGTGCTCACCGATCCCGTGGACACCGGCGCCGTCACCCTGGCCCTCCCCCAGGACGTCCAGGCGCAGGCCCACGACTGGCCGCAGGAGTTCTTCGCCGACCGGGTCTGGCACATCCGCCGCCCGCAGCCCGACCTCGCCGAACTCGAGCGCGCCGTACGGCTTGTCCGCGCCGCCGAGCGCCCGCTCCTCGTGGCCGGCGGAGGCGTCCACCACAGCGCCGCCGAAGAGGCGCTGCGCGCGCTGGCGGACGCCACCGGAATCCCGGTCGCCGAGACCCAGGCCGGCCGGGGCGCGCTGGACTGGGACCACCCGTCCGCCCTCGGCGGCCTCGGGCACACCGGGACGGCGGTGGCCAACGCGGTGGCGCGACGGGCCGACCTGGTGATCGGGGTCGGCACCCGGTGGAGCGACTTCACCACTGCCTCCGCGACGCTCTTCGCCGAGCCCGGCGTCCGGTTCGTCAACGTCAACGTCGCCGCCTCGGACGGGCACAAGCTCGCCGGGCAGCCGCTGGTCGCCGATGCCCGCGTCGCCTTGGAGGCACTGACCGCGCGCCTGGGCACGTACCGGGTCCCGGAGAGCCATCGCGCGCAGTACGCCGACGGGGTGGCGCGCTGGCAGCGGGCCGTCGACGCCGCCGTCGCGGCCCCCGACGGCACCCGCCCTCCCACGCAGGCCCAGCTGCTCGGCATCCTGGGCGAGCTCCTGGAGCCGACCGATGTCGTCGTCAACGCGGCCGGATCGATGCCGGGCGACCTCCACAGGCTGTGGCGTCCGCGCGAGCGCCGCCAGTACCACGTCGAGTACGGCTATTCGTGCATGGGCTACGAGATCCCGGCCGCGCTCGGTGTCCGCCTCGCCGCGCCGGAGCGCGAGGTGTTCGCGCTGGTGGGCGACGGCACGTACCTGATGATGCCGACGGAACTGGTGACGGCCGTCCAGGAAGGCATCAAAATCATCCCGGTGCTGGTGCAGAACCACGGCTACGCGTCCATCGGAGCCCTGTCCGAGAGCGTGGGCGCCGAACGCTTCGGCACCGACTACCGTTTCCGCACGGCCGACGGCCGCTACGCGGGCACTCCGCTGCCGGTCGATCTCGCCGCCAACATGGAGAGCCTGGGCGTGGACGTGCTGCGCGCGCACACGGTGGCGGAGTTCCGGCAGGCGGTGCTCGACGCCAGGAAGGCGGAGCGGCCCACGGCCCTCTACGTCGAGACGGCGCCCCCGGCGGCGGACCTGCCGGCCCTCGCGTCCCACGCCTGGTGGGAGGTCGCGGTGGCGGAGGTCTCCGCGACCCCTGCTGCCCGCGGAGCCCGGGAACGCTACGAGACCGAGAGGCGCGCCCAGCGCCGGCACCTGTGACCGGCAGGGACCGTCCTGGTGGCGGTAGCACCCGCATCCTGCCGGTCCTGGTGCTCCCTGTCGCCGCAATTGCGCCCCGCTGCGCGCGGGAACCGGCAGCCGAGCATCTCGGCTGCCGGTATCCGGCCGGCTGGGACGGAGCGGCGCGGTTCCGGAGGAACCTAGGCCGACATCACCAGAGCACGGGCATCCGCTCCGGGATGCGCTTCATGAACCCGGTGCGCCATACGAGTTGCTCGATCGGCACGGCGAGGTCGAGGCCGGGCAGCCGGTCGAGGAGCACCTCGATGGCGATCTGTGCGTGCCGCTTGCCGAGGGCGGTGGCGGGGCAGTAGTGGCCGCCGCCGCCGAACGACAGGTGCGCATTCGGGTTCGGCCGGTCGAGGCGTACGGTGTGCGGGTCCTCGAACTCGGCGGGGTCGTGGTTGGCGGCCTCGACCAGGACGAGGACCAGTTCCCCCTTCTGCACGGTGACGTCACCGAGCTGCATGGTCTCGGTGGCGATCCGGGGCAGGCCGTCGGCGATCGACAGGTTGATGCGCAGCAACTCGTCCACGGCGGCGGGGATGAGGGCCGGGTCGGCGATCAACCGGGCCTTGAGTTCGGGGTGCTGGATCAGGGAGACGAGCGCCATGGTGAGGAACCCCATGACGCTGATGACGCCGGCGCCGAACATCGTGACGCCGACGGTGGCGAGCATCTCGTCCGTCAGGTGCGCGTAGTCGGGGTCCTTGCGCAGGGCGGCGAGTTCGGCCATGAGGCCGGTCGTTGCCGGGTCGTTGAGGCGGTCGATCATGTGGCCCATGTCGCGGTCCCAGTTGATGCCCGCCGCGGGGATGGCGCGGGGGCTGTTCATGAACGCGACGTGCAGCGACCGGTAGAGACCGGGCCCGTCGGTCTGGGGGATGCCCAGGATGTGGCAGTGCAGCCCGGTGGAGTAGGGGACGGTGAAGTCGCGGCGCAGGTCTGCCGGAACTCCTGCGGTGACGAGCTGGTCGACGAGTTCGTTCGCGTGGCCGGTCAGCCAGTCCTCCAGCCCGGGGGCCTTCGGGTTGAGGGCCTTCATCACGGCCTTGCGCAGCCCGGCCCCCGTGATGTTCCCCATGTTGTTGACCACCTCCGGGGGGATGGTCAACGCGTACTGGCGGGGCGCGCCCGGGGCGGAGGTGTCCTTGAGGGAGAACCGTGGGTCGTCGAGCACCTGCCTGCACAGGGGGTACGAGGACACCAGCCAGGCCTCTGCTCCGGCTATGGTGCGGACCTTCTTGACCGGCTCGTTGGTGAGGAGGTGCGCGATCTCGTCGGGCAGTCGTGTGCCGTTGGCGTCGAACGGGAACCGGGTGAGCTCGTCGGCCGGGGCCGCCGTGGCGGGGTCGAGGGTGGTGGTCATGCGGAGCGGTCCTGTTCTTCGGCGGGGGTGATGACGGCGTGGCCCTGATTGCGTGAGGCGCGCAGGCCCCAGCCTCGTGCGTACAGCAGCTCGGCGAGCGGCAACGCCTGGTGGTAGCAGTTGAGCGAAGACGCGACGCCGAGGATGGCCGGGGTGTCGAGGAACAGCGGTACCTCGGCGCACACGTACTTGATGCACACCTCGCGCTGCAGCTCGGTGGGCGGCCGGCCGTTCAGCTTGTCGGCGAGGAACCGGGCCGCGAGTTGGTCGCACACCTCGCGGAACTCGGGATCGTCGGTCATCAGGATGTCGAGACGCGAGCGGATGCGCTGGTAGGCGGGGAGCTCCAGGAGCGCGGACATCGGGCGGCCGCGCAGCCGCTCGCCCTCGGGGTCGAGGGCGGCGACGGCGGCGGTGACCTTGGCGCGTACACCGCGGAGGTTCTTCACCGCCTTGCGCTGTGCTTCGACCTCGGGGTAGCCGAGGGCCACGAACATCTCGGCCACGTGCATGTCCGTCCAGATGAGATCGACCTGCCGGAAGTGGTCGAGTCCCCAGCGGGCGAGATCAAGGACGCGGTCGTGGGTGAAGTAGGAGTTCCCCGAGGAGATGCCGATGACGGCATGGTCGCCCTCGTCGTGGATGACCTGGCAGTGAGGTGTATAGGGACGGACGGCGAAGATGCCTTGAATGGCAGTCGTCAACGTGAGTAATTCCCCTGCGCCGCTAGTCCCGGCAGGGCCGTGTGCCCTGGGTGTGGCGGCGCTGGGACGACGCTAACCGAGAACACGTCAGATGATCTAGAGCTACCGGCCGGTCACTCTACGGATTTCGTCGTGGCCGTAGAGCGGGCCCGGCCTTGGCGGCAGCTCTCAGCACACGTGCTGAGGGGTGTTCGGGCTGCAGTAGACGGCGCCGGCGACGGAGATGCTGTCGGCGGCGGGATTCAGCGTCACTGTGACCGAGCCGGTGGGAAGCCATTGCGCGCCGTTGCTCTCGGTCACCTCACCGGTGGCCGTGGTTCCGTCGACACCGGTGAGTCGGCCGGAGGCGTGATAGCCGTCGGTGATGCTGCCGTTGGACACCGAGTCGCAGGGTGCCGGGGCCGCATCGCATGTGCGGTAGACCCGCGCGCCCACCTCGAACGAGCCGTCCTGACTGATCTCGATCCACCTGCCGTGGGCGGTCCGGTGCCCGGCGAACAGAGAGAAGTCGGCCGGCTTCGGGCGGGGCGATGCGCTCTTGGACGGGTTGGCCGGAGCGGGGCTGGCGGTGGGCGCGGGCTCTTTCGGCGGGTGACTGCCGGAGCACGCGGTGGCCAGGACGGACGCTGCCGCCGCCGCCAGGGTCAGGGCAGCCAGGCGGTGAAGCCGTGGACGTCGGGGGCGTCGGGTCGGGTCGCAGGTGGAGAGCAGCGGCGAAGGCATCAGGACTCCTTTGCGGTGGGAGGGCGTCGGAAGGTGTCATTCCTCGGGCCCGCAGGGGGCTGTGTAGCTGACCTCGGGTAGGTACTGGTGCCATTGGGACGTGCTGAGCGGGGCTCCGACGGTCGAGCACAGGCGCCGGGCCAGTGCCTCGGGGTCGGTGTCGCGGAGGACGACCGTCCCCGGGGAGCCCGCGCTGAGGACGAGCCGTCCTCCGCCTGCCCGTGGGGCGGTGAGTTCGACGTTGTTGTAGAGGTCGTCCACGAGCGGGGGGAAGTCGCCGGTCACGGTGGCGTGCTCGGGGGTGGACACGTCCCACAGGTGAACTCCGCCGTGGTCGTCGATGCCCGCCAGGGCCGTGCCGTCCGGGCCGAACCGGAGGGCTCGGAGCGGGCCGGTGATGCCGGATGCGGTGCCCAGCGGCTTCGGGGCGCTGAGCTGTCCGATGTCCCACAGGGTGAGCGTGCCGTCGGAACGGGCGGCGGCGAGGACCGGCTGCCGGGGTGACAGTGCGGTCGCGGTCACCTTGCCGAGCCGGGCCATCAGCGCTGTGGCCGGAGCCGGGTGGGTCGGGTCGCTCAGGTCCCAGAGCCGGCTGCCGAAGCCGATGTTGTCAGTGGGGGCGCCTTCGCTGAGGGAGAGCACGGTGTTGCGCGGATCGAAGCTCGTCATCGGGGTCCCGCGGCCGCTGCTGGGGAGGGTGGCCTGCAGGGACGGGTGGGCCGGGTCCGCGACGTCGAGGACGCTGAGTTCGCTGGTGAGGAGGGTGACCGCGAGCCGTCGTCCGTCCGCGCTGAAGGCCAGCGTGACCGGATCGGCCGGGCGGGCCTGCCCGAGGTGCGCCGAACCGAGCTCGACGGGCTGCCGGAGATCGGTGAGATCCCAGAGCGACACACGGCCGGCCGTGCCGACGGCGAGCACGTGTCCGTGAAGGGCCACGCGGTCTCCGACCCCCGTCAGACGGGCTGTCAGCCGTGGTTCCCGGGGATCGCCGAGGTCCCACAGGTCAACCCCGTCGTACGCGCCGGTGGCCAGGAGACGGCCCTCCGGGGTCATCGCGATATTCGGAGTCACACCGGACTGTGACCATGCGGGTTGGGTCACCGTGGCCAGGGCCGACCGGACCGGGCCGCCGCCGACGTCCCAGAGTTCGACCTCGTCGGCGGGCGCCACGATGCGGTGGTTCGCCCGGCCCAGGGTGGCCAGGGTCCGCCCGTCGGCGGTGAAGGCCAGTGCGGCGCTGCCGCCGGCCAGAGGGGGCAGTTCCTTCGGCCGTGCCGGAGTGGAGACGTCCCAGAGGGCGACGCCGCCGAATTCGGGCGCCATCCCGGCGGCCGCGAGCGTCCGCCCGTTCGGACCGAATGCCAGGGCCGCGGGCGACATTTGTGGTGTGTCGAGCACCGCCGGCGAGTGCGGATCACGCGCGTCGGTGAGGTCCCAGAGGCGTACGGCGCCGTCGTCGCCGGCGGCTGCGAGGGTGCGACCGGCCGGGGCGAAGGCGACCGCGCGCGCTGCCTTCGGAAGTTCCGTCTTCGACAGGACATCCGGGTGTTCGGGGTCGGACACGTCCCACAGCCGCACGCTGTGGTCCAGGCCCGCGCTGGCGACCGTACGCCCGTCCGGGCTCACGGCCACACCCGCGACCTGACCCGTGTTGCCTTCGAGCAGTGGAAGGGGCCGAGGATGACCGGGGTCGGTGAGCTGCCAGGCCCGCACGTTCTTGTCCCAGCCCGCACTGGCCAGAATGTGACCGTCCCGAGCGAAGGCCAGGCCCCGGACCGGACCCTGCGCACCGGGCAGCTCGGCCAGTCGCCGCGGCTGGGCGGGGTGTGCCGTGTCCCAGAGCTGTACCGTCCCGTTGCCGGACCCGACTGCCAGCAGGGCCCCGTCCGCGGTGAGCGCGACGGCGGTGCCTGTGCCGTCCGTGTTCAGGCCGGCTCGGCTGGTGTGGTCGCTCAGGCTCCACAGGCGCGTCGTCTTTCCCGCCGCGATGGCGAGGAGCCCGCCTCCGGAACTCAGTGCGGTGACGTCGGGCGCGGCGATGGTCCCGGGCAGGGGCAGGGCTGCCGAAAGGGCGTTGTAGGTGTCCCTGGTCGGCGCGAGGCGGTGGGCGACGATGCGCAGTTGCTTGGCCGTGTCCGGCTGGGAGGCCTCCAGTGCGGCGGCCTCCGTGACGAGCCGGCGCGAGAGGCCGGCCCGTTGCCGGGCGCTGCTGTTCTGATGCTGCTGGACCGCGACCACGGCTGCGAGCGAGGCGACGACCAGCGCCAGGCAGAGGGCCGTGTAGCGGATGCCGCGCCGGCGTCGCAGGCGCGCCCGCAGAAGGTGGCTGTGCCGGACGAATTCCGCTTCCTCGGCGGAGATTTCGGCCGGTCGGGCGCCGAGCCATCGTCGTGCTTCGTCGATCCGATGCCGGTCAAGGGTGAGCTCAGGTGGTCGGCCCTGTTCCTGCCAGGCCCGCACGGTGCGCCGCAGTTCCTCCTGCCACGTACGGAAGTCACGGTTCTGCTCGATCCAGCGCTGCAGTCGCGGCCAGCTCTCCACCAGTGCCTGGTGGGCGAGTTCGGCCGTGTCCAGCCCCGTAGGGCGGCGGGTCACGACGACCAGTCGGGTGCTGGCCAGTCGGTGGATCAACGACCAGTCGTGCTCGGAGAACTGTGTGCGGTCGGCAACCCTGCGGGTGTCGGGGCCGCGTTCCCCGGCGTCCAGCCGCTCGGCGGGGCGGACCAGCTGGATGAAGATCCGCTCCAGTGCTTCGTGCTCGGAAGCGTCCGCCCACCCCCACAGGCTGCGTTCCGCGTTGCCGACCAGTGCTCCGTCGATCCCGCCGAGCTCCTGGTAGGCGGTGGCGGTGAGGAAGCCGCGCTCCTGTCGCGCCCACAGCTTGCTCAGGGCGTATTCCAGCATGGGCAGTGCGGCCGCGCCCCGCGGGGTGTCGTGCAGCAGTTGCTCGACCAGACCGTCGGCGAAGCGAACGCCTGGGTGCCCCTCCAGCGGGCGGGTGATGGCCTCGCGCAGCTGATCTCGCGTCATCGGTGGCACGACGACGTGGGTCGCCTCCCAGGCGGCTCGCAGGACGGGCAGTTGCTCGATCTGGGGCAGGAAGTCGATCCGGGTGACCACCACCGCCTGGGCCGGGCGGCTGCCGTCGGTCCGGCGCGTGGTCAGGGCGCCCATCATGGCGTCCAGCTTGCGGGCGGTCTCCGGAGCATCCGCGAGCAGGGTTTCGAACTGGTCGACCACCAGCAGAAGCCTGGACCGGCCTTCGTGTCGGGCCAGTGTCTGCTCGAGCGCAGCCCGCAGCCCGTTCTCGTCTCCCACCTGACGGGCCAGGGCAGCCCAGCGGTCGTGCCAGTCGGCCTTCCGCGTGTCCGCGTCGCCCGCGGATGCCAGCGCCCAGGCCAGCAGCTCCTCGGCGGTCAGCCGCAGCCCGGAGGGGAGACGGGCGGTCAGGTGGATGCCGTGGCCGGTCTGTGCCAGCAGCCCGGCGCCGACCAGCGAGGACTTGCCGACGCCGGAGGCACCGAACACCGGCAGTACCGGTACCTGTTGTTCCCCGAGGAGTTCGAGCAGCCGTCGTGTTTCGTTGGCCCGCCCGTGGAACACCGCGCCGTCGTGCTCGGTGAACGGCCACAGCTCGCGAAACGGACTGTCGGCGAGCAGCAGTGAGCGTAACTGCGGCCATTCACGGGCGAGTGACTCCACGGTCAGGGCATAGCCGGTGCGGCGCCGCTGGTCTCCTTCGACAGCGACGACGACACCGATGACGCCCTGGTACTCCTCGTCCCACACGGGCGCCCCGCTGAAGCCGCCGGCCAGCGGAAAGCCCGCCTGCTCGTCGCACGTCAGCTGCCACCAGCCGGTTCCCTCGCGGCCCTCGATGGTGCCGCGGGTCCAGATCCCGGCGTCCTTGCTGCCGTCCGGCCCGGGGTATCTCGGGAACCCGAAGGCCCGCCAGCGGTGCCCGGTGAGGTCGTCTGCCTCCAGGATCCGCATCGGTACGGCGTCCGCCGGCGGCCGGCCGGCCAGCTGGAGCACGGCGACGTCACCGCTGTTGTCGGCGGCCACCGGCACACTGAAGTGCACCGTGGCTGCCGCTGTGGGGTGGCCGGGTAGCAGCGGGAAGTCGAGGGTCACCGGAAAGTGCGCGGGCAGCGGCCGGCGGTCCGGCAGGTCGGCGATGGCCGAGATGACGTGGGCGCACGTCAGCAGGAGCCGGCCGGGGATCAGGAACGCGACGCCGACCGGCCGTCCGTTGTGGAGTACGCGTGCCGTTCCGCGCTCCCAGGCGAGTTGGCCCGGGCTGCCGGGGGAACTCACCCGTCGCTCTCGCGGCGGCTCCATTCCAGCTCCAGTGCAATGTGCGCGTCGCCGGAACCCTTGGCCACGACGAGGCCCGCCTCGGCCGTGACACGGATCCCGAACTCGGCGCGGATGTGGTCGGGGCTCCGGGGCAGCTCCGTCAGCCGCTCCAGCAGGGCCTCGGCGACGTGCCGGACACGGGCCAGGCCCGCTTCGAAGGTGTCGGCCGATGTCTCGATCAGCCCTTCACCACGACTCGCCCGGATGACTCCGGAGCCCTGGCCTTCGGACAGTTCGACGACAAAGGTCTCGCCATTCTCGAAGGGCACACTCAGGTACACGCGACAGCCTCTCTGATGATCCGTCAACTCACATACATCATCGGTAGGTTAATCGGAACCGTGCCGTGCGGGCCAGCTCAGGAGCCGATGAGATCGTCGTACGCGTACGCGGGCACGCCGACCGGTCGGACCTGCTCTGCCGAAGCCGCGTTGTCCAGCACGACGAGCAGACGCCGGCCCGTCGTCAGAGTCCGGTAGACGCGGGCCTGCGCCTCGTCGTTCGAGGGAATCTCCGAGGCCGCGAGCCCGAGACTCCGCAGGAGAAGCTCGAGGGCCTCGTGGGACTGAAGCGGCTGCCGATCGTGATCGAATCCGTGCAGGTTCACGAACACCTGGCCGTCGGGGAAGCGCTCACGCGCCTGGTGCGCCCAATGGACCGCGAGAGCCGTCTTGCCGATCCCCGCGGCGCCGCCGATCGCGGAGACGACCACCGTGCCCGCCGGTCCACCCTGGCCCTGCGTGGGCGGAAGCAGTGCGTGCAGCCGGGTGAGCTCGCCGGTTCGTCCGGCGAATCCCGAGGCGTCGTGCGGCAGTTCGGCCGGCACCGGCGGAGCGCTGCCGCGCGTCGGCCCGGCAGCCCGCTGCGGTCGCATCGCCGCTGCTGCCGCCGGATCGTTGCGGAGAATGAGCTTGTGGAGCGATTGCAGGCGCGGTCCCGGGCTGACCCCCAGATCCCCGGCAAGCCGTCTGCGCATGCCTTCGTAGTGCTGAAGGGCTTCGGCCGGCATCCCACATCGGTACAGCGCCGTCAGCAGCTGCCCGGCCACCCGTTCATCGAGCGGATGGCCACCGGCCGCCTCGCGCAGCCGGGGCAGGATCTCCTCATGGCGCGCTCTGCGTAACTGCACCTCGTGGTATTGCAGCAGTGCCTCGGTGCGTTCACGCTCCAGCCTGACTCTCGTCCCCTCCGCCCACAGACCGGTCAGCCCGGCCAGTGGTTCACCGCGCCACAGCTCCAGGGCGTGCTCCCAGTGCTCGGCGGCCTGTTCACCGTCGTCGGGCTCCGCTGCGCGGGCCTGGCCCACGAGGTCACGAAATTGGTACAGGTCCACTCGCTCGACCGGCGTTCGCAGCAGATAGCCGCCCGAACTGCGGTTGAGATGCACGCCTGCCGAACCTGCTTCAGCCTGACGGAGCACGGCCCGCAGCCGGGTGACATAGCCGTAGAGAACGTTGCGTACCGAAGCAGGCGGGTCCTCGCCCCAGACGCGGTCGATGAGCGTCTCCATCGGCACCACACGGTTGGCCTCCAGGAGGAGCACCGCCCACACACACCGCTGACGAGGCCGGCCGAGGTCGACGTCATGGTCGTCGGCCCGTGCATGTACCGGCCCCAGCAACCGTATCTCCACCGGCTTGTCCTTCCGTCAGCAGGCGACTTCGGGAGGCCGCAAGATCCCCGGCTCCCGGTCGGCCATGTTTGCGGCCCCGCGATCTGCGCGTCCAGGTTTTCTCAACATTCCGGCCTCCTCCCTTTCGGCAGGCTGACGGCATCACTCGGCCCGGCGCCCGCCACACGTCGAGCGCGGGACACACGCTGCCGTCCGCCGGTCCCGGGGGGGGGGGGGGGAACCGGCGGGCGGCGTCCGTCTCCCCACCCCTGCACACCCGCTGGAGCATGCGCCGGCCCATCGCCGACGACTCCGGCATCCGGCATCCGGCATCCGGCATCCGGCCATCCCGTATCACCGACAGCCAGGAGGGTCCTGTGCGCCGCGTCTACCCGCCCACCCACACCCCGCCCGACCCGCAGCCTCCCGCGTTCCGGCCCGCCCGGTCGCCGGCGCCGCGGAACTGGACCGGTCCGGCGCTCATGGTCGTCGCCGTCTCCGCCGGAGCCTGCGGCGTCCTCTGCGCACTTGCCCTGGTCCTCCATGCCGCCGGCGCCGCCGCCGGCGCGATGGCCGCCCTACCCACCGGCGGCATCCTCACCGGCCTGGCCGCGCAGTTCCTGCGCAAGCGGTCCTGACCCCCGGTCGTTCGCCGGAGGACCGGTCCCGCGGTCAGCGGGCGGTCAGGGTGTCCACCTCGGCCTCGAAGAGCAGGCCGGGGTCCAGGCCCATGCCGGTGAAGTGGCCCGCCAGTTCCAGGGACAGCACGCCGTGCAGGCGGCTCCAGAAGGTCAGGGCCAGGCGGAGCGCCGACGGCGGGGCGTCCGGGTGGCTGCCGGCCCATTCCCGGTGGCCGGCCAGGTGATCCTCGAAGGCACGGGCCTCCGGGCCCGGGGCGGGGTCCGGCCCGGCGGCGGGGTCCGGCCCGGCGGCGGTGCAGGCGTCGAGCAGGACGGACATCATCTCCGAGGCGATCGCGGTGACGTCCTGCGGCGCGTGGTAGCCCGGTACGGGGGTGCCGTAGACGAGGAAGTAGCGGTGCGGGTCCTCCAGGGCCCACCGGCGCAGCACCCGTGCCAGTGCGGCGAGGCCGGGTCGGCCCGCTCCCCCGTCGCCGGCGGCGATGAAGGCGTCGGCGAGGCTGCGGTAGGCGTCCCGGATGAGCTCGGTGATCAGCTCGTCGCGGTTGGAAAAGTACCGGTACAGCGCCGGTCCGCTCATGCCCATCTGCTTGGCGATCGCGTTGAGGGAGAGTGCGGAGGCGCCGGAGCCGGCGATCTGCTGCCAGGCCTTTTCCTTGACCTCCTCGCGCACCTGCTGCCGGTACCGCTCGCGGGGGGTCTTCGTGTTCCCGGTCATGTCCGCCATCCCTCGCTCCACCTCTCACCGCTCTCACCATCAGATAGTGAGAGGCTATCACGAACGACAAGACCACTCGCGATCGAACGAACCACTCCCTTGACATCCTCGATACAGCCACTCATTCTGGTTACAGCTTCTAACGAACACGAGAAGCGCAAACCAACCGGAGGTCATGATGAACACCGTCGAGCGGGTCGAGATCGTTCTCCCGGGCAAGGTCGAGCCGGAAGGGCTGGAGCTGCACCGGGGTCCGGTCCCGGTCCCGGCGGCCCGGCAGGTGGTGGTCGCGATGGAGGCGACGGGAGTGTCCTTCGCCGAGCAGCAGATGCGCCGCGGCCGGTACTACGACCAGCCCCCGTTCCCCTTCGTTCCCGGATACGACCTGGTCGGCACGGTGCTGGCCGTGGGCGAAGGCGTCGGCTCCGGCCTGCTCGGCCGGCGGGTGGCCGCCCTGACGAAGACCGGAGGCTGGGCAAGCCACATCGCGCTCGACGCCGCCGACGTGGTGGAGGTACCCGACGGCGTCGGCGCGGTGGACGCGGAGACCGCGGTCGTCAACGGCATCACCGCCTGGCAGATGCTCCACCGCAAGGCCCGGGTGCGCGCCGGCCAGACCGTCCTGGTCCACGGCGCCAACGGCGGCGTCGGCTCGATCCTGGTCCAGCTGGCGCTCGCCGCGGGCGCCCGGGTCATCGGCACCGCCTCCACCCGCCACCACGAGGCACTGCGCGCACTCGGGGTGACCCCCGTCGACTACCGCTCCGGCGACGTCCCCGCACGGGTACGGGCACTCGCGCCCGGCGGCGTGGACGCCGTGTTCGACCACGTCGGCGGCGACGGCGTCGTCGGTTCCTGGCGGCTCCTGGCCCGCGGCGGGACCCTCGTCTCGTACGGCAGCGCCGCCACCCGCGACGACGAGGGCTCCGGCGCCTCGCCGGTGCTCAAACTCCTGGGCCGGGTGTGGCTGTGGAACGTGTTGCCCAACGGACGCCGTGCGTACTTCTTCAACGTGTGGGCGGGTCGCGCCTACGCCAAGAACCGCTTCCGGGCGCGCCTGCGCTCTGACCTCACCCAGGTGTTCACGGCCCTGCAGCGCGGTGAGATCACCGCCAAGGTCGCAGCCGAGATCCCGCTGGCCCGCGCCGCAGAAGCGATGCGCCTTGCGGAGTCCGGCACGGTCGCCGGGAAGGTCGTCCTCGTCCCCTGACCCGACCGCGCGGGGACGGGGTGCACCTCCGCACCGAGGAGTCCCGGGCCGGCGCGCCCGTCAACGCCGGCGCCCCCGCCCGTCACCGGGTCGCCCACTCGACGAGAGAGGCCAGCGCGCCCGCCAGCGCTCCGAGACCGGGGCCCGCCGGTCCTCCCGGCTCGCTCATGTAGAGGTCTCGCCGGATCTCCACCATCAGCGCGCCGACCCGCGCGTCCCTTCCGTAGTACCGCAGCGGCACGTACGTTCCCGCGAACGGGCTGTCCAAGCCCGTACCGCCGAAGCCGGCGAACGCCTGGCGCGCCGCCTCGAGCAGTGCCGGGGACGTATGGAAGGCGTCCGTGCCGATGCAGACCGGCGGGCGCGGTCCGTCGCCGTGGAGCTCGTAGGGCAATGCCTTCGCCGGGTACGAGTGCACGTCGATGATCACGGCCCGCCCGACGGCCTCCAGCCGCTCCTCCACCATGTCCGTCACCGCCTGCGCGTACGGGTGGAAGTAGCGCTCGATCAGGGGACGTCCGTCGAAGTCGGCCGGGCGGAGCGCGTCGCGGTGCGTGGTCCGCGTGTAGACCGCGCCCATACCCCGCGCCAGCATCTCCTCCCGCTCGTCGGGGAACCGCTCGGGGTCGACGACCAGCCGCGACAGCCGGTTCTCGAACCGCCAGGGGGTGACGCGCGCGGCCTCGGCCGCCCCGGCCGCGATCTGCGCCGTATGCGAGTCGGTGATGTGGTCCAGCTCCCCTTCGAGTGCGCGGTCGTCCAGCAGTATCCCGGCGCGGACGTCCGCGGGTATGGCGCGGGACGAGTGCGGGATGTGAAGGATCACGGGCGAGTCGGGAGCCCCGGGGTGAAGGAGGGCGGAGGCGTCGCTCATCTGGTTCCTCGCTGCGTGTCGGGTACGGATTGAACGGATCAAGCTGCCACCGCCATCATGTCCGGTCCCGTACACCCGGCGGAGCCCCCTCCTGGCCGGTCAAGGCGCCTCACTCACCGTGATGAAGGAGGTCCGCCGGTTCACCTTCGACCTGGGCGAGGACGGCCCGGCGTACGAGGCGGGGGACGCCCTCGGCGTCCAGCCGGTCAACTGCCCCGGCCTGGTGACGCAATGGCTGGCCGCCACCGGCCTGGATGCGGACGCCGAGGTCGCCGTGCCCGGACACGACCCCATGCCCTTCGCCCGGGCCCTGCACCGGCCGGCCGGGACGTGTACTGACGCACGGCCCGCGCAGCACGTGGTGGCCCGCGGAACCAGTGGGGAGCAGCGCGCCGGCCCGCCGGGCCTGCGACTCGCATCGGCCCCGGCTCGGTGCCAGAGCGCCGATTCGCTCGGCATCGCGGTGTCCCCGTGACGGACGGCTCCACCCGGGGCCCGGCCGGAGGGACCGTCACCTCGCCGGGTGGGACGGGCAGGGGGCCGCGCCGGCCGGGGTGCTATTTCGGGGGAAGCGTGCCGCCGAAGGCCAGTGCCGTCGTCACCCAGTGCCGCAGGACGGAGTCCTCCGCGAGGGCGGGGCCGGCCTCGGCCCGGTCGGGACCTGCCTCAGGGGTGAACGCGCCGCGGCCGGCTGGCACGGGCCGTTCTTACGGATCCATGACGTGCGGCCCGGCGAGCGCCTCGCCGGGCCTCGCGCGGCATAGCTTCGGGGCATGCGCGTACTTGTGACTGGAGGAGCGGGCTTCATCGGCTCGCACATCGTCGCCGAGCTGATCGGCCGCGGGCACGACCCGGTGGTGTTCGACCTGGCGGAGGACGGGCGGGACGTACGGGATCCTGGTGCCGTGCGGGAGGTGTTGGCCGGCGTGGAGGCGGTCTGCCACCAGGCGGCCAAGGTCGGCCTGGGCAAGGACTTCGGGGACGCACCCGGCTATGTGTCGGCCAACGACCTGGGCACCGCGGTGCTGCTGGCCGCGATGGCGGAGGCAGGCGTACGGCACCTCCTGCTCGCCGGCTCGATGGTCGTCTACGGCGAGGGACGCTACGCGTGCCCCGCGCACGGCGTGGTCCGGCCCGGCCCGCGCGCCGAGGCCGATCTGGCGGCCGGCCGGTTCGAGCCGCGCTGCCCGGACTGCGGCGCCGACCTCGCCCCCGGGCTGGTCGCGGAGGACGCGCCGATGGACCCCAGGAACGTCTACGCCACCACCAAGCTGGCCCAGGAGCACCTAGCGGCCTCCTGGGCTCGGGCCACCGGCGGGCACGTGATCTCGCTGCGCTACCACAACGTCTACGGGCCGGGAATGCCCCGCGACACCCCGTACGCGGGGGTCGCCGCGCTGTTCCGGTCCTCGCTCGCCCGGGGCGAGGCGCCGCGCGTCTTCGAGGACGGCGGCCAGCGCCGGGACTTCGTCCACGTGCGGGACGTGGCAGGGGCCAACGCCGTGGCATTGGAGGCCCTGGCGGACGCCCCGGGCTTCACGGCGTACAACGTGGGCAGCGGTGATCCCCGTACCGTCGGCGACATGGCCAAGGCCCTGGCCGCCGCGTGCGCGGGCCCGGACCCGGTCGTCACCGGCGAGTACCGGCTGGGCGACGTACGGCACATCACCGCGGACTCGGCGCGGCTGCGCCGGGAACTGGGCTGGCGCCCGGTGGTGCCGTTCGCCGCCGGGATGGCTGAACTGGCGGCCGGGGCGGAGGCCCGGACCCTTCAGGAGACCTGACCGCCGGGCGGCCGAAGGACGCCGGCTCCCCCACTGCCGCAGCCCGCGCCCGGTACGTCCCGTAGCCGCGGGCCGAGGGCCTCCTCGAGGATCCGTGCCGTGGTGGCGGCGGCGCCGCGCAGGGCGACGCTTCGTCCGCCCCGCCGCGGCTCTCATTTCGCGGCATTGCGAGACTGCCGGCGCCGCTGCCGGGTGGCGCGTCGCACCGGCCATGATCCGTTCCACATCCGCAGCAGCAGGACGGCCGCGGAGGCGGCGAACAGGCCCGCCGTGATGAGCAGCCAGCGCCCGAGGAACACATCCGCCGGGAGGGCCGTGGCCGCCGTGTAGTGGCCGACCCGGCGGAGGATCAGCGGCCACCAGACCAGGAGCAGCAGGCCCGAAAGGAAGGCCGGAACGCGTACGTAGTTGACGCTCGGGGCCGCCCCCTGCCGATGGCCCGGGCTTTCCCGGAACAGGAGCTGGACGGCCCGGTCGGTGATCGCGTACAGCGGCAGCAGTACGAGGTCGTGCAGGAGGGCCGCCCCGACGAACCAGAGGGCCACTCCCACGGTGTCCCCCTTGAGCAGCCGCACGCCGGCGTACACGGCCAGGGCGAAGGAGGCGAGGACGAGGAGCAGGTGGAGCGGCGAGGCCCCGTAGCCTCGGCGGAAACCCGTCATGCCGGCTCTCCGAAGGTGAGGCGGGTGACCCACTTGGTGTTGAGGACGCCCGGGGCGCCGGGGACGATGGCGCGGGCCGGGTAGCCGTGGTCGGGGGACAGGACGGCGCCGTTGACGCGTACGGCGAGGAGGGCGCGGGGGTCGCGTACCTGGTTGTCGCGCAGGGCCGCCGATCTGAAGGAGCCGCCCCGCTGAACGGATTCCACCAGGACCTGAGGGGGGTCCGCGCCGAGTCCCACGAGGGTGGCGAGGTCGATGAGCCGTACCCCGCTCCACAGCTGGTCGGGCGTCGACCAGCCCTCCACACAGGCGATGGGCAGGGCCGACTCGTGCTGCGGCACGGCCAGCAGCTCCTCGCGGGTCAGGACGACCTGCCGCCCCGCGCCGCGCACGGTCAGCCGCCAGGCGGGGCCGACATCACTCGCCCGGATGCCCACCGATCCGGCGGTCTTGTTGATCTGGAAGCCGTTCGGCCCCGACCCCGGATCCCGGCCGCCGTGCGGGGCGAGCAGCGCCGTCCGGCGCCACCGGCCGCCCACGCTCTGCCCGGCCGTCAGCACCAGCAGTGACACGGACCCCAGCCCGACCATGGCCACCGCGCCCCGCCGGGAGATGGTCGGCGCCGCCGGCCCGGGCGAGACCAGCCCGGCCGCCTCCTCGGTGTCGGCGGCGGGCTGGGCGGCGTGTCCGGCCCGCACGGCGCGGATCGCGCGCGGCAGCCGGAAGGAAACGTGCACCACGAACGCGCCGATGAACACCCAGGCTCAGGCCCGTCACGAACAGCACCGTCACGCCGACCAGCAGGACCAGGCCGAACACGGCGGTCAGCCACGGCCCCCGCACCGGACTGCGCCAGAACTCCGGACGCGCCGGACCCGGCGGAGGCCCCGGCGGCACGACGGAACCCAGAACGGCACGCAACCGTCCCGGGCCTGCCCGTCCACGTCCACGTCCACGTTCACGGGAGCCTGGTGCGGGGGCTGCGGGACGTCCGACCGGAGGCGGTTCCCTGCCTGGCCGAGGGCCCGCCGGCTCGGGTTGCCGAGCGTTCGACGACGGTGACCGTGGCGCCTCGTCGGACTGATCCCGCTCGCCATCACTCGCGTCCACCGGGACACCTCCACACAGTCGCGCATACCGGGCCGATCGGACATCCTCTGCCGAGGAGAACATGCCGCACCCGAGCGTCGACCGGTCACGTGACACGCCACGAGGCCGACGGACCGCTGCCCCGCTGCAGGTGGGCCCGCCCGAACGGGCCGCCGGGTCGCAGCCGCATCCGGGCGCTATCCGATGCGTGCCCGGAAGGCCTCGAGCGTCATGGTCTTCTCGGTCACCGGCAGCGAGATGGTGAACTTCTCCCCGAAGGAGTCGTACACGGTGCTGCTCGTGTGTCCGTAACGCCGCGACTCGAGCAGGAGCAGACGCCGCCTGCCGGTCTCGATGAAGTAGACGTCCTCGGCGCTTCCCGCGGCGACCTCGACCGCCGACGCCTGCTTGCCTTCGATGCTGCGGTCCTTGTCCGCCGCGCGACTGCCCGTCTGCGCGATCGTGAAGTACGCCGGGCAGCCCTGTTCCGACTTCGTGGTCACGTAGACGGAGCGGAGGGCGGCGGGGACCGTGATCTGCTGCCCGCGCCGGCGCAGCGCCGCTGCGAAGAGGTCGGCGCTCGTGTAGGAGGTTCCGTCCTTGCAGTACACGTCGCCCGATACGCCGCCCGTGACCTCCATGTGGAGGCCCTGCGCGGGGTCCCACCAGGTCTCCTGCTTGCCCCCGGCGAAGGCGGTGGTGGTTCCGGAGGCGTGGAACGACTCGTTCTGCATGTGCCGGTTCGCGTCCTCGACGAGCGGTACGGCGGCCGGGTCCGGCTTCCCGGCTCCATCGCCGCACCCGGTCAGCGCGGCGGCGAGCACAGCCCCGAGGGCAAGTGAGCGGGCGATGGAACTGGTGTGCCGCACGCCGTTCAACCGTGCGCCCGCCTGCTGGTCCACCACCGCCCCCGCGCGCAGCCTGCCCCGCTCCTGGTCGAAGTCCCCCGGCATCAGTCCGCCTTCCCCGTAAGCAAAAATTGATCATAAGCAGGTCGAATACACACGCACAAAAGACATATACGCGCTCTTGACGTCACCTCTCGGCCTCTCGCTTCGCACGACCGGCCGCGAGGATGTGGCGGGGGTCGCCGGCCCGGGTGATGGCCGCTTCGACCGACGCCACGCGGTCCGCCAGGAGCCCGAGTGCGGCTACCGCCCGGGCGAGGGGATCCCCCTCGGAGCCGCCGAGTCCCTGGCCGCGTACGTACGAGGCTTTGACGGCCGCCCATCGCTCCGCCTGGTCCGGGGTGAGGGTGCCGCGGAGTTCGGCGAGCTTGAGCAGGTTGGCCTCGGCGTCGGAGGTGAGGGTCTGGGCTTCGGCGGTGTAGTGGTCGTCGAGGAGCGCGGACAGCTCGGCGTCGTTCATGACGGGATCGACACGGGCGGCGATCTTGTTCATGTTGCGGTACGAGCCCTGGAGCCGGAACGGCGGTTCGGTGCGCGTGGTGTGGGCCTGGGCGGCGGAGGCGATGTAGGCGGCGTTGACCGCGAGGACCGTCGTGCGGGCGGTCAGCAGGTGGCGCAGGACGGCGAGGATCCGGACCAGTTCGGCCGGGACGTACGGGTGGGCCAGGCGCTCCGCGCGGGCGGAAGGGTCGCCGGCCGCCAGCCGCAGGAGCAGGTCCACGTCCGTGCGCTCACGGCTCGCGAGCGGCGCCAGCACCGGGTGGGACGTGAGCGCGTTCTCGATGAAGCTGACGGCGAAGGCTTCCTCCTTGCCGGTCAGGACGTCACCGAGGTTCCACACATCGGCGCGGTTGGCCAGCATGTCGGGGATCCGGAAACGCTGCCCGGACTCGGTGTAGGGATTGCCGGCCATGCAGACGGCGAACCGCTTGCCGCGCAGGTCGTACGTGCGCGCCCCACCGTTCCAGACGCCCTCCATGCGACGGGTGGTGTCGCAGAGGGGGATGAACCGCTGGAGCAGCTCGGGAGAGGTGTGCTGGATGTCGTCCAGGTAGAGGAGGGTGTTGTTGCCCGCCTCCAAGGCGAGGTTGATCTTCTCGACCTCCTGGCGGGCTGTCGCGTTCGGTGCCTCGGCCGGGTCGAGGGAGGTGACGCCGTGCCCCAGGGCCGGGCCGTTGACCTTCACCAGGACCAGACCCAGGCGGTCGGCGACGTACTCCACGAGGGTCGTCTTGCCGTAGCCGGGCGGGGAGACGAGGAGGAGCAGGCCATTGCTGTCGGTGCGCTTGGACTCGCCCGTGGTGCCGAGCTGCTTGGCGAGGTTGTCGCCGATGAGCGGGAGGAAGACCTCGTCCAGGAGGCGGCTGCGGACGAAGGAGGACATGACCCTGGGGCGGTATTCGTCCAGCCGCAGCCGGGCCCTCTCCCGCGCCACCAGGTCCGTACGGTGTCGCTGGTAGGCCCGGAAGCCGGCGGTCACGTTCACGCTGAAGCCGGTTACGCGGCTGAGCAGTTCGTCGATGCGGACCGTACAGGTCCGGCCGGTGACGCGGGGATGACGGCCGAGGAGGCCCTCGGCCGTCCCGGTCAGGGCGGCGTCCGACTCGTAGCGCGGCAGGTCCGGGCAGAGCTCGACGGCCACCGCCTCCGCGAGGTCGCCGGGGCCGACCGTCTCTCCGGTCCCGGCGGCGAACGCGGTGAGCCAGGCCTCCACGAGCTGGCGCCGGTCCGCCAGGACGTCGAGGGCGGCGAGGTCCTCGTCGTAGGCGGAGGTGCCCACCGTCCGGCGGAACTTGTCGAGCAGGACCCGGGTGGCCGCGCCGACGACGAAGCCGTCCGGTGCGCAGGCCAGTTCCTCGAAGAGGTACTCGGCGCACTGCGGGGTGCCGCCGATGGCCGCGGCCAGTTCCGCCCGGAACACGGTGATCGCCGGGGTCGCCCCGAAGGCCGCCCGCACCCGGGCGAGCGAGGCCGCGCGCCGCGTCCAGGCCCCCCGCTCGGGGCCGGTCGTCCGGTGCGCCCAGAACAGCTGGGCTTCGGCGCGGGCCTCGGGCGGGTAGCGCAGCAGACCCGCGCCCTCGTGCAGCCGCAGCAGGACGTTCAGGATCGTGGTCGCGTCGTGGTCGTGGACGCCGCGCTCGTAGCCTTCGTCGTACGCGGCCTCCGCGGCCTGCCGTACCAGGGCCGGCAGGTCCGCCCCGGCCAGGGCGGCGGGACCGTGCTCGGTGAGCAGTCGTACGGCAAGGTATTCGGCGCGGTAGACGTCGGCGTTCTCGGAGGGCAGCGACTGGTCCCAGTAGGGGCGGGTGGCCGCGAAGTCCGGGTCGATGACCGGTGAACGGTAGTCGGTGCCGGTGAGGGCGAAGGCGAGGCCGTCGCCCTGCGGGACCAGGGTGAGGTCCAGGGGCTGGGTGTTGACCGCGAACCGGTGCCGGCCCAGGCGTACGGTCCGGCCGCCGTCCGCGTACAGCTCGGTGCGGTCCCGCAGGGCGCGGGCGGCCTCCTGCCGGGCGGCCCCCAGCCGGCCGTCGAGCTCCTCGGCCCGCGTGCGATCGCCCAGTTCCCGCAGTTGCCCTGCGGTGCGGCGGACCTTCGCGACCATCGGGTCGGAGGCGAAGAACGTACTGACCGCGTCGGCGTCGGCGAGGGTCGCCGCCCGCCGGGTGACGGTCTCCAGGATGCGCACGGCCGAGTCCGCCAGCCGCTCGGCCCGGCGGGCGCGGTCGTCCAGCAGGGTCTGCTTGCGGGCCGAGAACGCCTCGTACACCTCGGTGCGCTTGGCGGCCAGCGCCGTGAGGAAGGAGTCGGAGTCCGCGAAGCGCGACTCCAGGGTCTCCAGCCGCAGCAGGAGGCGGGACAGCTGCTCGTCGCAGGCGTCCGGGGTGTCCGCGACGGCGATCGCCCCGGTGACCGCCTGGCCGAGCAGCGCGGACTCGGCCGCGAACTCGGCCTTCCCCTCCTGCGCGAGCAGCTCCCGGCGGCACGCGTCGAGGGTCGCACGCGCCCGGTTGACACCGCCGAGCACCTCGGCGATCCGCTCCAGAATGGAGGTCCGGACCGTCGCGTCGCCGGTGTCCAGTCCGGCGACGATCTCGGTGACGGCCGCGAGACCCTCGGTCTGGGCGTCGAGGCGCTCGGCCAGTGGTACCGCGGCGGCGACGGTGGTGATCGCCGCGGCTTCCCCGGTGAGCTGCGCGATGTCCTCGTGCTGGGCGGCGAAGGCGTCCTCGCGGGAGAGGAAGGCCATGGCGCGCCCGGCGAAGGACGCGAGGGCGGAGGCGACGTCCGCGTCGAGCCCGTCGATCCGGTCGGTGTCCGCGTAGCGCAGCTCCTTCAGGGTGAGCAGGCGCCCCTGGGCGCGGCGCAGTTCCGTCAGTCTGCCGACCCAGTCGGCCGTGCTGCGCGGCGCCTCCCCCCGGATGCGGCGGAGCAGTGAGGCGATGTGCCCCGCCGCCTCGCCGAGTGCGTCGGCGGCCTGCCGGGTCAGGGTCTGGACCGTCTCGAACTCGGTCAGCACCTGCTCGGCGGTGGCCCGGAGCTCGACGAGGGGGGTGCTCAGGTCCCCCAGGTCGGGGTCGGCGAGCCAGTGGTGGTGGTCCTCGGCACGGGTGCAGGCAGCGACGAGGGTCTCGTACACGGCGGTCGTGGGGGTCATGTCCGAGACGGCGCCGGCGATCGACAGGAGGTCCGAGATTGCGCGTACGAGATCGGCATTGCCGATGCGGGCCAGTGCTCCGCCGCCGACGGGCCGGCCGGCGGCGTAGGTCTCCGAGACGTACGGCGTGCTCCACCGCTGGATCGGATGGACCCGGGTCGGTTCCTCCGAGTCGGTACGCAGCACCAGCAGGGTGCCGTCGTCGAAGAGCGCGTACCCGTGGCAGGAGATCGGGGCGGCGGCCTCCTTGCGGATCAGGTTGTACGGCAGGAGCAGGCTGCGGCCCTCGGCGCGGACGTGGAAGACGTAGAGCACGTCCTCGCCGTTGGGCGAGCGCACGGCGCGCTCGAATGCCAGGCCCTCGGTGGGCGTGTCGAAGGTCTTGGTGAGCCCCGTGGTGAGGTGGTAGCCGCCGGGGAAGACGATTCCCTGCTCCTCGGGCAGCCGGCGGGCCGCCTGTCCGATGCCGTCCAGGCGGACCACGGTCTTCGTGAGGCCGTTGAAGACCAGGTACCGCCGGGACTCCTCCTTGTACGGACGCACGCGCAGCAGGGTCAGCGGTCCGACGCGGGCGGAGGCGATGTCGGCGTCGGCGAGGGACTGGAGTGGTTCGTCGACCGGCTCCTCGTAGATGCCCTCCCCCGTCTCGGTGTTGTCCTCGGTCTTGACGGTGAGGTGGCCTCCGACCGTGGCGACGAAGACGTCACCCCCGATCGACACGTGCGGGTGCCGGCCCAGGACATGGTCCGCGCGGGTCGCGGCGGTCCACTCGAAATCGTGCGGGGCGGGGAGGACGTGGTCCCGCTCGCCGCGCGCGTCCAGGAACGTGGCCGTTCCGTCGTGGTCCAAGGCCCAGCGCAGGACGCGGAGGTCCTCGTCGCCCTCCCCGGTCCGGAAGACGGCGAGCAGTCTGCCCTCGACGTGGCGGAGCCGCAGGAGGCGGGTCTGGCGGTAGTAGTGGTACAGGGCGGCGAATTCGCGGATGAAGGCCGGGTCGTCGAGAAGCCCGCGGACGGCGTCGTCGGGGAGCCGGCTCAGGTCGCCGTCGTGCAGGGTGAAGACGTCGCTCACCGCGGGCTCGGCCTTGAGGCCGAGAAGGGGGTTGTGACCGAAGAGGAGAGCGTCGCCGACGGCGACGATGTCGCGGGGCACGCCGTCCTGCTCGGTGTGCAGGCGCGCCGAGCCGGCCAGCGCCAGCTCGGTGGAGCCCAGCTCCTCGGTCCGCCGGGCGTTCAGGGCCTCCGCCCGGCGGGCCAGCTCGACGGACTGCGCGGCGAGGCGGCCCCGCAGCACCTCGTAGGTGCCGGCGTCCACGGGGGTCGTCGTGCTGGTCATGGTCTGGCTCCCTGCGGGTGGTGCGTACGGGTTCTGCGACCCTGCCGGTCGCAGTGGGACGAGGACGAGGACGAGAACGAGGGCGGGGCCCGGGGGCCGGCGCGTCGTCCACGGCGGCCCCTGCTGCGGCTGGGGAATCGGTGGGGGCCGCTCAGGCCTTGGCCGTCCCGTTGAGACCGGCGCCCAGCTTCGCGAGCGGCATGTCGGCGAGTCCCAACTGCCCTGCCTTGTCCAGGAGCTCGCTCAGCTGCCCGGACTGCGCACCGCCGCCCTGCATCAGCTTCATGAGCAGCGCGGACACGGTCAGGTTCTGCACGTCAGCGGTAGAGACCGAGCCGAGCACGCGCGTGATGTCCTGGGTGAAGTCGGACGTGCCGTCCAGCCAGGGCTTGACCAATGCCTGCGCGGTGTCGGAGTGCCGGACGAAGGCGTCCACGCCCTTGCCGAGGGAGATCGAGGAGACCAGGCGGTCGAAGAAGACCGAGTCGCCGCCGACGATGTCGATGTCGGCCTTCTCCAGCCCGGCCGCGATCACCATCGCCTGCGCCTCCGCGACCTGCCGCTGGACGTCGAGACCCGCGAGTCGGATCTCCTTCTCCGCCGCCAGCCGCAGGCGGTACTCCTCATGGGTGCGCGAGGCCTCGTCCAGCGCCGCCATGGCCGCGGCCTTCTCGGTGAGACCGGCAGCCTCGGCCTTCAGCTTCTCGCCGATCATCGCGGCCTCGGCGCTCGCCTGTGCCTTCGTACCCTCGGCCTGCGCCTTCAGCCGCGCCTCCGTGGATCCGGCTTCCGCCCGGCCGGTCTTCTCGATGACGTCGGCCTCCTTCTCCCGTACCTGCACCGCGGCCAGACCGGGCGCCGCGGTTTCGGCCTGGATGCCCTCTGCCAGGCGGAGCTTGGCGCGGGCGTCGAGGTCGGCGGACTTCAGCCGGGCCTCGGCGAGCGTGAGCTGTTCCGCGGCGTGGTGCTTGGCGGACGCCTCCGCGGCTTCCGCCGCCTTGATGTCCTTGACCAGTCGCTCCTGGGCCTCTGCCTCCGCAGCGATGACGATCGCCTGCCGGGTGCGCTCGGCTTCCTCGACCATCCGCAGCTTCTTGATGGACTCCTCCTGCTCGGCGACCGTACGGTCCACCGCGATCCGCTCCCGGACCACGTCGGCGACCTCGCGGCGCTCCGCCTCCACCTCCTTGTCCTTCGCGATCGACGACAGCGCGGTCTCCCGCTCGCGCGCGATGACTTCGAGCATGCGGTCCTTCTCGATCCGCTCGTTCTCGACGGCGATGACCCGCTCGCGGTTCTTCTGGGCGACGGTGATCTCGCGTGCCTGGTTCTCGCGCTGCACCCCGAGCAGCTCCTCGGTCCTCAGGAACGCCGCCTGGGCTCCCAGGCGTTCCTCCTCCTGGACCTTGGCCGTCGCGGCCTCCTCGCGAGCCCGCAGCGTCTCGACCTCGCGCCGCTGCCTGATCTCCGCCTCCGACTGCCGCCGCTCCAGCTCCAGGATGGTCTCCCGGGCATCGACGTTCTGCCGGGTGATCTCCTTCTCCTCCGTGCGCTGGAACTCGTTCGTGCGCACGTGCTCGACGGCCGTCAGTTCCGTGATCTTGCGGATGCCCTGGGCATCCAGGATGTTCGCGGCGTCCAGCTGCGTCATCGGGGTCTGTTCGAGGAAGTCGATGGCCGCGTCGTCGAGGTGGTAGCCGTTCAGGTCCGTGCCGATGACCTGGATGATCCGGTCCCGGAACTCCTCGCGCTTGGTGTAGAGGTCGACGAAGTCGAGCTGCTTGCCGACCGTCTTGAGCGCCTCGGCGAACTTGGCGGCGAAGAAGTCCTGGATGGCCGCCTCGTCGCTCGCCCGCTGCGTGCCGATCGACTGGGCGACCTTGATGACGTCCTCCACGGTCTTGTTGACCCGGACGAAGAAGTTGATGTGGATGTCGGCGCGGATGTTGTCCTGGCAGATCAGCCCCTCCCGCCCGGTGCGGCGGATCTCGATCGTCTTCACCGAGATGTCCATGTACTCGGCCTTGTGCAACACGGGCAGCACGACCTGCCCGGTGAAGGTCACGTCGACCTTCCGCATCTTCGAGACGATCAGCGCCTTGCCCTGCTCGACCTTGCGGAAGAGCCGGCTGACGGTGAAGAGCAACGCGACCGCGATGAGCAGGACAACGGCGATGAGCACGCCGATGCCCAGGGAGATGGCATCCATGGTGAAGTCCTAGCGATGAAGGTGCACTGAGGTGCGGTAGGAGGCGCAGCGGGCCGGCGTTCAGCCGACGGCGCGGGGATCGAGCGCCGGGTCGAACGGTGCGACCCAGAAGAACTCGCCGCGTTCGTCGTATGCGTAGAGCAGGCCTGAACTGCCGTAGGTGAACGGATCGGAGCCGGTCTGGCGGACCTGCACGACGGCCGTCGAACCGTCCTCTGCGGCCACCTCGGCCTGCCCGAACCGGGCATCCACCCGACCGGTCCGGATCACGGCGATCCGGCCGATGAAGTCCTGTCGCGAGGGCGGTGGATCACCAGGCTGGAACACACGGCGCAGGGGGCGTAGGAGCAGGCCCGCGACACCGCGGGCGGCGATCAGCGCGAGAGCGAGGAGCACCAGGCCGGGGCCCCGGCCGAGCCCCAGGCGGTCCAGCAGGACGGTGCCGGCGAGGGTGGTGAACCAGGCGACGGCGATCAGCACCGAGACGGAGACGGTGAGGGGTACGCCCAGGGTCCCGAGCGCGGAGGACCCCGCGTGGGATGACCACGCACCGTGCCCGACGAAGCCGCACAGGGCGATCAGCCAGTACACGACGACCACGGCCAGCGCGATGGTGAAGATCCCGGCGGGGAATCCCAAGGCGGCATCGGCGAACTCGTGCACTGTTCCCGCCCCTTCGTCCTCGGCAGCCCGTCCGGCCGGGGCGGTCGGGGCGGGTGCCGGCGCCGGCACGTTTCCGCGTCCCGGCACCGGGACCGTCCCCCGTGTCCCCCCGCACCCATCTTGGCAAGTGGGACAGCCTTCGGCATTGCCGGACACCAGCAGTCTTTACGGCATCTTGATGCCGAGTGCGGACCGAACATGAGGGTCTGTCAACCTTGACGGCTGTACGTCAAGAACACGCCATCGGCGCATCACATCGAGGAGACTTCGTGGCAGGGCGGGACATACCCGAGGACCATCTCGACGGTTTCATCCGGATCCTGGCCGAGGTCTGCGAGACCGGCCGCCGGCTCACCCGCGAAGAGCTGGAGTCCCGCCGGGCGGTCGGCGAGCGGGCCGCCGAGGCCGGATTCGGGCTGCGGACCCTGGTCCAGCAGCACCTGTCGACCACCCGTACCGCCTGTTCCGCCTTTCCCCGCGCCCCCCTCGACCGGGTGCTCGCCGCCGTCGAGCAGGCCGTCGACGCTCTCGCGGAAGGACACGAGCGGGCGCAGTTGGTCGCCGTACGGAAGGAGGAGGCGGCTCGGAGGGAGTTCATCGAAGACCTGCTGTACGGCCGCAGCGATCCGGGCCGCCTCGCCGAGCGTGCCGAGCGGTTCGGACTGCTGCTCTCCCACACGTACGCGGTCGCGGTCGCCGAGGGGGCGCAGGCGTACGACGACATCCACCCGGCGGTCCAGCGCGTGGAACGGGCACTGGTGGGGCGGTTCGGGAACCGGCGGATCCTGCTCACCACCAAGGAGGGCCGGCTCATCTGTGTGGCGCCGGCCGACCAGGACGACGTCCTCATGTACTTCGCCAAACAGGCGCACGCCGGCACCGACGGCGGCCGGGTGGCCATCGGCCGCCCCCACACAGGCGCGGGCGGGGTCGTCCACTCCTACGAGGAGGCATTGAACGCGCTCGAACTGGCCGCCCGCATGCATCTCGAGGACCCGGTGCTCCGCGCCTCCGATCTGCTCGTCTATCCGGTCCTGACCCGGGACCGGCAGGCCATGACCGATCTGGTCCTGAGCACGCTCGGGCCGTTGATGCAGGCGCGGGGCGGGGCCGGCCCGATGCTGGAGACGCTCATCGCGTACTTCGACTCGGGCTGCAATGCGACCGAGGCGGCGCGGCGGCTGAGCCTGAGCGTGCGGGCGTTCACCTACCGCCTGGAGCGCATCCACCAGTTCACCGGCGCCAACCCGGCCGACCCGGCCCACCGCTACACCCTCCAGACCGCCGTCATCGGTGCCCGGCTCTTCGACTGGCCTGCCAGGGATCTGTGACACGGGACGCGCGTCGGCACGGCGAACGGCCGATCATCGCCGCAGCTGATGGTCGACACGTGGGAGACGGCGCGGCGGTGGCCGGCCAGGGTCTCATGGGGTGCAGCGGCGTGGGCGGATCCGTCAGGAAAGCGGCCTTGAGCAGTGGAGCACCGCCGCCGGGCAGCCTTTCGAGGATGGTGACGTCGAAAGGGTCCCAGTTGCCTTCGGGGAACGGTGCCGGATTCGGGACGATCGCCACGAGCCGGCCCCGGCCGTCCAGGTGAGCGCGAATGCCACGGAACATCGAGCGCAGCGAGCGCAGGGTCGGCGCGTAACTCCTCATGCGCACGACACGGCCAGATCTTCTCCGATCACCGCCCACGACGGAGCCCGGCCGCGCCGGAGCAGCACAAGCTCGTACAGGGTGATGCACTGGAGAGGCGGTCCACCGTGCACGTCACTCTTCGGCGGCAACCGCCCGGTCGGAAATCGGCCGAGGTCCGGGTCGCCATGGAGCGGCAGAAGGGAGCAACCCGGAGGAGCCCTCGGCCGGTGTGCCCGGCGCCGCGGGGAGCGTCCTGCCGGGCACCCCCCGTGGATCGGTGCCCGCTCTCCAGGCGTGGCACCCGCTGGTCAGGCGCAGTTGACGGTCACCTGGCCGCTGCCGCCGTTGCTGGAGAAGCCGATCGTGAACCGGCCGTTCGCCGGCTGCTGCTCAGCCCGACCGCCCAGCGTGATCACCTGCGAGGCATTCGCGGCGAGGGACCCGCCGCGCTGGCTGACGGTGACCCCGGCGGGCAGCTGACCGACCGACCAGGTCAGGCTGCCACCCCCGGTGTTGCGGACCACCAGGGTGTTCGGCCACCCGCCGTTCGCGCAGTACTCCTGGACGCTGGCCGGACGCAGCGTCAGCACCGGCGCGGTGGCCGGAGCAGGCGCGCTCGACTGCCTCGGCTGAGCCGGCAGCGTCGTCCGGACCGGCGAGGGGCTGCTGCCACTGCGGGCGGGCGGGTTGGAGGCGGCGGACGTCGGTGAGTCCACCTCCGCGGCAGGGGCGCTCCCGCGGGGAACGGGCGCCGGGCTGCTGCTGTCGGAGGAGACCGAAGCGGCAGGGGCGCCGGACGCGTCGGCCGACGCGGCACCGGCGGGCGGCGCCGCCGCCTGCGGCAGGGTCGTGGCCGGGTCATGGCCCAGCTGCCGGCCCACGATCACCCCGCCCACGGCAAGCACCATGACGCCGCCGATGATCAGCGCCATGGTCTTCATCTTCTTCTTGGCACGCGTCGGATGCGATTTCTTCTCCGGATGCCCGGTACGCCCGCCCTGGACGATGATGCCGTCGCCGATGGCCCGGGGGTCGTCCTGCTTAGGGCCGATCGCCCGAGGATCACCATCGCCCCCGCCGACACCACGCCCACCTTGAACGATGATCCCGCCCTGCACAATGATCCCGTCACCGCCGGGGTTGCCGATGGCCCGGGGGTCATCCTGCTTCGGGCCGATCGCCCGGGGGTCATCCTGCTTCGGACCGATGGCCCGGGGGTCATCCTGCTTCGGACCGATCGCCCGAGGATCATCCTGCTTCGGACCGATCGCCCGAGGATCATCCTGCTTCGGACCGATGGCCCGAGGATCATCCTGCTTCGGACCGATGGCCCGAGGATCATCCTGCTTCGGACCGATCGATCGCGACGAGTCGTGGGAGTCCGGAGCCTTGCGTCCTCCCTGGACGATGATGCCGTCCTGGCCCGGGGTCGGGTCGGTGAACCCTCCGTCGGCGCCCGGGGTGGTCCCCCGGGACGCGCTCGACGCCTGCTCGCCCCCGACATGGTCCGTCGCCGGCGGATCCATGCCCTCCGCGCGTGCGTGGGCCGCCGCATTGTTCTCCGGACGAGGCACGTCCGGCTCACCTCTACCGTCGCTCATGACGCGAAGTCCCCCCTTTGGCCACATGACGGGCAGTCGGAACAGGTATCGCTGCCACGGACACGGCCCATGACCACGAGGTTGCTCATACTCAGCCACTTTTCGGCCACGAGGTCCAGCCCAGTGACGTGACGACAACGTCCCGGTCTCGTACCGGATCCCGCCGGGGACACCGAAGGGTTTCGGTCAGCTCTGCGGACGCCGGCACCATGTGCGGCATCGGCGACCAGCGGCGAACCCGGAAGCCGCGGGTGCTTGCGCAATCGGCGGGTAGACGAATCGGTGACGGACGACACAACGGACGAAGTGGGGTGAGGGCGTTGACGGTCAAGGTCGTGGGCTGGGCACGCTCGTTTCCGGTCTCGAGGGGAGTGCGGGCAGCACGGCAGTGGACCGCCGGGCACCTGGAGTCGCTGCCGTGGGACAACTCGGCTGCGGACACGGTGCATTCCGTCCTCCTCAGCGTCTCCGAGCTCGTCACCAACGCCCACCTGCACGCGGCCGGCACCGCCCACCTCGTGCTGACGTGGGACGGCAGCTGCCTCCATGTGAGCGTCGCCGACTGCGACCCGCACCTGCCCGGCCCGCGGGAGGCCGACGCCGATGCCGGCGCCACTTCCGGCCGGGGGCTGGCGATCGTCACCGCCCTGGCGGACTCCTGGGACATTCACGCATGCCACGGCGGCAAGGCGATCACGGCCTGCTTCCGCCCACGCGGCGGACCCGGCCCCCACACCGGCCCACCGGCCGACCGGGGCGAGGCGCGCCGGTCATGACCCGCCGACGGCGTCTTCGACGCTCGGGTACAGGGAGAGGACGGTATCGGTGCCCGTCAGGGCGAAGAGGCGGCGGAGCTGCTCTCCGGGGGCGGCGATGCGCAGGGTGGTCAGCTGGTGCAGCCGCAGCAGCAGGTTCAGGAACGACGAGTCGCCGAAGGTGATGGAGCTGGCGTCCAGCACCACCAGGCGGTGCTGATCCGCGGCAGAGCTGAGCGCCTCCTCCAGGGGAGCCAGCGTGTCCTGGTCGAGTTCCCCGTGCGCGGCCACCACCCATCCGGCCCCGGCCGGGTAGCTGTCTCCGACCACGCCTTCGTGGTGCGCGTCCCCTGTTCCGGTCATGTCCGCCTCCCCGGATCGTCACCTGTACAGCCTCCGCAAGGGAGTATGCCTGCCCATCGACCGGACGAGGGCGCCGAGACCGCGGCACACCGCACCCGGTGGCGACACAACCACCCTGGCGGGCGCCGGACAGAAGAACGCTCTGCGCGGGCTGTGTAAGACCGAGAACTCCGGGCATGAGCGCCCGGGCAGCCGTCAGTCAATCGGGAGGGAACGGCCACATGTCTCGCTCGGCCACCGCCGTAAGCCCCATTCGTGCAACAGACGCGCAGATCACGCCCTCTGTCGTCGGCACCGGGACCGTGGGGGCCCCACCGCAGGACGTGGCACTGCCCGAGGTGAAGAACGCCCGGGAGATGGCACCTGCCGACGCACGCGAGCTTTCGAGGCTCTTCTTCGGGAGGCTTCGCACCCTGGAACAGGGCACACGCGAGTACCAGTACGCCCGCAACACCCTGATCGAGATGAACCTCTCCCTCGTGCAGTTCGCCGCGCGGCGATTCCGCGCCCGCGTGCTGGGCGGGGGGCTGGACATCGACGACATCATCCAGGTGGGAATCATCGGTCTCATCAAGGCCATCGACCGCTACGACCCCGAGCGCGAGGTCGAGTTCTCCACGCTCGCCCTCCCGTACATCACCGGTGAGATCAAGCGCTACTTCCGCGACACCACCTGGGCCGTGCACGTCCCGCGCCGTCTGCAGGAACTGCGTACGGAACTCGCCAAGGCCCAGGAGGCCCTGACCGACGTCCTGGGGCGGGCCCCGACGGTCAAGGAGGTCGCCCAGCACCTCGAACTGAGCGAGGAGCAGGTCATCGACGGGCTGGTCGCCGCGAACGGCTATGCGAGTGGTTCCCTGGACACCTCCGGCGCCGACGGCGACGAGCCGTCGACGACGAGCCGGACGGCCCGGCCGCTGGCGGACCGCCTCGGCGACGTCGACCCCGCCATGGAACTCTTCGAGGAGTTCCACACCCTCGCACCCCTGCTGGAGCAGCTGGACGAACGCGACCGGATCATGCTGCAGTTGCGCTTCGGACAGGAGAAGACCCAGGCCGAGATCGGCGCCGCACTGGGCATCTCGCAGATGCAGGTCTCGCGCCTGCTGTCCCGGACCCTGACCCGGCTGCGCGCCGGAATGCTCTCGGTGTAGGCAGCGGTCATGCCATCGGCCCGCCGACGCGACGCATCCGTCCCGCCCGCCGGCGCGCAGGCGCTCTACGACGACGCGATGTGGGCGGACGCGGTCGTGCGGTGCGCGAACGCCGGGAGGGGTACGGCGCCGGCGCTGACCGTCCAGCCGTTGCGCGACCGTCCCGGTGCCCTCCTGGGCGGCAGGTGCGACCTCGACACCCGGCCGATCCTGTCCGCGACGCTCGGCGTCCTCACCCGGATCCCCGGCCCGGTCGTCCATCTCGATCTCTCCGCCGTGACCTTCCTCGACACCGCCGCGGTCGCCGCCCTGGTGCAGGCCAACGCCACCGTTACCGGACAGGGGCGTCGCCTGCTGCTCCACCACCCGCCATACTCGCTGCGCAAGGTAGTGGAGCTGTTCCCGGACGAATGTGCCGCGCTGGAGGTCGCAGCATGATCAACCTTCCTGCGTCCACCGAACCCGGGGCCTTCGTCCACCCTGCCCTCTTCTACCAGGGGCAGGCGGAGTACCTGGCAGGAGTGGGAGGGTTCGTACGTACCGCCCTCGCGGCCGGCGAGCCGGTGCTCGTGGCCGTGCCCGGCCCGCGACTGGACGCTCTGCGCGAGGGCCTCGGCGTCGGCACGGCCCAGGTCACCTGGACGGACATGACGCAGTTGGGCCGCAATCCCGGCCGCATCCTGGCCGCCCTGCAGGATTTCGCCGACCGGTACGCCGGCCGGCCTGCCCGGATCGTGGGCGAGCCGATCTGGCCGGGGCGCTCACAGGCCGAGGTCCTGGAGGCCACGCGTCACGAGGCCCTCATCAACACCGCGTTCGCGGGGCGGCGGGCCAGCGTCCTGTGCCCGTACGACGTCCTGGGCCTGCCGGCCGCGGTGGTGTCCGATGCCCGGCGGACACATCCCACGGTGATCGAGGAGGGCAGGGACCTGCTCAGCCCGGACTATGCCGACGCCTCGTCGGTGTGCGCCGACTGCGACCGCCCGCTGCCCGAGCCCGAATACGGTGCGCCCTGGCTCGCGTACGCCCACGGGGAGCTGGGCGAGGTGCGCGCGCACACCGAGGCCTGGGCCCGCGGCACGGCCCTGAGCGCGACACGGCGGGGCGATCTCGTGCTCGCGGTCAGCGAGGCCGCCGCCAACTCCCTCTCCCACGGGGGCGGGAAGGGCTCGCTCCGGCTGTGGAGCACCAGCGGCGCCGGGGTCGTTGCCGAGATCCGCGACGGCGGCCACCTGGCCGACCCGCTGGCGGGGCGCCGCAGGCCATCGCTGACGTCGGTCAACGGAGGCCGCGGCCTGTGGATGATCCATCAGCTGTGCGACCTGGTCGAGATCCGCAGCTCGGACAGCGGTCTCACTCTGAGGTTGCACATGACAACCCCCTGAGACCGGCGTTCCCCTAGACTGTTGCGGGCATGGTCAGGTGTCCTCGGCCCCAGGGGGGCTTACGCAAGGTCCGGGACACCGGGACCGTGAACAGGCCGGGCGGGGCCGCAATGGTTCCCACGAACAGAGACCAGTGTCAACGGTGGGGGTGAGAGACCACAGTGGAAACCATCGGGCCGGGAACCGGCAATCCGCTGCGTGCCGGGCTTTCCGTCGCGCGGCAGCGCCGTCGGCTCGCCCTGTCCGGCGTCCGCGGCCAGGTGGCCAAGGGCCGCGCCTTCGCGCGCCAGGCCCTGCTGGACTGGGGCTGGGACGGGACGGCGACCGCCGAGGACGCCCTGCTCCTCGTGTCCGAGCTGCTGACCAACGCGTCACTGCACGCGGGTGGATGCATCGAACTCGTGGTCTCGGCCGGTGAGGTCCTGCGGATCGAGGTCTTCGACGGCACGACGACACTGCCCCACCGCCACCCGTCCCCACAGCGTGGCCTCCCGGGCGGCCACGGCCTCTACATCGTGGAGCGTCTCTCCGATCGCTGGGGCACCCACACCCATGAGGACGGCAAAGCCGTCTGGGCCGAGATCGAGGCATCGCGGCTGACCTCGGGCAGGTCCACAGGCCGGTGACCCGGCCGGCCCGTCCCGCGTCCCGCGGCCCGGTGTCACGAGGCCGTGGAGTGCCGCGGCACCGGCCGCGGTCCGGGCGCGGTGTCGTCGAAGGTCCGCGCGCCGGGATGCCGGCGGGAAGCCGTCAGGGCGGCATGCACGTCGGAGGAACCCGTCGCGTAGACCTCCGGGTGCCCTTGGTCCGCGCGCACACGTACGCGTCCGCCCCGCACCCCACCCCGGGTCGTACGATCCGACCTCACAGGCCTGCGAGGTCTTCCCCGACTGCGGCGAGGAGGAAGGCGTGGCCCGCCGGGTCGGTGTAGCGGCGCAGGGTGGTCCGGCTGCCCGGCCGGCTGCCGTCGTCCTCGGCGGCCACCGGGCGGGCCCCGAGGGCCACCGCCTCGCGCTCGGCCTCGTCGAGGCACTGCGCCGCCACGAGGATGTGCAGATGGGCCTGTTGGGAGCCCTCGGGGGGCGGCCAGCTCGGCGGGGCGTGGTCCGGGTCGCGGCGGACGCCGAGTACCGCGCCGGTGCGGCCGGTGACGAGGAGGAGCTCCCCGTCACCCGCGGCCGGTCCTGCCGTGGCACCGAGCAGTTCGGCGTAGAACCGTGCCAGCCGCTCGGGCTCGGCACTGTCCAGGACGAGAACGGTTGTCTTGGGTACGGTCATGCACCCCGTTTGCCCTGTGTCGGCGCGCGTACACGGTGAGTGCGCGCAGAGGGCGACGGCCCCGGCCGGCAGCGGGCCGCGGCACCGGGTCCGGCGTCCCGCACCCGCACCCGCACCCCGCCGGGATCGCGTGCTGCGGGTCCCTTGAGGGTGCCTGAGATGTGAGCCTGGCCGCCGTACTCGGTTGGTCAAGAGCGGATGCGGAGTCCGATCTCCTTCTCCTGGTCGCCCGATACGGCCCCCGCGACCTCGACGGTGAAGTACCCGGCGAGCGCGGCCTGCACTCGATCCACCGCGCGCGGGCCTCCCTGGAGGGTGACGCTGACCGTGTCCTTCAGCCGAACGGGGGCTGCCTGCCGCTCCGCCGGCTTCGCCGCGTCAAGGGTCGCTCCCCACACGGTCGCGGCCTGACCGCCTTCCGCGGCGCGACCCGCCTCGGCCTCCCCGGAAAAGGAGTGTTCGAGCAGGTCGAGGACGGTGTGTGCGTCTTCCGGAGAGCAGTTGCCGACCGTCACCCCCACTTCGGCCGCCGCGCTGCCCTTGTCCTTGTCCTGACTGCCCATCGGGTGCCACCTCTCTCGTTCCGTGCAGCTCGGTGCGGAAGCTGGAACCTGCCCGTCCTGGACATGTGGCAGGGGCCCGGCCGGGCTACGCCGCCGGCCGGGCCCCTGCCACATGCGTCGGGGTCGCCCCCCGTGGAACAGGCATCTCCACGCTCACACGGAGCGTCGCACCACGCATCATTTACCCGCCGAACGGCGCGGCGGCGGCCTGCGGCGCCGGCGCGAGGAGCAGGTGGGAGAGGGCAGGCACGCCGGCACCAAGGGCCGCCACGCCGCCCGGAAGGCCGGCTGCACTGCGCTGCACGCGGAAGGCGCATGGTGCTTGTCTCGCTCGGCCGGCCGGCCGGCCCCGGAATTCCCGGCCCGAGGTCGGATCCCGCCGGCTCACCCGCGCCGCTGCGGTCCCGGCCGGTGAGGGCCCCGCCGGGTCCGGCCGAGGAGGCGCGTGGGGATGCGCCCGCGCAGTGCGGCCCGGGGCGCGGCCGGCGGCAGCCGTCGGTTTCGACGGGGCCTACTCGCCGCGTCCGGTGGCGAAGTCCCGGGCGCGGTCGACCAGTCCGGTCCCGGCGGACAGCAGCCGGTTGTGCGGCTGTGAGGGGAGGGCGCCGGGATGGGGCCGGGTCGGCGCGAACCTTTTGGCCCGCCGCACCTTGTCACCGAGCTTGTCCAGGGCTTCCGGTGAGCATGCCTGGCGGAACCGGGGAAACAGGTTCTCCTCCTCGTCGTACACGTGCGCGGTGACCTCTGCCTTCAGTGCGGCGATCAGCCGGTCGAACTCCGGTCCCGCGGCATCCAGTCCCTCGAGGTCCTTCAGCAGCTTCTCGACGCGGGCATGGTCGGCCAGTTCCTTGTCCGCGATGAGGTCTCCGTCCGGGAAGTGCTCCCGGACCACCGGGTAGAGATATTCCTCCTCCGCCACCGAGTGCCGGACCAGTTCGATGGTCAGCTGTTCGGCCGCCTTCTGCCGCTCGCCCGCCGGGGTGGTGTGCTCGATCCTGTCGAACAGCCCGGCCACCTCGCGGTGGTCGACGGTCAGTTCGGCGATGATGTCCGCTGCGTGTCCCATGCCGTTGTTCCTTCCCGATCGGCCTCGACCGGCGGTGCGCGCCGGTCGCTGCGCGCGTACCCGGCAGGACGCGGCACTAACGAGACGGCGGGGCGGCAGCCCGGACGCGGCCGGACGCGGCCCAATGGGATGGCCTCGTGGAGCGGGCGCGGAGGGACGGGTCGATCGCCCGCTCCGAGCGGCCGATGGCGGCCCTGCGCACGGGCCGGCGCAGCCGGGTCTTCCCGTGGTGACGGCCCGGAGGGTGGTGCGGCCACCGATGGTGCGGCCGGTCAGGCGGGGTGTCCGGGGGTGATCTCCTTGACGTCGCCGTACCGGAGCAGAGCGGGCGCGGTCCGGACCGGTGGGCAGACCTCGGTGGGCGCCAAGAGGAAGCCCACGTGGTCGCCTCCATCGATCCGTGTCTCGATCCGGCCGACGAACCATGCGCGGGCGCCGGTCAGCAGAGGGATGCCGTCGGGGCTCGGCCACCAGTCGACCTGTGCGAACTTGTCCACCTGGTCGCCCGTCTCGCCGCCGAACAGCTCCGCCAGCGACCGCTGGTCCCGGTCCAGCACATGCACCGCCAGGTGCGAGGCACCGCGGGCCACGCGAAACGTGTGGTTGAGCGTGGACAGCCACACCATGAAGCGCGGCGGCCGGATCGAGCACTGCGAGGCGAAGCCCACGAGGCAGCCCGACCGCTCGCCCCCGGCCGCCACGGTGACCACGTACACGGGGCCGTCCAGAACGTCGGCGAACGCGTCGAGTTCTGTCTCCGCCACGACCGCTCCTTCCATCTGCTCCTGCCGCGTCGGGCGGGCGCCCACCCCGGTCATCGGCACCGAACCCCGGCGGCATGAGGTGCGCCGGGGAGGCCTCGGGCCGGCGGCCGGCGCATGCGGCGCTCGGGGGCGGGCAGCCGGGCCTTGAAGGGTCCTGAGGCGGCGACCGGCACCGCGGGGTGCGGGGCCGCCGACGACACGGAAGGGGTGCGCATGTCGCGCGTCGAGGCTCACGCCGCCGCTGCGTCGTGGTCGCTCGCGACGGACTGAAGTGCTTCGGGGGTCGTTCCGTACACATGCAGCCCCTGGGAGCGGAGCACACTCTGCGCTTCAGACGGGTGGCATGCCACCACGGCCAACGAGGCCCCCGTTCCCCGGCACAGACGTTCGGCGCGCAGCACGGTGCTCACTGCGGCGGCGCCCGCGGAAGACGGCAGCTCCATCACGACATTCCGAGGCCTGTAGCCGCGGAGCAGGGACTCGAACTCCGAGATGGCAGCAGCGCGACTGCCGACATCGAGGCCTTCGTGCAGCCGGACGATCAGAACGCCGCTGCCGCCGAACCGATGAGAGAGCATCACGGCCACCCCTTCCTCGCCTGCCGTGGCGATTCACCATGGAAATGCCCGCTCACCGGACTGCCACACATAATAAAGTTCACTCATTAAGGAAAATTTCCTTGGATGTGCGACCGGCAGGCACGTCGGTTGGCCGTGGCCTCGGCCTTCGTTTTGTTCCCATCCCGGCCAAGAAGCCGTCGTCACGGCAGGATGATCGGCCGGTGCGGAGCGTCGTCACGCGGCTGCTGACCTCACGTCTGTAGCCTGCCGGTCCGGCGGCGCACTCATGCACCTTCCGCGCCGGCCGCCTGACCCCATGGAGGCCTACATGACCCGTGTCCGCAGGCGCAGCCCGTCCGTGGTCGCCGTGATCGCGGCTCTCACCCTCGGTGCCACGGCATGCTCGGACGACACGACGCCCTCCGATGTCGCGTCGAAGGTGGCCTCCGCCGTGGCCTCGGTGGGAACGGATCTGAGCGCCGCGGCGGCCGAAGCCAAGAAGAAGCTCGACAGCGTGAAGGACGGAGCGGACGCGAAGAGTGACGTCCGGCTTGGAACGCCGTCCAAGGACGCCGACGGGCACATCACCGTGCCGGTCACGGTGTCCAACCAGGCCGCGGACAAAAAGTCGTTCGCGGTCCAGGTCAATTTCCGCGACACCGGAGGGAACCTCCTCGACACGGTCGTCGTGACCATCTCGGACGTCGCCCCCGGCGCAGCCGGCCAGGGCGCGGCCCGCAGCACCCGCGGCCTGTCGGGGAACGTCAAAGCCGACACGGGAACCGCCCTGCGTTACTGAACCGCGGAAGCGGGCGCTCCGCCGGTTCGGTTGCGCCGACGCCGACGGCATCGCCGCGGTCGCCGTACGCGCCCTGATCGACGGCCGCGCCCCCGACACCGACGCGGTCCTCACCGGGCCGGAAGACCTCAGCTACGACGACATCGCCACGATCGTCATCGAGGTCACCGGTCGACCGGCAATCCACCGCCATCTGCCCTACGAAGACACCTGTGCAGGAGAAGGCCACGCGAAACCACATCCCCGGACACCGGAGCTGACTGGCGTTCAGGCAGATCACACGGCAACCGCTGTCCTTGCACTCCTGATCGAAATGCCACGGGGCGCGTCTCCTGGGCGCGTCGCCGACTGCCCAGGCCCCCGGCGGCGGTGAGCAGGAGGCCGATGACGACGCCCACCTCCAACGGGGTCCGCTCACCGCATCGTCCGCCTCGTGGGAGGCGGTGTGCGGGCGTGCACTGCGAGTGCCCTGTGAGCACCCGGCGCCATGGTGCCGCCCGCGTTTGGCCGGCATCACTGTGGGCAGGCGCGCGGCAGAGGCTGATGAGGCCCGGATGGAGACGCGCCATGTCGACCAGCATGCTCATTACCGTGATCGTGATCGCAGCAGTCCTGGTGATCGCACTCGCCGTCGGCCTGTGGATGATGTCCCGCCGACGGCACTTGCAGAACAGGTTCGGGCCCGAGTACGAGCGCACGGTCGAAGCGGAAGGTGGCCGCCTCGCCGCGGAACGGGAGCTGCGTGCCCGCGAGGAGCGCCACGACGACCTTGAGATCAAGGAACTTCCGCCGGAGCGGCGCCACCAATACACGCGGGAGTGGAACGGCGTCCAGGAGCGGTTCGTGGACCGGCCGGAAGGGTCCGTAGACGAGGCCGACGAGCTCGTGACACGTCTGATGCGCGAGCGCGGTTACCCCACCGAAGGGTACAGCGGGCAGCTGCGCGACCTGTCGGTGGAACACGGACGCACATTGCAGCACTACCGCGCCGCTCACGACGTCAAGGTACGCAGCGGCGCGGGACAGACGACGACGGAGGAGCTCCGCGGAGCGATGGTGCACTACCGCTCGCTGTTCGAGGAGCTGCTCAGCGACCAGAGGAGCCGGTGACATGCAGAACCACGGAGACCGGGACGATCGGACCGACGATGTCGGACTGACGACCGAGGACATCGCCCATCCGCAAGCGGGTCCGCCCGCACCGTCCACCCGTGAGGACGAGGAGCGGCAGGTACCTGTGTACCCCGGTGAGGCCACCGCGGGCACGCAGGACGACGCGGGGGCGCCGGGGCCGGCGACGACGGAGCCCGGGAGCGACCAGGAACAGGTCCCGGCGGCGGACGAGCCACTGCTCGGCGCCGAGGACGCGGAGGGCTACCGCAAGACGTGGAGCGACATCCAAGGCAGGTTCGTGGACGACCCGCAGGACGCGGTCAGGTCTGCCGACGCTCTGGTGGCCGAGGTGATGCAAGCACTCGCCCAGACCTTCTCCTCCCGCAAGCAGGGGCTGGAGGGGCAGTGGGACCAGGGCGAGCAGGTCGCCACGGAGGAGCTACGGTTGGCACTGCAGCAGTACCGGTCCTTCTTCAACCGCCTGCTCAATACCTGAGGCTGTTGACCACCACGGCGTCCGCCATGGTCGGCTCCTCTCACAGCGCGGCGGGATCCGCCGTGCCGGTCCGGGCGTTACTGCCGGCACGGCTGCCGTACTGCCTCTCGACGAGTTCGGACAGACGAGTCAGCATCTTGCGGTGGCGCAGCTGCAGCAGCGCGTCGAGAGCCGTGTTGTGCAGGGTGGCCCCCGTTCCTCGCAGCGGGTGCTCGTCGAGGACGACGAGGGTGTGAGCGCCCCAGGACTTGAGCTCGATGGCGATCCTCGCCGTGCCGAGGCGACCGCTGTCCGCCTCGAGCTCAAGAGTTTTCAGCGGCTCCACCGCACGCACCGTCGTCGTTCCGGAACCGGTCCAGGGTCCGAAGCGCACGGTGTACGCGATCCGGGCCCCGTTCTGCGGCCAGATCTCGTCTTGCGGTCGGGACGCGGACGGTCCCACGACCCATTCGCCGTAAAGTCGCGGCTCGGCGAGAACCGCCCACACATCGGAGGGAGGCCTTTCGATGAGTTGGTGATGTACAGCCATCGGTACTCCTGATCGGATCGTCCTTGCGGCTCCTGCTCTCCAGCGGTGGCTTCTCCATCGGAGGACCTCACGCCAGGGCAGCGGCAGAGGCCAGAGTCCCGGAAGGCCGCGCCTCCCACTCTGGTCCACTTCCAGTGGTACCGCGACTGGTGATCGCCCACGGACGCGCCCGGCCCGGGCCGTGCGCCGTCTGCGGAGGGCCTCGGTATCAGGAGGGCAGCCTCGGCGCGGATGCCACCACCCTGCTCGACGGACGCCTCGCAGGCGCCCTCGTCGCCGCTTGGTGCCAGGGCGATTCAGCTTTGACCATGCGCCCACGGGCGCAGCCGTATACGAGCCAGCGCGCCCGCATGGGGTGCGTGTCACCGAGGCCGGCGCCACACTTTGTCGAAGGGCGCTCGCGCCGCCCCCGACGGTCCCAGCGAGGAGGTACATGAACCGGGCCGCACTGTTCGACGTGGACGGCACTCTGGTCGACACCAATCACCTGCATGTCACGTCCTGGTGGGAAGCGCTGCGCCAAGCAGGACACGACGTACCGATGCACGCCATCCACCGTGCTCTCGGCCTGCCTGCCGAGGACCTGCTGTCCCACCTCCTCGGCAACAGCCGGGACAACGACCAGGACGAGGCGCTGAGCACCGCCCACGACACCCTGTACGCGACGTACTTCGAGCGGCTGCCCCGGCTGCGAGCCGCCGACACTCTGCTGCGCACGCTGAGCCGCCGGGGCTGGCGCGTCGTGCTGGTCACCTCGGCCGGCGGCGGCGAGCTCGACGCCCTGACGAAGGCAATCGGGGCGGATGACGCCATCACCGCAGCCGCCAGCGCTGACGACGTGGAACGGGGAAAGCCCGCCGCGGACCCCATCCACCACGCGCTGGAGCTGGCGGGCTCTCCCGCGCACGGCTCCGTCTTCGTCGGCGACAGCGTGTGGGACATGAAGGCCGGCACTCGGGCCGAAGTGACGTGCGTAGGCCTTCTCAGCGGCGGAATCTCCCGTCACGACCTCGAGGCGGCCGGCGCCGGCTCGGTGTACGGGGATCCGGCAGACCTGCTCGACCACCTCGACCGGAGCCCCTTCTCCGTCCCCTCGACCGGATCGGCCGCCCAACCCTAAACGCCCGTCGGCAGCCGGCCCGCCGAAGGCGGAGCGCCCTGGGGCGGGCCCATGGAGTGCCGCGGCCTGCCACACGGGCGAGCTGCGAGGTCGGCTAGTGCAGGATGCTCACCGCGCGGGCGATGACGAGGAGCGAGGTCAGCAGCGCGGAGACGCTCTGGATGCTCATCAGCAGCTTGGCGCGCGTGGACAGCGGCATGGTGTCGGTCGGGCTGAAGGCGGTCGAGTTGGTGACGGACACGTACAGGTAGTCCGGCAGGCTGGGAACCCAGTCGGATGATCCGCTCGATCCGTCCGCGACCTCGCCGACCGCGTCGTCGTTCTCGTCCTGGGAGAACCGGAAGTCCGCCAGCGGAATCTGGTCGCGCGGGAGCTGCGTACGGCTGACCGGGCCGCCGCGGTCGAGTTCCCAGTAGGCCAGGCCGAAGGCGATGACATTGGTCAGCCAGACCTGGAGCGCCGCCACGAGCAGGGAGCGCCCGTCCGCGACCTGGGCATTGAGCAGCTCGTGGACGAGGATGCCGAGGGCCACGAGGTTGCTGGCCACGATCAGCAGGACGAGTGCCAGCGAGAGGATCCGGAAGGTCTTGGTCTGGCGGGTCAGGCGTCGTGGATTGATCGCGATCAGAGGCAGGAGGAGCAATACCTCCAGGGCGGGCAGCACGTAGCGGGGCGCGACGAGCAGTTGCTGGGGCAGCGCCAGGTAGAGGGTGATCGCGGCCAGTGTCGCGATCACCGGGGGCACCCGCGCTTCACCGCGCCGTTCGTGCCGGGGGTGCATGGCCGGGGCATCGGCTCGTGTTCGCGACATGGTTCAGTATCTCCTCACCCGCAACCCCAGGCGCAGAGTACGGCTGTCCCTCCTGACCTGAGCGGGCGCGGTTCGGTCGTGCCCCCGGCGGACTCCCGGCCCGCGCACGCCTGGGAGCACGCGGGGTGGGGGAGATCCGGGCCTCATTCGCGCGGTTTCAGAGCATGTGCCACGCGGGGGAACTCGTCTTGGAGCACCCGGCCGGCGAGCGCACCGCCGAACACGACGACGCCCACGCCGACCAGCCAGGACTGGATGACGAGGACGGTACCGAACGGGCCGTAAGTGACGGCGCTTGACGCGATCAGAGGTGAGAACACGAGCCACGAGAAGACCCGGAGACCGAGCAGCCCGAGCGTGGTGGCCACCGCACCGGGCAACAGCTCACGCCAAGCCACCCGGCCGCCGAGCAGCATCCGCTGGGACCACCAGAAGAACAGGGTGGCGCCCAACACCGTAGTGACACCGCCACCCGGGGAGTCGCGCCACAGCCGTGTGAACGCGGCCAGGAACAGGACCCCCACGAGGCCGGCGAGCCACACCACATGCCGCCAACCGGCCCACCAGCGGGCCGGGGGCAGATCCCAGACCTTCTCGTAGCCGCTCTGCACCGCCGCACCGAACGAGAGACCGAAAACTGCCAATACGGCGAGGCCGAACGCCGTAGTGGTCCGCCACGCCTGTCCTGGCACTGCGAACAGCCGCTCGAGCTCTTCCCTGGAGGCGGTCGATACGCCGAGACCGTCCCCCAGCCACTGCGCGAACCCCTGCCCGCTCGCCGTATCGGCGGCCGACACAACGATCAGCAACGGCACCAGCGTCAGGAACCCCAGAGCGGCGAATCCAAGCGAACGCTGCCACACATCAACACCGCGGCCCCACCCCCACCGGCGGCCCGCTCGTGCACGGCGGATCACTCGCCGCAACCGCCCGAACAGAGATATCCGGTCCGCGGCACCTGGTGGGTCGCTCTCGCTAAGGGGCACTGCGTCGCGCCCCCAGACCTGAAGTCCCGGTTTGCTGCCGTGCTGAAGTGCCGTGCTCGGCGGATGTGCGCCGGCGGGCCCCGCAGAACGGGTGGAGGCCGGGCCGCCGCGGCCCCGCCACCGCCGCGCCCTCTTCGCACACCGCACCCCCGGCGGTGCCCGACACCACGGCGACCCTCCGCGTGGGCGTCCTCGTCTCCCCCGTCAGGAGACTCACCTCGAACTTCCACATCCCACTACGCACCACCATCAGCATGGCACCGAGCACGCCGAGGACCACGCGCCTCGTCGGCCGTCTCAGCACGCTCGCGGTGTACTCCGTCGACGCCTCATCGCTGGGCCGGCCTTCGGACGCCGGGCCGACCAGCGCGCGTTCGCCGTTGTACGCCCCGTGCTCGGAGGTCCGGCGACCACGGCACGGCGCATTCCCGATGCTGCCCGCCGTCTATCCACGGTAGGACCGTCTCATACGGAAAGCCACCGCCGGGCACCCCCTAGAGCTCAGGCTGATCTCCCCGGCGAAAATCGAGGGCGTCGACGCGGTCGGGTGAAGCGGCGGCGGAGACCATGCCGCGGCATGAACGGAACACACCGCCGGTCGCCACCCTCCGGCTGTTCCGGATCGGTTGCGGGGTAGCCGTCCACGGGACCCCGCTGCACACGCACCGGAGCCGGTCGCGGAGCCGACCGGACGCACCCGGCCCGGGTCACACGACGGGCGTCATCGGCGCGCCGCCGGTTCGCGGGACGCCGCAGGCTGTAGGGGAAGAGGTACAACCACGGCGGCTGCGGTTCTCGATGCGGCAAGGCTCTCAGGAGGACGGATGACGTCGGTGGACCGCTCACCGCAAGAAGCCCCGCCCGACGGCCCGTCCGCCCGGCGGACCGAGCGACGGGCCGGCCAGGGCGCGGCCGCGCTGCGGTGGCTGTCGACCACCGATCACAAGGTGATCGGCAATCTCTATCTGGTGACCGCCTTCGGCTTCTTCCTCTTCGCCGGTGTGCTGGCGATGCTCATGCGGGCCGAACTCGCACGCCCGGGCATGCAGTTCCTTTCGAACCAGCAGTACAACGAAGTGTTCACCATCCACGGCACGATCATGATGCTGCTGTTCGCCACCCCGACCTTCACCGGTTTCGCCAACGCGGTCATGCCGTTGCAGATCGGGGCCCCGGACGTCGCGTTTCCGCGCATGAATGCCTTCACCTACTGGGTGTACCTCTTCGGCGGCATCATGGTCGTCTCCGGATTCCTGACCACGGACGGTGCGGCGTCCTTCGGGTGGTTCGCTTACGCCCCCCTGAACGGGCCCGTGCACTCCCCCGGCGCGGGCGCCGACCTGTGGGTCATGGGCCTCGCGGTCGCCGGTCTGAGCACGATTTTGGGATCGGTGAACTTCATCACCACGGTCATCTGCCTGCGCGCGCCCGGAATGACCTTGTTCCGCATGCCGATCTTCACCTGGAACGTGCTGTTCACCTCCATTCTGGCGCTCCTGGCCTTTCCCGTCCTCACGGCCGCCCTGCTGGTTCTGGAGGCGGACCGGAAATTCGGCGCCCAGGTCTTCGACTCGGCCAATGGAGGCGCGCTGCTGTGGCAGCACCTCTTCTGGTTCTTCGGGCACCCGGAGGTCTACATCGTCGCGCTGCCGTTCTTCGGGATCGTGAGCGAGATCCTCCCCGTCTTCAGCCGGAAGCCGATGTTCGGCTACGTGTCCCTGATCGGGGCCACGATCGCCATCACCGGCCTGTCCGCCACGGTGTGGGCGCACCACATGTTCGCGACCGGCGCCGTCCTGCTGCCCTTCTTCTCCCTCCTGTCCTTCCTGATCGCCGTACCGACGGGCGTGAAGTTCTTCAACTGGATCGGGACGATGTGGAAGGGGTCGCTCTCCTTCGAGACGCCGATGCTGTGGTCGATCGGCTTCCTCGTCACGTTCCTGCTGGGCGGCCTGACAGGCGTCATGGTGGCCTCGCCGCCGTTGGACTTCCACCTGACGGACAGCTATTTCGTCGTCGCCCACCTGCATTACGTGCTCTTCGGCACGATCGTCTTCGCCACGTTCGCGGGCTTCTACTTCTGGTGGCCCAAGCTCACCGGCCGGATACTGGACGAACGGCTGGGAAAGATCCACTTCTGGACGCTTTTCGTCGGCTTCCAGACCACCTTCCTCGTCCAGAACTGGCTCGGCGAGGCGGGCATGCCCCGCCGGTACGCCAACTACCTTGCGAGCGACGGTTTCACGGTGCTCAACACCGTCTCCAGCGTCGGGGCCTTCCTGCTCGGCCTGTCCACGCTGCCGTTCCTCTACAACGTGTGGACGACCCACCGCCACGCCGAGCGGATCACCGTCGACGACCCCTGGGGCTGGGGCCGCTCCCTGGAATGGGCCACCAGCTGCCCGCCGCCCCGGCACAACTTCCACGCCCTGCCCCGGATCCGCTCCGAATCCCCCGCGTTCGACCTGCACTACCCGGAGGTGCCCCGTGAAGGGTGAAGCCTGGCTCTTCACCGGCGTAGCCCTGTTCTTCGGGGCCACCACCGTCGTCTACCGCTGGTTCTCGCGGGACCCGGCCGGAAGCTCCGCACTGTGTGTGTCCTTCATCATGTCGAGCCTGGTCGCCGCCTTCCTGTGGCGGCAGTTCCGGCGCGGCGGGGAGCGGCCGGAGGACCGCGAAGCGGCGGAGGTACAGGAAGCCGGCGGCCGTCGCGGCTTCTTCCCTGCCCGTAGCCACTCTCCGGTCCTCGCGGCCGCCGGGAGCGCGCTGATCGCCCTGGGCGTGGTGGAGGGCCTGTGGCTGTGCCTCATCGGCTTCGGCGTTCTGCTGCCCGGAATCCTGGGGTTCGCCTTCCAGAACCTCGGCCACCCGGAGTAGCCCTCGGCTCAGTCGTCCTGCGCAGACGGCTGCCGGTCCGGTCCCGCGGTGAGGGCTGCGGCCTTCCGGCGCTGCTCGGCGGTCAAGGGGTAGGGAACACGGTCCTCGTGGTACCAGGCGCTGAGCGCCGTTCGTACCCGGTGCAGCAGGCGCGGCAGCGCGCCGCCGGCCGGTCCTCCGGCGGGCTCCAAGGGCCGCGGCAGGTCCCGGACGAGCATGACGTACTGCTCGGCGGGGGGCACGGGCCGGTGCTCCGGGTGGAAGCCGCCGTCGACGCTCTGGTGCACCAGACCGGACGCGTCGCCCTCGGTCAGCAGCTCGCGCTCACGGGCCTGCAGACCCAGGCAGACGCGTCTGGTCAGCCAGAACGCCGCCACGGGTACGGCGAAGAACCCGGCGCGCAGCACCCATGTCACCGCGCTCACGGGCAGGTCGAAGATGAAGGCGATGATGTCCTGGGCGCCGGCGGCCAGCAGCACGGCGTAGCAGGAGAGGGCCGCCACGCCCAGACCCGTACGGACGGGCCGGTCACGCGGCCGGTCGCAGAGGTGCCTCTCCCCCGTTTCGCCGGTGGCCCAGCGTTCGAAGAAGGGGTAGGCATAGAGGATCGTGAAGAGCAGCCCGGGCAGGAGGACGCCCGCCACGAGGGGATTCCACGTCAGGGTGTGGCCCCACGCACGCGTCTCCACCGCGGGCATCAGCCGCAGGGCTCCCTCGAGGAATCCGATGTACCAGTCGGGCTGGGATCCGGTGGAGACCACGTCGGGGCGGTAGGGGCCGTACGCCCAGATGGGATTGATCTGTGCCACCGCCCCCAGGGCGGCGAGCAGACCGAAGACCATGAAGAACAGGCCGCCGGATTTGGCCGTGTACTGGGGGAAGAGCGCCAGGCCGACGGCGTTGCGCCCCGTCCTGCCGGGGCCCGGCCACTGGGTGTGCTTCAGGACGAAGACGAGCAGCAGGTGGAGCGTGATCAGGCCCAGGAGCAGGCCGGGGACCAGCAGGATGTGCACCGGATAGAGCCGGGACACGATGTCGTCACCCGGGAATTCCCCGCCGAAGGCGAGCATGCTTGCATATGTGCCCACGAGCGGGATCGACAGCATGACCCCCTGTGCGATCCGCAGCCCGGTGCCGGAGAGCAGGTCGTCGGGGAGCGAATATCCGGCGAACCCCTCCAGTAGGGCCAGCATGAACATGGTCACGCCCACGGTCCAGTTGGCCTCGCGGGGGCGGCGGAAGGCGCCGGTGAAGAACACGCGCAGCATGTGCACCCCGATGGCGGAGAGGAAGAGGAGCGCCGCCCAGTGGTGGATCTGGCGGATCAGCAGCCCGCCCCGTACGTCGAAACTGATCTGCACCGTGGACAGGTACGCCCGCGACATGAGCACGCCGCGCAGCGGCCCGTAGGAACCCTCGTACGACGCCACGTCCATCGACGGATCGAAGAACAGGGTCAGGAACACGCCGGTGAGCAGCAGCACGAGGAAGCTGTAGAGCGCGAACTCGCCCAGAAGGAAGGACCAGTGGTCGGGAAATGCCTTGCGCAGCACCGACCGGACCGCTTCAGCGAGCGGGACCCTCGCGTCCAGCTCTTCGGCGCCCTTGACCGCCGCGCACCGCGCCTTCTCCTTCAGCCGCGCTTTCCGCTTCGACCCCAGCACCTGCTCAATCTAGTCATGCTGCCCTCGGCCACGGCACAACGCACGTGGCACCTCTCCTCGGCTTCACCCGGGCGGCCCCCGGGGTGAAGCCGAGAAGGCGTCACTTCTTCCGGGTGCGTTTGCCGTGCAGGAGCAGCAGGGCGGCCGGCAGCACCAGCCAGCAGATCACGAACCAGAGGGCCACACAGGCCGTCAGCAGCCAGGCGACCGGCGGCGCGGCGGCGACCCGCAGCAGGAGCAGCACGGCGGAGGAGACCGTCAGCGCGAGCAGCACGAAGCCGACGGAGACCAGGTGGCCCGCCGCGTCGACCAGCTGTGGCTTGAGGTGGTGCCCGGCCAGGAATCGGTGGTACGCGACCGGGGCCATGAGCGTCCCGGTCGCCAGCGCACCGAGCACGACGGTGACGACGTAGAGCGCACGGTCGAAGAGCCCGAGGCCGGCGAAGCGCGGGGTGAAGGCAACGCTCAACAGGAAGCCGAAGAGGATCTGCGCCCCTGTCTGGGCGACCCGGACCTCCTGGAGCGTCTCGTTCCACCGGCGGTCGGCACGCTCGGCCGCCGTCTCGTTCCGGCCCTGGTCCGGGTCGTGGTCCACATCCCCTGCCATGCGACAGCCCTCTGTCCTCAGCCTGTGAAAGGCTTCTGCCCGGTGTCCCGACCGGCAATCCCGGGGCATCCCCTGGGTCGGGGCGTGGCCCCGCGGTCTCCACAGATCGCCGAGGGGGTGGCGAGTCGGCGAACGGGAAACGGACCGCCGCGCCCGTTGCCCTGTGGAGGGCGGGGGGCGGCGGTCCGTTCGGCATCCGGATGCGGCGACCGTCTCAGGCCGTGGCGGGTGCAGAGGGTGCGGCCGACGTACCAGGCGCGGGGCTCACGGGGGCCCCGTCCTCCGCCTCGCCATCGGGCCGCGGGATGCGGTGCAGGCCCTTGCGGTCGTAGATGCGGGCGACGGTGAAACCGAAGAGCAGCGCGGCCACCAGGGCGACGCCCATCGAGATCCAGGCGCGGGCCAGGCCCGCATCGGCCTGGGCCCCGTAGTAGAGCAGGGAGCGCATGCCCCCGGTGATCTGGCGCAGGGGCTCGAATGCGGCGAGGCCGTGGAAGAACCCGGGCAGCGCCTGGAGGGGCACGGTGGCGCCGGAGGAGGGGACGGCCATCGCGATGAAGACGATGGTGGCCAGCAGCATGCCAGGCGTGCCGAAGGCGGCGAAGAGGGCCAGGCCGCCGATGCCGACGACCGCGATCGTCGCGACCGAGTAGAGCCACAGCAGGCCGAGGTGGGATGCGTCCATGTCGAGAATGCCGACGGTGGCGACCTCGACCAGGGTGCCCATGACCACGGAAAGACCGAGCATGAGGGCCATGCCGATGGCGAGCGTGCGGACGCGGCTGGTGTGCTGGACCGGTTCGCGCTTGCGGACGGGGCCGAAGTCGGCGTGCAGGTAGCCGAGCGCGGTGTCGACCTGGGAATTGACCAGGTTGGCGCCGAGCATGCCGCAGACGACCAGGACCAGTGCGTAGTAGAAGGCGCTCAGGCCCATGGCGCTGCGGGAGCCGACGGGGTGGCCGTCGGCGACGGTCACGGTCACCGGGTCGGCCAGTTTGAGCTGGGCGGCCGGCGGGAGCGGGGTCTGCTGCGCGCCGGCCCGCTTCAGGAGTTCCTGGCCGAGCTGGGCGGAGGCGGCGTGGGCGGCCTTCTGGGCGGCCTGCGAGGACATGGAGGAGCCGATGCTGCCGGCGCCCTGATTGGTCAGGACGGTCAGGGTCGGCGGGATGGCCTTGCCCTGCGCTGCGGGCTGTGCGGCGGTGAGCCCGGTCACCGAGGCGGTGAACTCCTTGGGGATGACCAGGGCGCCGAAGACCTTGCCCTGGCCCAGCCGCTTGTCGGCCTCTGCTCGACTGACGACCTGCCAGTCGATGCTCTTGTCGCCCTCGGCGGCCTTCCGGATGCCCGAGACGACCTGCTCGCCCAGGTTGACGCGACGGCCGCCCACGTCGGCGCCGCCGTCGCCGTTGACCAGGGCCACGGGCAGGTCGCGCAGGTTGCCCTTGGGATTGACGTTTCCGCCGACGTAGAGCAGGGCGAACACCATCGACACCATGGCGGCGATGAGTCCCGTCCCGATCCACAGCTTGGGTCGGCGGAGCACGGAGGGGGGCGTGGGGTGAGGCATCGACTCTCCGGTGCGGCTGCGTTCCAGTAGCTGGATAGTGAAGGTATCCAGCTACTGGATAGTGGCAGTATCTTGTTCTGGTGTCCAATCGCCGATGACGGATACCGGGCCGCGTGACCAGCAGGGAAGCCGTATGAAGATCTCGGAGCTCAGCCGGCAGACCGGCGTGCCGGTCGCCAGCATCAAGTACTTCCGGCGGCAGGGGCTGTTGCCCGCGGGCCTGGCGACGGCGGCGACCCTGGCCGAGTACGGGGAGGAGCACGCGGACCGGCTGCGGCTGATCAAGGCGCTGACGACGCTCGGCGGCCTGTCGATCGCCGCCACCCGTGACGTGCTCGGAGCCATCGACGAGGCCCGCACCTCCGAGGGCGCGCTCGGAGCGGTCAGCTACTCCCTCCCGGTGCCGGTGGCGGCCCAGCCCGCCGAAGGCCCCGAGGAGGAGGCCGAGGCCGACGCGGCCGCCGGCGCCGAGGTGTCGGAGCTGCTCACGGCCCTGGACTGGCAGGCGCCCGGCACCTCGCCGCACGTACAGGGGCTGACCGCCGCTCTGAAGGAACTGCGGCGGCTGGACGCGCCGTACGCCCCGGGCGAGCTGGCCGCCTACGCGCGGCTGGCCGAATCGGTGGCCCGGCTGGACCTGGGGCGCGCGGCCGGAATCGACGACCCGGTGGCCTTGGCCGAGCGGGCCGTCATCGTCTTCGCGATCTGCGCCCCGGTCTTCGAGCTGCTACGGCGCCTCGCGCAGGAGGACCAGGTCCGCCGCCGCATCGCGACCACCGGCACCGAGCCCGCCGAACCGTCCTGAGCGCCCTCGCCCGCCGCCGGTGGTGCCGTCAGCCGCGGCCCTGGACCGGCTGACCGGCGCGGCGGCCGCCTTCTCGGCACACCGAGCCGCACCCGCGCCACCCGGCGTACGGACGGTGCACGCAAGCCGAGTACGCGGCCCTCCACGGCCTCCACGTCCCCGAACACCTGCCCGACTACCGGGACGTCGCCAGCCGCTGCCCTGACCGGCGCTGACGGGGCACGCCGGCGGCCCCGCGGGCCGGGACGGCCGCGGGCGGGGCCGCACCAGGCCGAGCCCGTGATCACGGTGAGCAGCAGTGCCTGCAGGCCATGGCCCGCGAATCCGGGGTGCGTGGCCTGGATCTCGCCGTAGAGCAGGCCGCCGAGGGCAGCAGCAGCGCCTTGACGGTCAGCCGTCGGCCACGCAGTTGCAGCAGCACCACGGCGACGAGAGCGATATCGATCAGCCAGTCCTTGAGGCTCATGGCGCCATGCTCGGCTCGCGTCACCGCCTCGCACGTCAGCCCACGGGTCCACCCCGGATGGACTTCGGCCTCCACCCGCGTCAGTGCCCCGGATCAATCGTCTCGGCACCAGCAGACGAAGGATGTCCGTGTGGCCGCGGACATGGGCGGGGCGGATCGGTCTGCCCCCGCTTCCTCGGCTCAGGGCGCGAGATCCCGCCGTCTCAGCAGCACATGGGCCCATACGATCCCCAGCACTCCCACGCCCGCCAGCACGCCCAACTGCGGCCACAGCACACCGCCCCGGGCCAGTGCGTCACCGGGCGTGTAGTAGTGGAACGGGCTGACGAACCGCACAGGGGCCGCCGTCGGCCAGGCGAGGGCGATGAAGTTGACGGCGAATCCCACCGCGCCGATCGCGATGGTGGCCCCGACCACCTGGGCCCGCCTTCGGCCCCACGCCGAGACGGCCAGGGCGGGCCCGATCAGGCACAGCGCGAAACCGAACCCCATCAGCCCCGCGGCGAACACGCCGCGGATCGGCACGTCCCGGTGAATGCCCGGTGACAGCGCCACCCCCACCGCGATCGTGAGCGTCGCCGCGGCGTTGAGGGCCAGAGCAGCTGCCAGCACGGCCGCCGTGCGCTCGGCCAGCAGTCGGTTGCGGCTCACCGGCCGCACCATCAGAAGCTCGATCGTCCCGGACTCCACGTCGGCCGCCACCGCCGCCGCCGCGAGCGAGCCGATGGCCGTGAGCTGCATGGCGATCCAGAAGGGATGGGTCAGGCCGGCCCCGAGCAGGCCGGGGTAGCTGGCGATCGACACGTCCCCGCTCGATCCGCTGAACGCCTGGTACGCCGACGGCACGCCTGTGCCGTTCCCGGAGAACAGCCGGTCCGGCGAGATGGTGTTCGCGACCACGACGATGAGCGTCTCGAAGACGACCATCCCGATCAGCAGGGCGATCAGCATGCGGCGCCGGCGGTGCAGCGCCAGCCACAGCAGCGGCCATCGCTCCGTCACGGCCCCTCCTCGGGGCCGCCGTTTCGGTACAGGTCCAAGAACGCCTCGTCGAGCCCCGCCTCTTCCACGGTGACATCGGCAACCACCAGACCCAGCAGCCCCCGCAGCGCGCCCACCACCTCACTCGGCGGCACCAGCAGCTCCACCTGGTCCCCCTGCCAGCTCGGCGCCCAGCGCTCCGCACTCCCCAGAGGCCTCGCCCCCCGCCCGTCCGCGAACACCAGCCGGATCTTCCGCGCCCGTGCTTCGCGAAGGGCCGCAACGCTCTCCACCGTCACGAGCCGCCCGTCCCGTACGATCGCCACCCGCCCGCAGGCCCGCTGCACCTCCGGCAGTACGTGGCTGGACAGCAGCACCGTCCGCCCGCCGGCCGACGCCTCGCCCATCAGCTCGAAGAAAGTCTCCTGCACCAGCGGATCCAGTCCCTCGGTCGGCTCGTCCAGTACCACCAGCCGCGGATCGTGCTGCAACGCCTGCACCAGCCCGAGCTTCTGCTTCATCCCCCGCGAATAGCCGCCCACCGCGCGCCCGAGGATCTCCGTACTGAGTCCGAGCCGCTCGCACAGCTCGGCACGGCGGGGCGCGGGGACGCCCTGCAGGGCGGACAGCAGGTCCAGGGTCTGCTTCCCCGTGAGTTCCGGGTAGAGCCGCAGCTCTCCGGGCAGGTATCCCAGCTCGGGGGCCACTCGTCCGTGATCGGCGATCGGGTCCATGCCGAGCACCCGCACCCGCCCCGCCGTCGGCCGCAGCAACCCGGTCAGACAACGCAGCGTCGTCGTCTTCCCCGCGCCGTTCGGCCCGAGAAACCCGAACACCTCGCCGACTCGCACCCCCAGGCTCAGCTCTTCGACGCCGACCACCGTGCCGTACCGCTTGGTCAGCCCGCTCAGCTCGATGGCGTGCGCATCACGCATGCCCCCAGTCTCCGGCCGCGCGATCCCGGGCGCCCGCCGGGAACGCAGGGCTGTACTCACCCCGCGCGATGTCCCCTGCCGCGCCCGCGAGCGGGAATCCGCCGCTTCGGGCGGCCTGACCGTCGAGGTCGACCGTGAGGAGCTCGTATCCGGGCTGCGACGCGATCCAGGCGTGGGCATCGGGGCCGAGGACGACGGCGGCGGTGGCCCAGCTGTCGGCCCAGATCAGGTCGGGGCCGGTGACCGTGGCGGAGAGCAGGTGGTGGGCGGAGCGGCCGGTGCGGGGGTCGAGAATGTGCGGGCCGCGCTCGGCGCCGCCGGATGTGGCCACGGCGAAGTCCCGTCCCTCGACGGTGGTGAGCAGCCGGCCCGGTCGGCAGGGGTCGGCGATGCCGATCCGCCAGGGACGGCCCGGGGCGGGTTCGCCGCCGAGGCGGATGTCGCCTCCGCCGTTGACGAGGCTGTTGGGCAAGCCGGCGGCGCGCAGGATGGCGTAAGCCTGCTCGACGGCCCAGCCCTTCACGAGCCCCGACGGGTCCAGGCGGCCCCCGGCGTGTGCCGAGAAGCGACCCCGGGTGGCGCTTTCGGCCCGCTCGCACATCCGCAGGACGTGCTCGACTTCCGGTGGGGCATCGGCGGGGTTCATCGAGCCGTTGCCGATGCGACTGACGGCGCTGTCGGGGCGGTAGGTGGAGAAGACGCGGTCCACATGGTGCAGCCAGGCGACCGCCTCTCTCAGAGCGGCGTGCGTCGCGGGAGTGGGGTGGTGGCGGAGGTCGAAGGAGAAGACCGTGCCCATGACGTGTGCGGTGTGGCGCAGGTGCTCCAGTGGGCGGGGTGCCGGGTCAGGCACGGGAGTTGTCCAGGGCGCTCTGGAGGGAGCGGGTGTATCCCTCGCTGGTGTAGGTGGCTCCGGAGACCGCGTCGATCTGTGCGCTCTGGGCGCCGATCGCCTCGTCGGTGAGGCGGGGAACAGCGTAGGAGGCGATCTCACGGTCGCGGCGGTTCTCGGAGGGGACCTGGAGCACTTCGACGGCCGTCAGCCTGCCCGCGCTCATCGTGACGGCGACCTGCACGGGCCCGTAGCGCGTGTCGATCACGTCCCCGGTGAAGGTGCCCGAGCGGCTCGCCCCCGCGGACCCGGACGTCGGGTCCGTCCCGGCCGGCGGGTGCGCGGAGACGGCCGGATGGGCGGCGTGATGCGGCTTGAGCGCGAGCAGCGAGACGATGCCGGTCACGGTTGCCGTGGTGGTGAGGGCCATGCGGCGCACAGGGGCTCCTGGAAGGAAGGGCGGATGTCGCCGGGAACGGGGGCCGGGCGGACGCGGAGTTCACAGGGCGAAGGACTCCTGGTGGATCCGGTGACGGGAGACCCCGGCCTCGCGCAGGGCGGAGGCGGCGGCTTCGGTCATGCCGGGCGGCCCGCACAGGTAGACGTCGCGCCGGCCGAGGTCCGGTACGAGAGCGGTGAGGCAGGGGGCGGTGAGCGACAGCGCGTGCCCGGCCGGTTCGTCGACCGAGTAGTACACCTGGGCGCCGCGCGCGGCGGCGACGGCGTCGAGCTCGCCGCGTAGCACCAGGTCGGCCGGCGTGCGCGCCCAGTAGACGAGGATCAGGTCGCCGGGCAGCGACTCGAACAGGGCGCGCAGCGGGGTGATGCCGATGCCTCCCGCCAGCAGCAGGGTGCGGTCGGCCCGGGCGGTGCGGGCGACGAGCGCGCCGTACGGGCCCTCGGCCCACACGCGGGTACCGGGAGTGAGCTGCGCCAGGGCGGCGCTGTGGGCGCCGAGGGCCTTCACCGTGATGCGCAGGTACCGCGGGTGTGCGGGCGCGGACAAGGAGTACGGACTCGCCGTCCACCACAGGCCCCGGGCCAGGAAGCGCCAGCGGAAGAACTGCCCCGGGAGCGCGGCCAGCTCGTCGAGGCGGTCCCCGGTGACGTAAACGGAGACCACACCGGGCCCTTCGCGGCGGACCTCCGCGACGGTGAGGCGGTGCCGGCGAGCCGACCGTATCGGGGTGAGGAAACGGAACCAGAGCACGAGGGCGGCGGCCGACAGGTACATCGCGTACCAGAGGAGCTGTGCGCTGCGGTTGCCGACGAAGTCGGCGCCGTCCGCGAGCTGGTGGCCGAAGGCGAGGAAGACCGCCGCGTAGGTGGCGAGGTGGAGGAACTGCCAGGTCTCGTACGCGAGCCTGCGCCGGGCGGCGCGTGCGGAGACGACGGCGGTGAGGAGGAACAGGAACCAGGCCGCCGTGGCCTTGAGCATGTCCGGATAGCGCAGGATGAGGGTGGTGGTCTGGTCCACCAGTCCGGCGTGTCCGGTGAGCGCGTACCCCCAGGTGATCAGCAGGGTGTGGGCGAGGATCAGCGAGATCGCGTACCGGCCGCCGGCCGCGTGCCACCGGGCCAGGCGGTCGCTGCCGACCGTGCGGTCCAGCCAGGGGACCCGGGCCATGAGGACGACGATGACGGCGCAGGCATAGCCGGCGAGCAGGCCCGTGATGCGGCCCGCGTCGGTCAGCCAGCCGGCCGGGCCGACCACGGAGGTGGTGTCGGCCCACCACAGGCCGAGCACCGCGGCGGCGCCGGCCCAGCCGAGCACGTGCACGGCCGCGGGAACGAGACGTGTCGCGGGCGCGGGTCCGGCGGCCCCCCGGTGCAGGGGTCTGCGGGTCGCGTCGGTGGCGGGATGAACGGCCACGGCGTCTCCTGTCTCTCGGGCCGACCCGGATCGTGGGCGGGAGTGGCTGGTGGGGCAGGTGCACACCGTCGCGGAGCTTGCTCTGAGAATCCTTTGAACAGGCACTCCGCCGATCGGATTCAGAGGAAACTCAAAGGTGAGGTGAGGGCGCGTACGGGCTGCGATCGGCGATGCTGGGCTGACCATGTACTCTCCCGCGTCGCCTCCCCCTCTCCTGCGTCCCGACGGCAGTGCGGTCCGCGTCCTGGTCGTCGACGACGAGCCCGACCTCACCGACGTGCTGGGCGCGGCCCTGCGGTCGGAGGGGTGGGCCGTCCGCACCGCGGGCGATGCCGCCGGGGCCCTGTCGAGCGCGGCGCAGTTCGAGCCCGACCTCGTCGTACTGGACTGGATGCTCCCCGATCTGGACGGGCTGTCCGTACTGCGTGCGCTGCGCGAGCGCTGTCCGGGCGTGTGCGTCCTGTTCCTGACGGCGCGGGACGCGGTGGAGGACCGCATCGCGGGCATCACCGCGGGCGGCGACGACTACGTCACCAAGCCGTTCAGCCTGGAGGAGGTGCTGGCACGGCTGCGCGGGCTGATGCGGCGGGCCGGGATGGCCCGCGCCGGCCAGAGCCCGCGACTGGTGGTGGGCGACCTGGTCATGGACGAGGAGGCACGAGAGGTCACCCGGGGCGGGGAGCTGGTCGAGCTGTCGCGCACCGAGTTCGAGCTGCTGCGGTTCCTGATGCGCAACCCCCGCCGGGTCCTGTCGAAAGAGCAGATCCTGGACCGGGTGTGGTCCTACGACTTCGGCGGCCGCGCGCACGTGGTCGAGTTGTACATCAGCTACCTCCGCAAGAAGATCGACGCCGGTCGGACCCCGGTGATCCACACGGTGCGCGGAGTGGGCTACGTCCTGAAGCCGGAGCAGCCGTGACGCGCGTGCGGCTGCGCCCGCCCCGCTCGCTGCGCGCCCGGCTGACGGCCGGGCTCGTGGTGCTTCTGGGCCTGGCCTGCGCGGCCGTCGGGGTGGTGACCGTACTCGCGCTGCGCGGCTTCCTCATCGGCCGGGTCGATCAGCAGCTCACCGCGAGCGGGGGCCGGTTCGCGGCCAGCCTGGAGCACGAGGCCAGACCCGACGCGGACAACCTCCCCGACACGCGAGGCCAAGCGGTGGGAACCTTCGGTGCCCGCCTGCTGGACGGCCGGGTGACCGAGGCCGCCGTCGTGGACAATGCCAGCCAGCGGTCCGTCCCCCTCGGCCCGGCGGACCTCCGGACACTGAACACGGTGCGGGCCGACGGCGAGGGCCACAGCGTGCGGCTGTCCGCCCTCGGCCGGTACCGGGTGGTCGCCGCGCCGGGCGACGACGGCGACGTCCTGATCACCGGACTTCCCCTGCATCCGGTCGAGGAGACCGTCCACCGCCTCGAGGCGGTGGAGACCGCGGTCTTCGCCGCCGCCCTGCTCACCGCCGGATGCGCCGCCGCGCTGTGGGTGCGGTTTTCCCTGCGTCCGCTGGAGCAGGTGTCCCGGACCGCCACCGCGGTCACCCGGCTGCCGCTGGCGACCGGCGAGGTCGCGATGCCCGGCCCCGTCCCGTACGCCGATCCGGACACCGAGGTCGGCCGGGTCGCCACCGCGCTCAATCGCATGCTCGGCCACGTCGGCGACGCGCTGACCCGCCGCCACGTCAGCGAGGAGCGGCTGCGCGCCTTCGCCGCCGACGCCAGCCACGAGCTGCGCACGCCCGTGGCCACCATCCGCGCCCATGCCGAGCTTGCCCTGCGCCATCCCGGGCCCGTTCCCGACGAGGTACGCCACGCCCTCGGCCGGGTGGCCGCGGAATCGCACCGGATGAGCGCCCTGGTCGACGACCTGCTGCTGCTCGCCCGCCTCGACGCCGGCCGCCCGCTGGACCGGCAGCCGGTCGACCTGACCCGCATCGTCCTCGACGCGCTGGACGACGTCCGCGCGCTGTCACCCGGCCACCGCTGGGAACTGGATCTGCCCGAGGAACCCGTGGTCGTCCCGGGAGACGAGTACCGGCTGCACCAGGTGGTCGCCAACCTCCTCGCCAACGCCCGCCTCCACACCCCTCCCGGCACCCGGGTCGTCGTGGCGCTGTCCGCAGATGCCGAGCGGGCCGAACTGACCGTCACCGACAACGGGCCCGGTATCCCGGAGAATTCTCTGCCCGACATCTTCCGCCGCTTCTCCCGGGCCGACGTCGGCCGCTCCCGCCGCGCCGGGTCCACCGGCCTCGGGCTCGCCATCGTGAAGGCCGTCACCCACGCGCACGCCGGCACCGTCACGGTCGAGAGCCGCCCCGGACTCACCTGCTTCCGGCTGCTCCTGCCGAGCGGGCCGCTCCCGCCTGCCGGCGGGCGGGACCGTCAGCCCGGCTTGCCGTAGCCGCGCCGGCGCCCGATGTGCCGGATCTGCGCATGCGGCGCGCCCGGGTGGGAGGCATCCTCGAATGAGAAGTGACCGTCCCTGTCATTCCTTCCCGGCTTCCTACGACGCGGAGGCAACGATATGGAGCCGTCCGGCGTCACAACACAGGCGATCCGCCGCGATTTCCCGGCGAGCACACGATGAACGTCTCCGAGACGATGAGCTCACCGGCGGTGGCCGTCCCGGCCCGAACACCGATCGGCGACGTGGCCCAGCGGATGGACGAGTACGGGGTCGGTTCGGTGGTGGTCACGCAAGGCGGCACCCTGCGGGGTATCGCCACCGATCGTGACCTCGCCCTGCGAGCGCTGTCCCAGGGACTGGACAGCGACGTACCGGTGGAGAGAGTGATGTCCTCCCCCGTGATCACCGTGGCCGTGACCGCAGACATCCGTGAGGCGTACCGGATCTTCCGGAGGTCGCAGGTCCGGCGCCTCCCCGTTCTGGACGGGCGGCGTGTGGTGGGCATGCTGACCGTGGACGACATGCTGATGGATGTCTTCCAGCGCGTGGCCGATCTGCTGGGACCCGTTGCCTGGAGCGTTCTGGAGGAGCCACCCGGGCCGCCCTCCGCTACTGGCCCTGCGCGGAACATGACCTCTCCGGACGACGCGCGGTGACGGAGCGACGATCCTCTGACCACCTGGAGCGGCCGCGGGAGGCGATGGGCGCCGACGAGCTGCTGATCACGACGATCACCCACCGGCACGCGGACCGGGTCCGCTCCTGTCGCCTGCCGGCGGAGGAGTGGCAGCGGCGCGGCTGAGCGACGGCCCGGCGAGTTCGTCCCGCCTGGGCGTCAGGCGGGCGGTCTCGGGGTTGACAGCTCGGCGGAAGTTTTCTGATCTTCGACGATGGGAGCCAGGCCGTCGAGGAGCGCCTTGAGGCCGAATGCGAAAAGAGCGTCGAGATTCAGGTCGTAGCCGTCCTCGAAGGTTCCGACCAGCTTGGTGAAGGTCGGGAAGCGGCCGGATCCCACCAGTTCGCGGAGGGCGGGGGCGCGGCTGTCCATCCACTGGTCTTCCGACTGGCCTGTGGCGGCTTCGGCGTGCGCTTCGCTCTCCAGGTGCGCCGCCAGGCCCTGGACATGGCTGTAGAGCAGGACGTGGATGTCGAACAATGTGGTGGGGGCGAGGCCATGGCCGTCGAGGGCGCCCAGCGCCCACTCGCCGTGGACCATCAGATTGGGTACGAGCAACGGGCGCGTGAGGCAGCCGAGCTGGGCCAGCCAAGGGTGCTTCCGGTACAGGCTCCAGAGGGTCCGGGCGCCGAGCTCGATGCGGGTACGCCAATCCTCGGGGGCGTCCGCGGGGTAGGACTCCTCGCCGAACGCGGCATCGGCCATGTACAGGACGAGGTCTTCCTTGCTCGGGACATACCGGTAGGTCGACATCACCGCGACGCCGAGCCGGGCCGCGACGCCGCGCATGGAGAGCGCCGTGAGCCCTTCGGCGTCGGCGATCTCGATGGCGGTACGGACGATCCGGTCGAGACTCAGCTCCTGCTCGGAGTTCGCGCCGGGTGACGGGCGCCTGCGGGCCGGCGCGGCGGGGGCAGTTCCGGCGACGACCGTGCCGATCCGAGGCCGGGCCTCGACGAGTCCCTCCAGCCGCAGGGCCGTCAGGGCCTTGGTGGCGGTGGCGAGGGCCACGCCCCATTCCCCGGCGATCTGCCGGGTCGAGGGGACCCGGTCCCCAGGGGCGAGTTCACCGTCCGCGATCCGCCGCCGGATCGCGGCGACGATGCGCAGATAGGGCGGATCACCAGCTGTGTATGTGGTCTTCCTCACGTCCTGCCATCTCCCTGTCCTGTACTAGTACAGAGGGTAGCAGCGGCCCTGCCGGATGGAGGGTGTCTGTCCTAGTACAGGGGCTGCTGTTTGGCCAGTTGAAGAGCCTGCGAGTGCGACGTACGTTCAGAGCGCGTACACCGTACAGAGCACTGGAGGAACCTCTCATGCAGACCGTACTCATCTCCGGCGGCGGAATCGCCGGGCCCGTCCTCGCCTACTGGCTGCGCCGTCACGGCTTCGCGCCCACCGTCGTCGAACGCGCCCCGGGCCAACGCCCCGGCGGCCAGGCCGTGGACATCCGCGGCGTCGCGCTCGAAGTCGTGGAGCGGATGGGCCTGCTGGAGCAGGCACGCCGCGTACGGACCCGGATGCGCGGCATGTCGATCCTCGACCCCGAAGGCCACGAGCTTGACCGCTCCACCGAGGCGACCTTCAGCAGCGGCCGGCTCGACAGCGAAGACATCGAGGTGCTGCGCGAGGACCTGGTACGGATGGTGTACGAGCACACGCGCGCAGACGTCGAGTACCTCTTCGGCGACGGCATCATCGCACTCGACGAGGACGAGACCGGCGTGCGCGTCGACTTCGCACACGGGCCGTCCCGCACCTTCGACCTCGTGATCGGGGCCGACGGCCTCCACTCCACCGTCCGACGCCTGGCCTTCGGTCCGGAGGAGCGTTTCGCCCACCACCTGGGCAGCTACCTCTCGGTATTCAGCGCGGACAACTTCCTCGCCCTGGACGACTGGCAGATGTGGCTGCGGGACGGCAACGCGGGCTTCGGCATCATGCCCGTACGCCGCAACACCGAACTCCGGATCGCCTTCGGCTTCGAGTCCGCCCCTCTCGCCCACGACCTCCGCGCCGACGAGGCCCTCGCCCTGCGGCAGCTTGTCGTGGACAAGCTCGCGTCGATGCGGTGGGAAGGGGCTCGCCTGGCCGAAGCCGCCCGGAAGGCGCCCGACTTCTACTGCGACGCCATGGCCCAGATCCGCATGGACCACTGGTCGCGGGGCCGGGTGACCTTGCTGGGAGACGCCGGCTACTGCCCTTCCCCCCTCTCGGGGCAGGGCACCAGCCTGGCCCTCGTGGGCGCCCACGTGCTGGCCGATTGCATTGCCCGAGCCAACGGCGACCACCGCATCGCGTATGCCCGCTACGAGCGTCGGATGCGCCCTTTCGTCACCCTCAACCAGGCCCTGGCCACGGAGAATCCCGGCGGACCCGCCTCGGAGGAATCCGTCGCACACGCCAAGAACGCACTCTCACTGGACAGCTGATCCCCTGCCTGGTGCGGCCCGCCTCCCGGGTCCATGCCCAAAGCCTTGCGGTGCGTGAGCTGTACAGTGCCTCGCTATGAGTGCGTGGAGAGCCCGACCCCCCAGACCGTCCGGGCGGAGCCGCTGCCCCTCCCGCAGCGCCGAGACGGACAGCGGCGTCCGCCTGGCAGCCCTGGACGGCGTCCGGATCATCGCCGCGCTCGCCGTGCTCTGCTACCACTACCTCGCCCTGGACAGCGCCTGGGGGAAGCCGGCCGCCGCCGTCTTCCCCGTGGCGAGCAAGTGCGCCGCGTACGGCTGGCTCGGCGTCGAGCTGTTCTTCACCGTCAGCGGGTTCGTGATCTGCATGAGCGCCTGGGGCCGCACCGCCGGAGAGTTCGCGATCTCCCGCATCTCCCGTCTCTTCCCCGCCTACTGGGCGGCCGTGGCCTTCACCTCCACGGTGCTGTTCGCCTGGCCGGAGGTACGAGGCGTCAAGGCGTTCAGCGACGTGGTGGTGAACCTGTCGATGCTCCAAGGCGGCATGAAAGTGCCGCACATCGACGACGCGTACTGGACCCTCTTCGTCGAGCTGAAGTTCTACGTACTGTTCGCGCTCGTCATCCTGCGCGGCGTGACCTACCGCAACTGCGTCGTCTTCTGCGCGGTCTGGACCCTGGCCGGCATCGTGGCACCCACGGCGGACAACGGCCTGCTGTCCTTCTTCGCGATACCGTCGTTCTCGCCGTACTTCATCGCCGGCATCGCGTTCTACCTGATGCGCCGCTTCGGGCCCAATCCCGTCCTATGGACCATCGCCGGGCTCCAGTTCCTCCTCGCGCAGGGCTACGTCCAAAGCCGCACCATCACCAACCTGGGACGCACCACCGCCTTCGAACTGCCGGCCTGGCCGGCACACACGATCATCGCCTGCGGGTTCCTCGTCATGGCCGGCATCGCCCTCGGCGCCTTCGACCGCATCCGGTGGCGCTGGCTGCCGCACGCCGGAGCGCTCACCTACCCGCTCTACCTGATCCACATGATGGCCGGGCTGACGCTCATCCACCACTTCCGCCACCTCGTCGCACCCGTCCCCCTCGTGCTGGGGGTGACCACGGCCATGGCCGTACTCGCCTGGCTCATCCACCGCCTGATCGAACGCCCCCTGGGCCGGCTGCTGCGCACCGGCCTGCGCCGCGGCGTGGAGGACATCCGCAGGGGCACCCCGCGCCGGGCGGCGGTCCCCGCGATCCCGGCGCAGCCGCCCGCCCCCGAAGCGGAACGCATCTCCGCACCCCACTGACGGCCCGCCCGGCCCCCGGCCTCCAGGCCCCGTGGGCGGCCGCCGGCTGCACGGCTTCGCGCGGCCACGGTCTCCGCGGCCGCCAACCGGTCCACCTGGTGCCTCGGCCACCGAACCCCGGCCCAGTACGAACGCGCCCACTCCGCCCTCGCAGGCCATCACCGCCCGCGTGGTGCGGTGCCGGACCCGGGGGGCCGCCGCGTCGCCGAGGTCACGCGCGCGGCGGACCTGCCGGTCAGCGAGGCGCGCGCCCGCTACACGCTGGTGTGGGCGCTGCGGGCGATGCTGCGCACCCGGCAGGCCCGGGCCGAGGCCGACCGGGTGATCGCGCTGCGCCGGCGGACCGGGCAGGTGGCCCTGCTGGCCCCCGCGCTCACCGCACTCGCCCTGACCGGCGTCCACCACGGCAGCGACGAGGAGATCGCGGCCTCCCTCATGACGCGCGCCTGCCCCGGCCCGTCCGGAACGGTCATGGTGCGGGCGGCAACGGTTCAGATCTTGATCACCTCACCTTCGTATGTCATGTGAAATATCACATGACATACGAGCCGCCTGCGGGGGCGCTGGGCCCTGGGCGGTGATCCACGAGGTTGAGGAGAATCCCGATGAACCGCTTGGCCCTTCCGGCAGTCGGCGCTGCAGTCCTGACCGTCCTTGTGAGCGCTCCCGCCTTCGCCGCCCCTGCGGCCGCCACCGAGACCGTCACCTCCTGCGGCAGCCCGGGTCTTCAGGCAGGTCTGACGACCCGGGTGTGCGCCGATGTCACCGGTACGACCGTCGAGTTCTACGGCAAGGTCGCCCTCGCGGGCCCGCCGTCCCCCGGCAGCCCGGCGCCCTCGCCGAGGCAGCTGTTCACGACGCTGTCCGCCGAGGTCGTCGGCGGCTCGCCCGTCACGCAGGAGAGGCCGGTCATCTTCGCCTCTTCGGCCCTCGAGGTCCGCGGTCCGGTCAGCGCCGCCCCCTGTGGCTCGACCGTCCGCGCCACCTTTGGTGTGGCCTCCTTCCCCTGGGCGGCCAAGCCGGTTGTCCACGAGATCACCATCACCTGCTGAGAGCCCCACGCACCCCGGCGCGACCAGCCGCAGGAAGCGGGGCGAGGGAGCGCCAAGGCGTTACCGCTGACGGCAGGGGCTGCGGCGAGGACCGCGGCCCCTGCTCCGGCTCCGGGCCGGCCGGGATCAACCACCCGCACGCCCGCGCCGACGAGGACGCCAGGCGGTGCGACGCGTACGGTGGGCGCGTGAGGCTCCTGCTGACCTCGGACACGCACGTACCGGCGCGGGCCAAGCGCCTGCCGGACGTCCTGCTCACAGCCGTCGACGAAGCCGACGTGGTGATCCATGCCGGGGACTGGACCGACGAAGCCACCCTCGACCTGCTGGAATCGAGGTCCCGCCGTCTGATCGCCGTGTACGGCAACAACGACGGCCCCGCCCTGCGCGGCAGGCTTCCCGAGATCGCCCGCGCCGAGCTGGGCGGTCTGCGCTTCGTGGTCGTCCACGAGACGGGCCCGGCAGCCGGGCGCGAGCGGCGCTGCGCCGAGCGCTTCCCCGACGCCGACGTCCTGGTGTTCGGCCACAGCCACATTCCGTGGGACTCCACGGCCCCGGGCGGGCTCCGCCTGCTCAATCCCGGCTCCCCGACCGACCGCCGACGGCAACCGCACCACACCTTCCTGACCCTGACCGCCGTCGACGGAACGCTGCGCGAGGCCGTACTTCACCGCCTGCCCGCACGGTCTTGACCTCGAGGGCGTCATCGCCGCGTGCCTGCGACCCGCCCCCCCGCCCCCTGCCAAGGCCCGTGTCCCTGGAGCACAGCCCTCCCGCAGCGCCGCGAGTTCAGCCGGAGGCAGTCGCAGCGAAGCACCGCGCCGGCCGGCGTCCAGACGTGCGACGCCCGTGTCGAGCCACTGGGGAAGGGGCTCGACGCCGATGAAGCCGGCCAGCCGCGTCAGCTCCTCGCGGGGCCGGTCGAGGAGGTCCTCGTAGGCGAGCGTGGTGCGCATCGGTGCAGGCACGGCGTCGAGATGAGACACCCCCCGGACGACGAGCTCCGACCACAGCGCCGCGAAGCCCGCCGCCGGCAGCTCGCGGTCCAGCACCAACGCGGAATCGAAGCGTTCGGTCAGCAGCCGCGACAGCTCGGGCGGCAAGGACCGCACCTGCTCCTCGGTCAGGTCCTCTACGCGCACCGCGCCGGTCCGGGCGAGGACTTCCCGCAGCAGGAAGATCAGCCGGTAGCCGGTGTGCCTGCTCATGGACAGCGCGCAGTCCGGCCCGTCCCTGAACAGGTGCACGAAGCGAGCCCGGGGGAAGACCCGGCGCAACAGTGGGACCCGGTCCGACGAGAAGCCCGACCGCTCCACCACCGCCGTAGGTCCGAACCGGGCGCACAGCAGGCCGAAGAGCGCCTCGTACTGGCCGGCGGCGGTACGGGTCGGCCAGCCGCGCACCTCCTTCTCCAGCTCGTCGAAGAGGCCGTCCGGGTCGTCGGTCAGGTGCGGGAGCACCATCAGGGACAGGGCCGGGATGCCGGTGGTCTCGGTCGCGAAGCGTCCGGGACGGCGCGTGTAGACGAACTCCGGCATCGGCACGCCGCTGCGGATCATCCGCTCGAACAGCGGATTGGGGTCGGCCAGCAGCCGCCAGAACTCCACGCCGCCGATGAGGCCTTCAGGGAAGCCCCGGCTCTGCACCGACGACAGCAGCTCGTTCAGACTGAGCACGTCCGGATGCGCGTTGACGATGCCCGACAGGGCGGTCGACCCGCTGCGGCCCGTACCCACGACAAAGGTCAGAGTGCGCATGTCATCAAACTCCTCCGACGATGCCCCGTACCGATCGCGACCAGCCTTCCCCACCTGTCGCCGCCCGATGCCACGACCGTGAACGACCTGTGGACGGCGGCTCGGCGCCATTACCACGCAAAGGTATGGAAGTAAGGTCTCCGTTTATTAGGACTGGCTGGATATGATCGGCATCCTTACCCCACAGGGCCGTGTCGGCAGCCCCCTCATGCCCTCGTCCAGGCCCGCCCCCGTCTCCGCCGCTCCCGAGGACCGATGTCTGCGATGGCACCCGAAGGCCCACAAGGCCCGCCGCCCGTTCGGCGCCGCCACACCGTGCGCCTGCGTACGTTGCTGGTCTGCCTGGCCGTCGTCCCCACCGTGGCGATGGGGGCCCAGGTCACCGTGACCACCCAGCGGTTGCTGGCCCAGTCGGAGCACCTGCGCGCCGACGTGGAAACCGGCGAGCGGATCGGCGTGCCGCTGGTCAGGCTGATGAACGAGCTGCAGGCCGAGCGGGCGATGGCGGCGGCGCGGTGGGCAGGATCCCCCGTGGCCGAGGACGCCCTGCGCGACAAGCGGGCCGAAACGGACCGGGCGGCAGCGGAGTTCCGGCAGCTCCCGGGCAGCGGCAGCGACCACGGGGTGCCGGCCTCAGGGCAGGGCGATGAGCGCCTCGCTGCCGTGAGCGGGCGGCTCGACCTGCTGGCCTCGTACCGCAAACGCGTGGACGCCCACATCGGCAGCGCCGATCAGGCGGTCGGCTATTACACCGGCACGATCGACGACATCATCCGCGCCTACCAGGATGAATTCAGCCACGCGGACGACGCCGAACTCGCCCAGGAGAGCCGGCCCGCCGTCGCGCTGTTCTCAGCCTCCGAGATGGTCGCGCGCGAGGACACCGCCCTCGCGCTGGCCGGGCCCTCCCGCGAGCTGGCGGCCACCGGTTTCTCCCAGTTCCTCGACGCCTTCGGCGCCCACCGGTACCTGTACGACACCTGGATCGTGCCGTACCTCCCGCCCGCCGAACTGGAGTCGTACGACAAGCTCACCGGCTCGGACGCCTGGCAGACCAAGCTCCGCATCGAGAACGCGGTCGTCGCCAACCACAAGGACACCGCGAACGGCGTGAAGCTGCCGGCCGACGTCGACGACTGGCCCGCCGCGCACCGCACGTTCGCGCCGGGGTTGGCCGCACTCAACACGGAACGGGCCCGGAGCGTGCTCGCGCACGCCGACGCGAAGGCTTCCGACCTGGAGACCGAGGTCTACTGGCTGGTCGGGGCCAGCGGCAGTGCCCTGCTGCTGGTCACCGCGGTCGTCGTCCTCACCACGCGATCGGTCCTGCGCCGGCTGAGCCGCCTGCACACCCGTACGGTCGCCATCGCCGAGGAGACGCTGCCCGAGGTGGTGGCCCGCCTCCAGCGCGGGGAGGCCGTCGACGAAGAGGCGTTGCCGGTCGTGCGCGGGCGCCAGGACGAGGTCGGGCAGATCACCGACGCCTTCGCCCGGGTGGTCGCCGTGTCCGTCGACGGGCACCGGCAACTCGCCGCAGAGCGGCACGGCTTCGGCCTGTTCGCCTCGGGCATCGCCTCGCGCACCGGAAACCTCGTCAGCCGGCAGCTCAGCCTGACCGAGGAACTCCAGGACACCTTCGGCCACGACGAGGCGCTCCTCGCCCAGTTGATGCGGTCCGACCAGCTGACGGTGGGGATGCGGCGGCAGATCGAGAACCTGCTGATCCTCGCCGACGGCGAGATCCCGGACCCGCACACCGAGCCCATGCGCGTGGCCGACCTGCTGCGCGAGGCAGCGGCGGAGGTCGAGGACTTCCGGCGTATCGAACGGCAGGCGCTGGACGAGGCGAGCGTGCAGCCGCACGCGATCAGCCAGATCAGCCACCTGCTGGCGGAGCTGCTGGACAACGCGACCCGGTTCTCGCCGCCGCGGTCCAAGGTGGTCGTCCGCGCCGAACTCGTGGCGGACGGACTGTCGGTCGAGATCGAGGACCGCGGACCACGCGTCTCGGCCACCGGGTACGAGGCCATGAACGAGCGCCTGCACTCGGCGCCGCCGTACTCCGTCCTCGCGGAGAACGCGCAGCGGCTGGGCCTCTTCGTCGTGGGCCACCTGGCCGACCAGCTCCAGGCCCGGGTCACGCTGCGGCGCTCGGTGTACGGGGGGACGGCGGCCGTGGTGATCCTGCCGAGCGGGCTCCTGGCGCCCACCGGAGGGAAGACGGAGCGCGGGCGGGTGCCGACCCCGGCACCGGCTGAGCCCGGGCCGCGGCCCGAGCGGGATCCGGGGCCGGCTGCCGTGCTCAACCCCGTACGCGAACCCGTACGCGAACCCGTTCGCGCTCCCGCACCCGACGCCGACGCCCCGCCGGCCCCCGCCCCGGTACCCGTACCGCCGCGGCCCGAGCGGTCGCTGCCCGCCCGCTCCGCGGC
>NZ_JBFAJR010000025.1:25946-111618 GCF_040655295.1 Streptomyces sp. NPDC050448 | reverse complement strand
GCCAGCGCCGCCGCCGGCAGCGCGAACATCATGATCGGGAAGAATCCGGACAGGAACTGCCCGGCGCCCCGGCTCCCCGTGCTGCGGTCCCGCCTCCGCGTCCGGCTCGGCCGCTCCGGCCCCGGCCGACCCACGCGCGGCAGCGCTGGCGCACATCGGCCGGGCCCGGGAGGCCGCGCAGGAGAACCTCGCCGAGGCGCGTCGTTTCGTACGGGCGCTCACCCCGCCGGACCTCGAGCACGGGTCCCTCGCCGCCGCGCTGGAGCGGCTGTGCACGGCCGCTCCGGGGCCGCGCGTCCGGTTCTGCCTGAGCGGTGCGCCCCGGGTCCTGCCCACGCCGTACGAGGTGGCCCTGCTGCGGATAGCGCAGTCGGCGCTGGCCAATGTGGTGCGGCACGCGAGGGCCGGGCGCGCCGAGATCACCCTGACCTTCATGGACGCCTCGGTCACCCTGGACATCGTGGACGACGGGAGCGGCTTCGATCCTTCCTCGGCCCCCTCGGGGGAGGGCGGGTTCGGCCTCCCGGCGATGCGGTCGCGGGCCGAGACGCTGGGCGGGCTGTTCACCGTGGAGTCCGCGCCGGGCCAGGGCACCGCCGTGGCCGTCACCCTGCCGCTGCCCCTGGAGGCATCCTGATGACGATCCGCCTGCTGCTGGCCGACGACCACCCGGTGGTCCGGGCGGGGCTGCGCGCGGTCCTGGACACCGAGCCGGACTTCGCGGTGGTCGCGGAGGCCGCCACCGCCGAGCGGGCGGTGGAACTGGCCGCCTCCGAGCCGGTGGACGTGGTCCTGATGGACCTCCAGTTCGGCGCGGGCATGCACGGCTCGGCGGCGACGGCGGCGATCACCGCCCGGCCCGGGGCCCCCCGCGTCCTGGTCCTGACCACGTACGACACGGACGCGGACATCCTGGCGGCGGTCGAGGCGGGCGCGTCGGGCTACCTGCTGAAGGACGCCCCGCCGGAGGAGCTGGCGGCGGCGGTCCGCACCGCCGCGGCGGGCCAGTCGGCACTGGCCCCGGCGGTGGCACTGCGCCTGATGGACCGCATGCGCACGCCCGCGGAGGCGCTGACGAAGCGGGAGCTCGAGGTGCTCCAGCTGGTCGCGGACGGCCTGTCGAACCAGCAGATCTCGAAGAAGCTCTTCCTGAGCCAGGCCACGGTCAAATCCCACCTGGTCCACATCTACGCGAAGCTCGGCGTCGACTCCCGCACCTCGGCGGTGGCCACGGCCACCACCCGCCGCCTGATCCGCACCCCGTAGCCGGCCCGGCCTCGCCGGGCCGGTCCGGCCGGGCCCCCGTCCGCGTCCGCGTCCGAAGCGTGGGGTACCCCCAGCGGTGGCTGAGGAAGGGTCCGGGGCGGAGCCCCGGGGAACGGGCGAAGGGCGGATCGGGGACAAGCCCCCGGGGCCGGCCGCAGTCGGCCACCGGCGCTACGCCACCCAGTGCGGCCGTTCCACCGACGGGGGCAGGGGGACGCCGTCGTGGAAGGCGGCCGCCAGGCGGCGGACGGCCTCCTCCAGGCGGTCCGCCGACAGGGTGTACGGGATCCGGAGCCGGTGTTCGAAGGTGCCGGGGTCCACGCCGAAGCGGGCGCCGCGCCCGATGTGCACCCCGTCGGCCGCCGCCCGCTCCGCCAGCGCCGAGCTCACCGGCTCCCCCAGGTCCACCCAGAGCGAGAGCCCGCCCGGCGGCAGCTGCCACGACCACTGCGGGGTGTGCCGCTCCAGCGCGCGCACGAGCGCCTCCCGCTGGTCCCGCAGCTGCGCGAGGCGGGCCGGCAGGGTCCGCTCCAGGCCTTCCAGCAGCGGCAGCGCCACCAGCTGGTCCAGCACCGAGCCCGTCATGTCGGCGGCCACCTTCACCGCCGTCAGCTCCGTGATCATCTTCGCGGTGGCCCGTACCCACCCCACGCGCAGCCCGCCCCAGTGCGTTTTGCTGAGCGAGCCGATCGTCACCACGTGGTCCGCCCCGCCCTTCGGCGCCAGCGAGGCCAGCGGCGCCGGCGGCGGCGCGTCCAGGGCGATGTCGGCGATGGTCTCGTCGGCCACCAGCCAGGTCCCGGTCCGCCGCGTCGCCGACAGCAGCCGCAGCCGCTGCTCCTGCGGCATCAGCAAGCCCGTCGGGTTGTGGAAGTCCGGAATCACGTACGCCAGCCTCGGCACGGTCTGCCGCAGCGTCGACTCGGCGATCTCCATGTCCCAGCCCGCGTCGGAGACGGCGATCGACCCGGTGCGCAGCCGCGCGTGCCGCAGGGCGTCGAGGGCGTTCGCGTAGGTGGGGTTCTCGGTCACCACCCGGTCCCCGGGCCGGCACAGCAGGCTGACGACCAGCGTGAACGCCTGCTGCGCACCGGCCGTGACCAGGATCTGCTCGGGGCGGGTCGCCAGCCCGCGCCGGGTGAACCGCGCGGCGACGGCGCTGCGCAGGTCGGGCAGCCCGAAGGGGTTGTAGCCGGGGCTCCGGGCGAGGCCCGGCAGCCGGGGCGCGGCCCAGGCGAGGGCCTCGGTGAGGGCGTCCTCCGGGGCGCCCAGGGCGGCGATGGCCAGGTCGATCCCCGGATCGCCGTCGGCGATGTAGCCCCCGGATCCGACCAGCAGGTGCGCGCCGACCGGGCCGTGGCCCTCGGGGAGTTCGGTCCAGGTGCCGGAGCCGCGCCGGCTGCGGACGTAGCCGCTCTCGCGCAGCAGGTCGTAGGCCCCGGTGACGGTGGCCCGGCTGGCGCCGAGCGCCTCGGCGAGCTCCCGCTCGGCGGGCAGCCGTACGTGCAGGGCGATCCGGCCGTCGAGGATCAGGGTCCGCACGGCGTCGGCGAGGGACCGGTAGCCGGGGCGGGCCAGCACCTCGGAGGGCAGCAGGGCCGCGAGCTGGCGACTGCCGATGGTTCTGTCCGCCGTCTGGACGACTCGCCCGTTTGCCATGCCAACCTCCCCTGATTGGCTCTGCCGACCAGGCCAATCCAGGGTCCAGACTCGCGGTATTGGCCCCCGATTGGCAAGGAGACCGCCATGTCGACCCCGCTGACCGACCGCAGAGAACGCGCCCTGGCGGCCGCGGCCGAGAACCGGATCTCCGAGCCGCTGCGCCTCGGGGCAGGGCTGGCGGCCGTACGGCGCCTCCTGGCGCGGCGGCCACCCGCCCGCACAAAGCGGCGAGAATCGCTGTCATGTCAGCCAACGCAACCCCCCAGTCCCCTGTCCCCGTGATCGCGGGCCTGCTCCTCGCGGCCGGCGGCGGCCGGCGCCTGGGCGGGCGCCCGAAGGCCCTGCTCCCCTACCGCGGCCGCCCGCTCGTCGAGAACGCGGTACGGGTCCTGCGCGAGGCGGGCTGCGGTCCGCTGCACGTGGTGCTCGGCGCCTCCGCGGCCGAGGTCCGCGAGCGGGCGGAACTGACCGGCTGCGTGGTCGTGGACAACCCCGACTGGGCGGAGGGCATGGGTTCCTCCCTGCGCGTCGGCCTCGCCTCGCTCGCCGGTACGGGCGCCTCGGCGGCCCTCGTCTCCCTGGTGGACCAGCCGGGCATCGGGCCCGCGGCGGTGGCCCGGGTCCGGGAGGCGTACCGCTCCCCCGCGAGCCTGGTGGCGGCGGCGTACGGCGGGGAGCGCGGCCATCCGGTGCTCTTCGGCGCGGACCGCTGGGCGGACATCGCGGCGACGGCGACGGGGGACAAGGGCGCGCGGGTGCACCTGACAGAACACGGAGACGAGCTCACCCTGGTGGAGTGCGGGGACATCGCCGAGGCCTTCGACATCGACACCCCGCCCGACCTGGCACGACTGGCTTGAGCGGCGGTCGAGCGGGGCCTGAGCGGGCAGTGACGAAGGTGGCACTGAGGGCCACCGGGCGCTCGGGTCTGTCGACTCAGAGAATCTCGATATCAACAAACCATTGAACTTCCACCATAAGGAAATTACTATCCACTGGTCAGAAGCGCCCTGAACCCCCAGACGGCGCCCGCGACCGTATCCCGGAACTCTCCACACGCGACGGCACTGCGTGCCGTCTTGCGCGAGCATTCCCCGCGGCCGCCAGGCACCGCCGCTGAAGGAGTGACAGATATGTCCGCACCAGCGCCGTCATCGCTGGCCATCGTCGACGCCGAGCCCCTGCCCCGGCAGGACGAAGTCCTGACCGAGGCGGCCCTCGCCTTCGTGGCCGAGCTCCACCGGCGGTTCACGCCCCGCCGCAACGAGCTCCTCGCCCGCCGCGCCGAGCGCCGCGCCGAAATCGCCCGCACCTCCCACCTCGACTTCCTCCCGGACACCGCACAGATCCGCGAGGGCGACTGGAAGGTCGCGCCGGCACCGGCCGCGCTGAACGACCGCCGTGTGGAGATCACCGGTCCGACCGACCGCAAGATGACCATCAACGCCCTGAACTCGGGCGCCAAGGTCTGGCTCGCCGACTTCGAGGACGCCTCCGCCCCCACCTGGGAGAACGTCGTCCTCGGCCAGCTCAACCTCATCGACGCCTACGAGCGCCGCATCGACTTCACGGACCCGCGCACGGGCAAGTCGTACGCCCTGAAGCCCGCCGAGCAGCTGGCCACCGTCGTGATGCGCCCGCGCGGCTGGCACCTGCAGGAGCGCCACCTGCAGATCGACGGCCGTCCGGTCCCCGGCGCCCTGGTCGACTTCGGCCTCTACTTCTTCCACAACGCCAAGCGCCTCATCGCGCTCGGCAAGGGCCCGTACTTCTACCTGCCGAAGACCGAGTCGCACCTCGAGGCGCGCCTCTGGAACGAGATCTTCGTCTTCTCTCAGGACTACGTCGGCATCCCGCAGGGCAGCATCCGCGCGACGGTTCTGATCGAGACCATCACGGCCGCCTACGAGATGGAAGAGATCCTCTACGAGCTGCGCGACCACGCGGCGGGCCTGAACGCGGGCCGCTGGGACTACCTCTTCTCCATCGTGAAGAACTTCCGCGACGGCGGCGAGAAGTTCGTCCTCCCGGACCGCAACGCGGTGACGATGACGGCCCCGTTCATGCGGGCGTACACCGAGCTCCTGGTCCGCACCTGCCACAAGCGCGGCGCACACGCCATCGGCGGCATGGCGGCCTTCATCCCGTCCCGCAAGGACGCCGAGGTCAACCGGGTCGCGTTCGAGAAGGTCAAGGCCGACAAGGACCGCGAGGCGGGCGACGGCTTCGACGGCTCGTGGGTCGCCCACCCCGACCTGGTCCCGATCGCAATGGCCTCCTTCGACGCGGTCCTCGGCGAGAAGCCGAACCAGAAGGACCGGCTCCGCGAGGACGTCTCGGTGGCCCCGGGCGAGCTCATCGCGATCGACTCGCTGGACGCGAAGCCCACGTACGAGGGCCTGCGCAACGCCGTCCAGGTCGGCACCCGCTACATCGAGGCCTGGCTCCGCGGCCTGGGCGCCGTCGGCATCTTCGGCCTGATGGAGGACGCGGCCACCGCCGAGATCTCCCGCTCGCAGATCTGGCAGTGGATCAACGCCGGCGTCGTGTTCGAGAACGGCGAGACGGCCACCGCCGAACTGACCCGCAAGATCGCCGCCGAGGAACTGGCCGCCATCCGCGCCGAGATCGGCGAGGAGGCCTTCGCGGCCGGGAAGTGGCAGCAGGCCCACGACCTCCTCCTCCAGGTCTCCCTGGACGCGGACTACGCGGACTTCCTCACCCTCCCCGCGTACGACCAGCTCGCCGGCTGACACCCCGACTTCGGCTGAATCGCACAGCAGTCGAACCCCGGCTCCGCCCCCGCTGCCACCAGGCACCGGGGGCGGAGCCTTTTCCGTGCCACCGCCCGCACCGGCAGGGCGGGTTGGCGGGGCCGACCGATCGATCGGTTGTTACTCCATCGTAACTTTCCTGTACCTAGCGGTAACAACGTGCGCCGTGTCACCTTTCCGATGCCACCGGCCGGCGGTACCCCCACTTCCCCAGCCATGCACCGGAGTCCTCTCCGGCGTTCGCCATGGCCGACCGCAGGAGTTCCGCAGTGATCGGATTCCGCACCGCCAGCAAGGACAGAGCCCGCAGTCGAGTGCGCCGACTCGCCGGGGCCGGGATGGTACTGCCGCTCGCCGTCAGCGCTCTGATCGGCGGTTCCGCCGGGACCTCCGTGGCCAGTCCCGGGACCGGGCCCACCGCCGTGGTGTCCATGGGCGACAGCTACATCTCCGGCGAAGCCGGCCGCTGGAAGGGCAACAGCCTCACCAACAGCGGCAGCCGCAACGGCACCGACCGGGCCTGGGTCAGCGGGAGCACCTACGACCCCGCGAAGGTATACGGGAGCACCGCCGGGGGCTGCCACCGCTCCGACTCCGCCGAGGTCAAGAGCGCCGGGGCGGTCGCCGACGTCGCCGTGAACCTGGCCTGCTCCGGGGCGACTTCCGAGAACGTGTTCCGCGCCTCCAACGGCGGCGTGTCCTTCAAGGGCGAGGCCCCGCAGGCCGATCAGCTGGCCGCGGTGGCCGCCGCCGACAACGTCAAGGTCATCGCGCTGTCCATCGGCGGCAACGACCTCGGCTTCGCCGACATCATCAAGGACTGCGCTCTCGACTTCGCCCTCTGGAACTCGTACTGCTACGACGACCAGCAGTACGGGGTCGACGAGAAGATCGACGGCGTCATGGCGGACGTCGGCAAGTCCGTGGACGAGATCCGCGCCGTGATGCGGGCCGCCGGATACGGCGACTCCTCCTACCGGATCGTGCTCCAGTCCTACCCGTCGCCGATCCCGCGCGGCGCGGAGAACCGGTACACGCAGAGCGACTGGAGCCGGCTCAACAGCGGCGGGTGCCCCTTCTGGAACCGGGACTCCGACTGGGCCAGGGACTCGCTGGTGCCGCAGATCGCCGATCGCCTCAAGGGCGTTGCCGCGGCCAAGGGCGTGCAGTTCCTGGACCTGCGGGACATGATGCAGGGGCGCGAGGTGTGCTCCACGGCCAGCAAGCAGGTGACCTCCACGGCGGCGGCCTCGGCGAAGACGAGCGAGTGGGCACGCTGGATCGACAGCAGCGAGACGCAGGGGCTGGTCCAGGAGTCCATGCACCCGAACTACTTCGGCCAGCTCGCCGTCGGCCGCTGCCTGGCCCTGGCCGTCGCCCAGCCGGCGAACTCCGCCTCGAGTTGCAAGAACACCGCCGGAGCGGACCAGACGGGCATGTTCCTGACGCCCGCCGCCTGAGTCGTACGTTCCGTTCCGGGTCAAGGGCGTCTGCGGGGAGACCTCCGCGGGCGCCCTTTTCCGGGATCAGCCCCGTACGGCGGCCAGCGCCTCGTCATACAGGGCCGCCAGGTCGGCGTGGCCGTCGCTGCGGGCCCAGGCCTCGGTGGCGGCGTCCACACAGGCGAAGACGGTCGCGACGACTGCCGCGGCGCGGACCTCGGCGACCAGGCCCTCCCCCGCGGCCATGCGGGCCGCGACGGCGGGCTGGACCAGTTCCTGCCAGCGCAGCCGCTTCTGGGTGTAGCGGGCGCGCAGCGACGGGGTGTCGAAGATCAGCGCCGTGATCTCCAGCAGCTGCTCGGGGTCGCCGTGCGCCTCCAGGAGCACGGTGAAACCGGCGCGCAGGGCTTCCCACGCAGTGGCGGCGGCGGGCTGGGCCTCCACCGTCGCGCGCAGCAGCTCCCCGAGCTCTTCCTGCTCGCCGCAGACGATGTCCTCCTTGGTACCGAAGTACCGGAACAGCGACCGCTGGGAGATGCCGGCCTCCTTCGCGATCTGCGCGATCGTGGTGGCCTCGTAACCCTGCTCGGCGAAGAGCCGCATGGCCGTGTCGAAAATGCTCGCGACCACGGCCTGCCGGGAGCGGTCCCACAGGCTCGGCTGCGTTGCGGTGGTCCCCATCCGGCCAGCATATAGGCGGGCCGCCCACCTGGCCTTCACTGCCCGCTTGGCAGTCACTGCCAATTGGGCATAGAGTGATGCCAGACGATGTCATCCCATGGCAGGAGCCACTGTGAACGCGGTCGACTACCGAGGCCGGACCACCCTGATCACCGGCGCCAGCTCGGGCCTGGGCGCCGAGTTCGCCCGCCGGCTCGCCGCGCGAGGATCCGACCTCGCGCTCGTGGCCCGTCGCGGGGACCGCCTGAAGGCGCTCGCCGGGCAGCTGTCGGCGGCGCACGGCGTCAAGGTCGAGCCGATCACCATGGACCTGGCCGTCGACGGGTGCGGTGAACTGCTGGCCGCCGAGGTCGAGCGGCGCGGGATCACGGTCTCCAGCGTCATCAACAACGCCGGCTTCGGCACCTACGGGCGCTTCCACGAGGAGGATCCGCAGCGGCTGCGCCAGGAAGTGGGCCTCGACGTGATGGCGGTGGTCGACATCAGCCGCGCCTTCATCGGCCCGCTGCGCAGCCGCGGCGAGGGCGTACTGGTCAACGTCGCCAGCGTGGCCGGCTACCAGCCCGTCCCGAACATGGCCGTCTACGGCGCCGGCAAGGCCTTCGTACTCAGTTTCACCGAGGCCCTCTGGCAGGAGTCCCGGGGCACCGGGCTGCGTGTCATGGCGCTGTCGCCCGGCGCGACGAAGACGGAGTTCTTCGACGTGGTCGGCACGGAGGACGCCGCCGGCGGCACCCGGATGCAGAGCTCCGAGGTGGTCGTGCGCACCGCGTTGAAGGCACTGGACCGGAGGAACCCGCCGCCGAGCGTGATCTCCGGAGGCATGAACCGGGTCATGGCCTTCGGCGGACGACTCGCGAGCCGCCGCACGGTCGTGCGGATGGTGGACCGGATGTCCTCCCCCCGGAACCCCTCGAAGTCCCGGGCGTCCGCATAGGGGTGTCCGGGCGCCGCAAATCCCGGCCCGAGAGCCCCGCAGCCGAACCCCGGCAGCAGTCCCGCGTACGGCCGCAGGACGGTACGGCGGTGCGTACGCCACACCCGCAGTGGGTGGCGTACGCACCGCCGCACCGTCCTGCGGCCGTACGGAACTCAGTGCGCGGGCAGCGGTTCCCCGGCCCCCTCGGCCGCCGCGGCCCGCTGGGCGCCGAAGTGGTTGAAGGCCAGGTTGAGCACGATGGCCACCACGCAGCCCGTGCTGATGCCGGAGTCCAGGACGACCAGCAGGTCCTTCGGGAACGCGTGGTAGAAGTTCGGCGCCGCGATCGGGATCAGGCCGATACCCACCGAGGCGGCGACGATCAGGGCGTTCTCGCCCTTCTCCATGGCCGCGCCCGCCAGGGTCTGGATCCCGCTGGCCGCGACCGAGCCGAACAGCACGATGCCGGCGCCGCCGAGGACCGGCAGCGGGACCACTGCGATGACGGAGGCGGCGATCGGGCACAGGCCCAGCAGGATCAGGATGCCGCCGCCCGCGGCGACGACGAACCGGCTGCGCACCTTGGTCATCGCCACGAGCCCGATGTTCTGCGCGAAGGCACTGCACATGAAGCCGTTGAACAGCGGGCTGAGCGCACTGCCGAGCGTGTCGGCGCGCAGTCCGCCCTCGATGGTCTTGGCGTCCGCCGGACGGCCGACGATCTTGCCGAGGGCCAGGATGTCGGCGGTCGACTCGGTCATGCAGACCAGCATGACGATGCACATGGAGACGATGGCGGCGGCCTGGAACTGCGGGGCGCCGAAGTGGAACGGGGTCGGGAAGCCCACCAGGGAGGCGTTCTTGACGGCGTCGAAGCTGGTCATGCCGAGCGGGAGGGCGATCAGCGTGCCCGCGACCAGGCCGAGCAGGATGGAGATCTGCTGGAGGAAGCCGCGCAGGAACTTGCGCAGGAGCAGGACGACCACGAGGGTGACGGCGGCCATGCCGATGTTCTTCATCGAGCCGTAGTCGGTGGCGGTGCGGACGCCGCCCTGCGACCAGTTGAAGGCGACCGGCAGGAGCGAGACGCCGATCAGGGTGATGACCGTGCCCGTGACGACCGGCGGGAAGAACCGGACGAGCCTGCCGAAGTAGGGGGCGGCGAAGAAGCCGAGAAGCCCGGCGACGATGATCGCGCCGAAGATGACGGGGATGGCGTCCGCGCCCTCACCCTTGCCGATGGCGATCATCGGGGTCACACCGGCGAACGAGACGCCGTTGACGAAGGGGAGTTTGGCGCCGATCTTCCAGAAGCCGAGGGTCTGGAGGAGCGTGGCGAGGCCCGCGGTGAAGAGCGAGGCGCCCATCAGGAACGCGGTCTCCGTGGCGGAGAGTCCGACGGCAGGGCCGACGATCATGGGCGGGGCGACGACACCCGCGTACATGGCGGCCACGTGCTGGAGGCCGCTCGTGAACATTTTCAGCGGAGGCAGGGTCTCGTCGACCGGGTGCCGCTCCTCCGGTATTGCGACTGCATCTTTGCGAAACCTGGGCGCCTGGGCCACGGCTTCCTCCGTTCGGTTGAACACGCCGGCAGGGACGTGGTGTCTTGGAGGTGGTGCGAAAGCGGTGCGAGTCGAGCCGTTATGGAGTTGTGGGTGGTGCGAACGCTTGCCCCGAGGGGCGCAGAAACGATTCGCCCAAACCGTCCTGCGGCGGTTGCTCCGCAACGCGGAGCGTGGTGCGTCGGTGGCACGAGTCACCGCCCCCGGGGCGCCCTCGGAAAACCTCGGGCGCTTCCCGGGAACGGCTGCCGCGGACCCCGCTCGGGTCCGCGACCGCCGGCCGGGGGCCGTCCCCCCCGGCCGGAGTCCTGGGGGCACCTCCCAGCGCCAGGGGGTGTCCGGCGGATCATGGCCGCGGACACCCCCTTGGCCGGGGGAGGATCAGCCCTGAGCGGAGATGCGCGCGAGGCGCTGGGCCTCTTCCCGGGTGGACACCGCGATGGCGTCCTCGTCGGCGAAGAGCAGTCGGTTGTTCTCGACGATCTGCTTGCCGTTGACCAGGGAGAGGGTGACCGGGGCGGCCGCACCGAACACCAGCGCGGTGACCGGGTCGGCGATGGAGGAGTGGGCCAGGGTGCTCAGGTTCCACATCACCAGGTCGGCGCACTTGCCGGCCTCGAGCGAGCCGATGTTGTCGGCGCGGCCGAGCACCTGGGCGCCGCCGTACGTACCGAGGCGCAGGGCCTGGCGCGCGTTGAGGGCTGCCTCGCGGTGGACCGGGTTCAGACGGTTGATCAGCAGCGCGTTGCGCAGCTCGGTGTGCAGCTCGCCGGACTCGTTGGAGGCGGTGCCGTCCACGCCGAGGCCGACCGGTACACCGGCGGCGAGCATGTCCGGGACGCGGGCGATGCCGGCGGCCAGACGGGCGTTGGAGGACGGGCAGTGCGCGACACCGGTCTTGGTGCGGGCGAACGCGGCGATGTCGGAGTCGTTCATGTGGACGCTGTGCGCCATCCACACGTCCTCGCCGAGCCAGCCGGTCGACTCGAAGTAGTCGGTCGGGCCCATGCCGAACAGTTCCTTGCAGAACTGCTCTTCCTCGACGGTCTCGCTGCCGTGGGTGTGCATGCGCACGCCGAGGCGGCGGGCCAGCTCGGCACCCTGCTTCAGCAGCTCGGTGGAGACCGAGAAGGGGGAACAGGGGGCGACGGCGACCTGGGTCATCGCGTCGAAGGAGTGGTCGTGGTGCTTCTTGACCGTCGCCTCGGTGTCGGCGAGCGCACCTTCGAGGGTCTCGACGGCGTGGTCCGGGGGCAGGCCGCCGTCCTTCTTGCTGCGGTCCATGGAACCGCGGGCGAGGGTGAAGCGGACGCCCATCTCGGACGCGGCGCGGATGATCGCGCCGGAGAGGTCGCCGGAGCCCTTGGGGTAGACGTAGTGGTGGTCCATGGCGGTGGTGACGCCGCCCTTGGCCATCATCGCCAGGGAACCCTGGGCGGCCGTGTAGGCCATCTGCTCGTCGATGCGCGCCCACGTCGGGTACAGGGCGACGAGCCAGTTGAAGAGGTTGTGGTCGGTGGCCAGACCACGGGTGATCCACTGGTAGAAGTGGTGGTGGGTGTTGACGAGACCCGGGGTGACGAGGTGACCCGTGCCGTCGATGCGGCGGACCACGTTCTCGAGGTTCTCGGGGGCCTTGCCCGCACCGAGCGACTCGATCTTGTTGCCGGCGACGACCACGTAGCCCGAGGCGTACTCGGTGTCGTTCGCGTCGACGGTCGCGATCGCACAGTTCTCGATGACGATGCGCTCGACGGCGCTGTCATGGGCTGCCGATGCTGCCATGGGACTTCCTCGTGCTTTCAGTGGCGGTGCGGGCACGGCAGAACCCAGGGGATTTGAGTGCCGGAGCCGGGGACCTGACAGCTGACAGTACTGCTGTCCCGTGCGTTGCGTCCGGGTGCCGATTCAGGAAGTTGGAGCGTGTCGCGCCGTCCCGGGGCCACTGCGGGGCCCCGGGACGCGCCTGCCGCATCAGAGATTGGTCATGTCCACGGGGATGCGGGCGTCAACGCCGTCCCGCAGGACCGTGGCCTCGATCAGGCCGTACGGGCGGTCCGCGGCGAAGTAGACCTCGTTGTCGTTCTTGAGGCCGAACGGCTCGAGGTCCACGAGGAAGTGGTGCTTGTTCGGGAGCGAGAAGCGGACCTCGTCGATCTCCGAACGGTGGTTGATGATGCGCGAACCCATCTGGTACAGGGTCTGCTGCAGCGACAGGGAGTAGGTCTCCGCGAAGGCCTGGAGCATGTGCTTCTTGGTCTCGGCGTAGGACTTCTCCCAGTTGGGCATCCGCTGCTCGTCGTCCGACCAGTTGAAGCGCCAGCGGGCCGACACCTGGGTGGCCAGGATGCGGTCGTACGCCTCCTTCAGGGTCGTGTACTTGTCCTTCACGTAACCCCAGAACTCGGAGTTCGTGGAGTTCATGACGACGAGGTCCTTGAGGCCGGAGATGACCTCCCAGTTCGTGCCGTCGTACGTGATCTGGGTGACCCGGGTCTCCACGCCCTGGCGGACGAAGGAGTGGTTCACCTCGTCGGAGCCGATGAACTTGGAGTTGGCGTCCGAGGTGGCGATCCGGTCCCAGGCGTACTCCTCGATCCGGATGCGCGCACGCTGGATCGGCTCCTGGCTGTTCACGAACCAGCGGGCCAGGTGGATGCCGAACTGCTCGGCGGACTCGATGCCGTACTCCTTGGCGAACGCGTACACCGTGTTCTTGGTGGTGTCCGTCGGAAGGACGTTGGCGTTCGAGCCGGAGTAGTGGACGTCGTCCATGTCGCCGGAGAGGGCGACCGAGACGTTCAGGTCCTTGATGTGGTGCGTGTCGCCGTCCCGCGTGATCTTGACGACGCGGTTCTCTGCTTTGCCGTACTGGTTCTGGCCCAGAATCGTGGCCATGCTAGCTCCCTCGGTAAACGGAGTAGCCGAACGGGTTGAGCAGCAGCGGTACGTGGTAGTGCTCGCCCGGGTTCACCGCAAAGGTGATGGTGACCTCGGGGAAGAACGCACCGCTGTCCCTTACGCGGGGGGCGTCCTGCTGCGCCTCGGCTTGCTTCTTTGCACTGTTCTTGTTCAAGAAGTACGTCTCGGTCTCGAAGTCGAGACGTACGTGAGTGGTGCCCTCCGGCAGCGCCGGCAGGTCCTTGCACCGCCCGTCCGCATCGGTGGCGGAGCCGCCCAGGGCCGTCCACTCACCGGCGAATCCCGGACGGGCGGGCCGACCGGCACTCAACGTGATGGCGACGCCCTCGGCGGGGCGGCCGATGCTGGTGTCCAGGATGTGCGTGGACACCGACGCGGTGGTCTCGGTGCTCATGCTCACTCTCCTTCTTCTGCGAGTTCGACGAGGCGGGTCAGGCGGATCCGGTTGATCTTCACGAGCTCGCCGCGGGCGATCTCCCGCTCCTGCTCCGGCGAATTCTCGATCCGGACCTTGACCGCGTCCCGCATGAACTCACCGGTCGCGCCGGTGGCGCAGATGAGGAAGACGTGGCCGAACTTCTCCTGGTACGCCAGGTTCAGTTCGAGGAGTTCGTTCCTGAGCTCCTCCGAGGCGCCGGCCATACCGCGCTGTTCGCGGGCGGAGGTCGGGTCTCCCGGCTTCGGCCGGCCGATCGGCGCGTGGCCTGCCATCGCTTCGGCCAGGTCCTCGGCGGTGAGCTCGCCCATGGCGGTCTCGTTCGCGGAGAACAGGGAGTCGGCGGTGGCGAAGGGGCGCTGGGCGAGCAGCTTGCTCCCCCATGCCGAACTGGCGCACACCTCGTGCAGCTCGGCCGTGGCCGCGCTGTCGTCCAAGGCGTTGAACCGGGTGAGACCCGGGGTCGGACTCGAAGTCACGGTAGGCCTCCGTGGCCTGTTGTTGCTTTGACGGGCTGGGCATAGCTAACGCCCTCGACAACACGGCGTCAACACTTTGTTGAAACTTCCCGTACACAAAAGCCGCCGCCCGGATGAATTGGGCGGCGGCTCGTCACAGCGGGTCAGACAGGCTTCACGCTTGGTTGTTTTTGTTGGGGTTTTCCCTGTTCAAGTAGTTGTAGACCGTGAAACGGCTTACGCCCAGGGCGCCCGCGACCGTCTCCACGCCGTGCCGCACGGAGAAGGCACCCCGCGCCTCCAGTATCCGCACGACGTCCTGCTTGGCCTTCCGGTCGAGCTGCGACAACGGTACGCCGTGCCGGCGCTCCAGCGCCGCCAGGATGCGCTCCAGCGAGTCGGACAGCTGGGGCAGGCGCACGGCCAGCAGGTCCTGACCCTCCCAGCTGAGCACGACGTCGTCGGGCTGCGCCAGGGCGGGATCCATCAGCTCGCCGCCCATCGCGTCCACCAGCGGCTTGACCGCGGCGATGAACGGGTGATCCCGGGGCTCGGTCATCGGGCATCCCCCCCGATCACGTTGACCTGGAGCGAGACGCGCGTGGCCCCGGACTCCAGGGAGCCGCGCAGCAGCGCGGCCACCGCGGTCAGCACCTCGTCGGCGTCACCCTCGGCGGTATTGCCGAACGGGCCTACGTCCACCGCGTCCAGCTGGGCCTTCTGGATGACCTCGCGAGCGGCCACGGCATGGGCGGGGGCCTCTTCGAGATCGAAGGGCTCGGTCGTGAACTCCACTCTCAATCGCACCCTGGTCAAGCTACCCGGCCGGGATGCGGCGGCGCGACAGCACCTCCTTGAGGGGTGGGCGGCCGGGCGACGGGCGGGCAGGTCGTTTCGGCAGTCCGGGCTTGACATCCACGACAAGCCCGATGCAGTCTTCCATCAAGCAGAAACTAACTTCCGCAATACGGAAGGAGCGCATACCCCTCATGGGATACACGGACCAGCGCTTCGATGTGAACCTTTCGATCCTCTTCACGGAACTCCCGCTTCTGGAGCGTCCCGCGGCTGCCGCCGCGGCGGGCTTCACGGCGGTCGAGCTGTGGTGGCCCTGGATCGAGACCCCCACCCCCGCTCAGGAGGAGCTCGACGCCCTCAAGAAGGCTCTTGAGGACGCCGGAACCCAGCTGGTGGGCCTGAACTTCTACGCCGGCCGGCTGCCGGGCCCGGACCGCGGTGCGGTCTCGGTACCCGGTGAGGAGTCGGACCGCTTCAACGCCAACATCAACGTGGCCGCGGACTTCGCCGCCTCGGTCGGCTGCAAGGCGCTGAACGCCCTCTACGGCAACCGCGTCGAAGGGGTGGACCCGGCCGTCCAGGACGAGCTGGCCCTGAAGAACCTGGTCGTGGCCGCTCAGGCCGCCGACCGCGTGGGTGCGATCCTCCTGATCGAGACCCTCAACAAGCCCGAGTCGCCGCTCTACCCGCTGGTGAGCGCCCCGGCCGGCATCGAAGTGGTGGACAAGGTGAACGAGGCCACCGGCCTCGGAAACGCCAAGTTCCTGCTCGACCTGTACCACCTGGCGATGAACGATGAGGACCTCTCCGAGGTCATCGAAAAGTACGCCGCCAAGACCGGGCACGTCCAGATCGCGGACAAGCCCGGACGCGGTGCCCCCGGTACCGGCGAACTGCCCCTCGCGGAGCTGCTCGACCAGCTGAAGAAGGCCGGATACGCGGGCTACGTAGGCCTGGAGTACAAGGCCGCCGACGCCGCCGCCTCCTTCGAGTGGTTGCCGGCCGAGGCCCGCGCCGCCCAGTAGGCGGACAAAGTCCAGGCGATCAGCCAGGCATGCCACGCACTTTTCGTACAAAGCATTAAGAGAAGGACCCTCATCATGAGCAACCTCCCCAAGATTGCCTGGATCGGCCTCGGAATCATGGGCTCCCCCATGGCCGAGAACCTCCTGAAGGCCGGCTACCCGGTCACCGGCTTCACGCTGGAGCAGGACAAGCTGGACCGCCTGGCCGCCGCCGGCGGCACCGCTGCCGGCTCGATCGCCGAGGCGGTCAAGGACGCCGACGTCATCATCACGATGGTGCCCGCCTCCCCGCAGGTCGAGGCCATCTCCTACGGCGAGAACGGCATCCTCGAGAACGCGAAGTCCGGCGCGCTGATCATCGACATGTCGTCGATCACCCCGCAGACCTCGGTCGACCTCGCATCGAGCGCCGCCGAGAAGGGCATCCGCGTCATCGACGCCCCGGTGTCCGGCGGCGAGGCCGGCGCCATCGAGGCCGTCCTGTCGATCATGGTGGGTGGCGAGCAGGCCGACTTCGACGCGGCCCTGCCGATCCTCGAGACGCTCGGCAAGGTCATCGTCCTCTGCGGTCCGCACGGCTCCGGCCAGACGGTGAAGGCCGCCAACCAGCTCATCGTCGCGGTGAACATCCAGGCGTGCGCCGAGGCCGTCGTCTTCCTCGAGAAGTCGGGCGTGAACCTCCAGGCCGCCCTGGACGTCCTCAACGGCGGTCTGGCCGGCTCCACGGTCCTGACCCGCAAGAAGGACAACTTCCTGAACCGCGACTTCAAGCCCGGTTTCCGGATCGACCTGCACCACAAGGACATGGGCATCGTCACCGACGCCGCCCGCAACGTCGGTGCGGCCCTCCCGGTCGGCGCGGTCGTCGCCCAGCTGGTCGCCTCGCTGCGCGCCCAGGGTGACGGCGGCCTGGACCACTCGGCTCTGCTCCGCGCGGTCGAGCGCCTCTCCGGCGCCCAGATCTGAGCCCGCGGCCCGCTCGCCGGGCCGCCCCTCCCCCCTTCGGGGGCCTTGAGTTTCCGGATGGTGCCGGTGCTGACACCTGTCCTGTCGCGCCCAAGCGCCGGCACCGTCCGGATCACCTCTCTCCATCTTTGTTCAACAAACTGTTGACGCTGCGTTCCGCCTGAAATTAGGCTGTTCCGCATGACGGAAGACGCTTTCCGTCAGCAAGTTCCCGTACGGAAGGTCACCATGTCGAAGCGCACGCTGACGACCGAGTCCGGCGCCCCGGTCGCCGACAATCAGAACTCCGCCACCGCCGGCGTCGGTGGCCCGCTGCTGATCCAGGACCAGCAGCTCCTTGAGAAGCTTGCCCGCTTCAACCGTGAGCGCATCCCGGAGCGCGTGGTGCACGCCCGCGGCTCGGCCGCGTACGGCCACTTCGAGGTGACCGACGACGTCACCGCGTACACCAGCGCCGCGTTCCTGAACACGGTCGGCAAGAAGACCGAGACCTTCCTGCGGTTCTCCACCGTGGCCGACTCGCTGGGTGGCGCGGACGCGGTCCGCGACCCGCGCGGCTTCGCCCTGAAGTTCTACACCGAAGAGGGCAACTACGACCTCGTCGGCAACAACACCCCGGTGTTCTTCATCAAGGACCCGATCAAGTTCCCCGACTTCATCCACTCCCAGAAGCGCGACCCCTTCACGGGCAAGCAGGAGCCGGACAACGTCTGGGACTTCTGGGCGCACGCCCCCGAGGCGACGCACCAGATCACCTGGCTGATGGGTGACCGCGGCATCCCCGCGTCGTACCGCCACATGAACGGCTACGGCTCCCACACGTACCAGTGGACGAACGAGCAGGGCGAGGCCTTCTTCGTCAAGTACCACTTCAAGACGAACCAGGGCATCCGCTGCCTCTCGGGCGAGCAGGCCGCCGAGCTCGTCGGCAAGGACGCGAACTCGCACCAGACCGACCTGCTCCAGGCGATCGAGCGCGGTGTGAACCCGAGCTGGACCCTGTACGTCCAGATCATGCCGGCCGCCGAGGCCGCGGACTACCGCTTCAACCCGTTCGACCTCACCAAGGTGTGGCCGCACAGCGACTACCCGCTGCAGCGCGTGGGCCGCCTGGTCCTCGACCGCAACCCGGACAACGTCTTCGCCGAGGTCGAGCAGTCCGCCTTCTCCCCGAACAACTTCGTCCCGGGCATCACCGCCTCGCCGGACAAGATGCTCCAGGGCCGCCTCTTCGCGTACGCCGACGCCCAGCGCTACCGCCTCGGTGTGAACCACACCGTGCTGCCGGTCAACGCCCCGAAGGCGACGAAGGCCGACAACTACGGCCGCGACGGCGTCATGGCGCTGCGCAACGGCTCGCGCCACGACAAGAACTACGAGCCCAACTCGTACCAGGGCCCGGCCGAGACCGGCCTCGCGCTCGGCGCCCCGAAGGCCGTCTCCGGCTACACGGGCACCCACGCGGCACCGGCCCACACCAAGGACGACGACTTCTTCCAGGCCGGTGAGCTCTACCGCCTGATGTCGGAGGCCGAGAAGCAGCGTCTGGTGGCGAACATCGCCGGCGGCCTGTCCCAGGTCACCCTCGAGGACGTCATCGAGAAGAACCTGGCTCACTTCCACGCCGCGGACGCCGACTACGGCAAGCGCGTCGAGGAGGCCGTTCGCGCCCTGCGCGACGCCTGAGCCCAAAAGCTGCACCGGGGACCTGGCGGGAGGTCAGGTCCCGGGTGCCGAGCCCGAACCGCGGACCCGGATGAGGGGTGGTACGCGGCGAGGGCAGGACGAGGACCGTGGCGGGCGTGCGAGCCAGTGCGGTGGTAATGGGTTCCGAGGCCCGTCTCTTGACCTGAGGGAGACGAAGCCGAAGTTCCCGTCGCCGCCCGCCGCGGTCCCAGCCAAACCTCGTACGCAGGGGCCACGCACAGGGTCCCCTGTATACAAGGACAACCTCCCCACACACTCCGCCCGGCGGTGCGAAGCGGTGCGAACGTCCCCTTCTGGACGCCGTCCTCGCACCGCTCCGCGGGCATCGGGCCGGCTGCGTCGGCCTCCGGCCGCCGGGTTCCACCCGGCGCCACTGAAAACTCCGCCCGGCGGTGCGAACGTCCTGTCGCGCCAGCCTCGCACCGTCGGGCGGTCACACTCAAAGCGCCGAGTCACGGACGGTCCCGTGACTCGGCGCTTTGGCTTTTGCGTGATCAGCGGGCGGCGCGCTGGTCGTCGATCCCGATGGACAGGTACGGCCAGCACGCGGTGAACGCGGCCAGTGCGTCGGGCGTGGGTCCGCCCGCCGCGGCCAGCGGCTCGGCGGGGCTGAAGCGGACGGTCGTACCGGTCGTGCCGTCGTCGGCGACCGGTGTCAGGCCGGTCGCCGGGACCCCGTGTTCGTAGCGCTGGACCCACGCTCCGCCCGCGCGGCGGTTGGTGTGGACGAGCCACTCGCTGAGCGCCGCGACGACGGACATGCCGCGACGCGGGTGGCCGTCGGGAAGGATCTGCGCGTCGGGGTGGTCGAAGAACCGGAGGTCCTTCGTCGCCATGACCGGCTTCTTCACCGGCCGACCGTGATCGTCGAAGCGGGTGTCGGTGCCTCGGCCCTCGTCCGCCACGGACACCGACCCATCGGCGTGCAGCGTGACGGTGCAACGCCCCCCGCCCACGCACTCCGCCTCGTCGGCAGCGTAGGCGACGACTTCGAGGAGCAGGTGGGGCAGGCCACCGGGGGCGAAGACGGCCCGGTTCTCACGGATGTGGGCCAAGTGGTCCACGTCCACGGAACGTGCCCAGTCGTGCGTCGTATTGCGCCACGAGGCCATTGATCTGTCCATCGGAGCAGTATGCCGACCCGGCCGTTCCCGCCATCATGCCCGGGCGTGCCGGGGAAGGCGTACCGAGAGGGCGAGGGCGGCCGTCAGGAGGGCCACCGTCACGAGGGCTGTCGCGGGCAGGGCCTCCGACGGGGTGCGGCCGTGGTCCGTGAAGGCCGACCAGAGCGTGACCAGCAGGGCCACGCCGACCGCGTTGGCCAGTTGCTGCACGGCGTTGAGTACACCGGACGCGGAGCCCACCTCCGGTTCGGACACGCCCGCCAGGATCACGTCGAACAGCGGTGGGATCACCAGGCCCATGCCGAGCCCGGCGGCGAGGGTGCCCGGCACCAGCTGCCAGCCGTCCGTCGCGCCGTCGGTCAAGGCGGCGAGCAGGCCGAGCCCCAGGGCGGTCAGGACGATTCCGCACTGGATCACCACCCGGCCGTGCCGCCGCGCGAGCGCACCCGCCGGGCCCGCGGAAAGGGCGATGCCCAGGGCCAGAGCACCCGGTCCCGCCCGGCCAAGCCCCCGCTCAGCGAGCGGGCCGTGATCGACGCCGGCCTTCGCGTGCTGCGCCGCGAGGGCCTGGACGCGGTGACCATGCGGAAGGTGGCCGCCGAACTGGACACCGGGCCCGCGTCGCTGTACGTCTACGTCGCCCAACGCGACGAACTGCTGCGCCTGATGCTCGACGCGGTGATCGCGACGGTGCCGCTGCCCGAGCTGCCGGCGGCGGCCCCCGGGGACTGGCGCGACCGGCTGGCAGCGCTGATCACCGATGTGGTCCACGCCCTCAACGCCCACCCCGGCATCGGCCGGGTCTCGCTCGGCTCCATCCCGGCCTCCCCCGCCTGGCTCGACCTCTTCGACCGGATCCTCGGCCTCCTGCTGGCCGGCGGGGTCGACCGCCAACGCGCCGCTTGGGGCTGCGACCTGATCGCCCTGCACATCGGCGCGGTGTCCTACGAGGTCTCCGTCGCGCACCCGCCGGCCGGTGACGGTCCGGACGCCCTGCAGGACGCCCTGGAGGCCCGCCACGCCGAAGTCTCCATCGAGGACCGGCTCGCCGGGCTGGATCCGCAGCGGCATCCGCATCTCGCCGCGAGCGCCGCCGAGTTGGCGGCCGGTCCCGCCGCGGCCCGGCTCGCCCTCGGCATCGAGGTGCTGATCGGCGGGCTGGCCCCGTAGGGCATGCAGAACGGCCCCCGCTCCTCCCGAGGGAGGGACGGAGGCCGTGAACCGGTGGCCGGTACTGCCGTCCTGGCCGTCAGACCGACAGCGGGCGGATCGCGGTCGGGGCGTGGCCCGGCTCGGTCGCGAGCTCCTCGAACTCGGTGACGTCGCTCATGTCGACCGTCTTGCTCATCGAGATGTTGGTGACGCGCTCCAGGATGGCCTCGACGACCACCGGGACGCTGTACTCGGCGGCGAGCTTCTTGGCCTCCTCGAAGGCGGCGCCCAGCTCGTTCGGGTCGGTGACGCGGATCGCCTTGCAGCCGAGACCCTCGACGACCTTGACGTGGTCGACGCCGTAGACACCCAGCTCCGGGGCGTTGATGTTCTCGAACTCCAGGTTGACCTCGAAGTTGATGCCGAGACCGCCCTGCGCCTGACGGATCAGGCCGAGGTAGGCGTTGTTCACCAGGACGTGGACGTACGGGATCTTGTGCTGCGCACCGACCGCCAGCTCCTCCAGCATGAACTGGAAGTCGTAGTCGCCGGAGAGGGCGACGACCTGGGTCTCCGGGTCGGCGGTGGCGACACCCAGCGCGGCCGGGATGGTCCAGCCGAGCGGGCCGGCCTGGCCGCAGTTGATCCAGTGGCGCGGCTTGAAGACGTGCAGCATCTGCGCGCCGGCGATCTGGGACAGGCCGATGGTGGTGACGTAGCGCGTCTGCGGACCGAAGGCCTTGTTCATCTCCTCGTAGACGCGCTGCGGCTTCATGGGGATGTTGTCGAAGTGCGTGCGGCGCTGCAGCGTGGCCTTGCGCTCCAGGTGCGAGGCGACCCAGGCGCTGAAGTCGGGCAGCTTGCCCTCGGCCTTGAGCTCCTTGGCGACCTCGATGAAGATCTCCAGCGCGGCCTTGGCGTCGGAGGCGATGCCGAGGTCCGGGGCGAAGATCTTGCCGAGCTGGGTGGGCTCGATATCGACGTGGACGAACTTGCGGTCGCCGAGGTACGCGTCCAGGTTGTACCCGGTGTGACGGTTGGCCCAGCGGTTGCCGATCCCGAGGACGAAGTCCGACTCGAGGAACGTCGCGTTGCCGTAGCGGTGCGAGGTCTGGACACCGACCATGCCGGCGGCGAGCTCGTGGTCGTCGGGGATGCTGCCCCAGCCCATGAGGGTGGAGATGACCGGGACACCGGTCAGCTCGGCGAACTCGACCAGCAGGTCGCAGGCGTCGGCGTTGATGATGCCGCCACCGGCGACGATCAGCGGACGCTCGGACTCCAGCAGGAACTGGATGGCCTTCTCGGCCTGCTTGCGCGTCGCGGCCGGCTTGTGGACGGCCAGCGGCTCGTACAGGTCCGGGTCGAACTCGATCTCGGTCAGCTGGACGTCGATCGGGAGGTCGATCAGGACCGGGCCCGGACGGCCGGAGCGCATCAGGTAGAACGCCTGCTGGAAGACGCCGGGGACCTGCGCGGCCTCGAGGACCGTGGTCGCGGCCTTGGTGACCGGCTTGGCGATCGAGGCGATGTCGACGGCCTGGAAGTCCTCCTTGTGGAGCTTCGCGACCGGAGCCTGACCGGTGATGCACAGGATCGGGATGGAGTCCGCGATGGCCGAGTACAGGCCGGTGATCATGTCGGTGCCGGCGGGGCCGGAGGTACCGATGCAGACACCGATGTTGCCCGGGTTGGTGCGGGTGTAGCCCTCGGCCATGTGCGAGGCGCCCTCGACGTGGCGGGCGAGGGTGTGGTTGATGCCACCGACGTTCTTGAGCTCGCGGTAGAACGGGTTGATCGCAGCGCCGGGCACGCCGAACGCTTGCGACACACCCTCGCGCTTGAGGATCTCCACTGCAGCGGCGGCGGCTGTCATACGAGGCATCGAGTTCTCCTGCGGGTCTGGCGGTCAGACTGCTTCCCGGGGCGTTTCCACAATCCGGAAGTTTTGTTCTGCTATACGGAACAAGCTAAGCGGCGAGTCCCGGCACGTCAAGGAGCTTCAGCACCCCGGAACACACCAAAAGCCGCGTCTCACGCAAGCGACTTGTACGAACGACCGGGACCCGGCCGAATATCAGCGAAAAGTCGAGGGCACGCTCGCCCCGTGGTGGCAGGTGGTGGAGCATGGACCGACGCACAGCGACGGAGGGGGCCCAGGACTCATGGCGGAAGCGGTACCGGTGCGCTGCCCGGCATGCCTGCGCGAGAACGGCTACGCCGCCCCGGTCTTCCCGTGCGCCTGCGGAAGCCCGGTCACCCCGCCCCTGGACCTCGCGGCGCCACCCCTGCCGCTGACGCACCGCACCTGGTCGGAGACCTGGGTGGCGGTGCGGTGCACGACCTGCGGGCGGGTGAGCGAGTGGCCGTACCCCGAGCTGGGCTGCGCCTCGTGCGGGACGGTGGTGCGGATTCCGGTGCACCCGGTGGAGCCCGAGCCCGGTACCGGCGTACGGGACGGCCTGCCGCCGCGTCCCGACGTACGCGGGCAGGCGCGGGCGGCGGATCCCCGGCGGCCCGGAGCGCCGGGCCCGGGCGGGGCGCCCTGGGCAGCAGGGGCGCCCGGGGCAGCCGGTGCGACCGGGGCAGCAGGGCCGGCCCACGTACAGCCTTCGGCGGCGCCGGTGCCGCGCCCGGCGTTCCGCCCGGTGACCATCCGTACCGCCCGGGACGCGGTGGCCACGGCCGCGCTGTACCTGCGGTGGCTCGGCTTCCAGGACGTCCGGCAGCCCGACGGGCGGCCCATCCCCTCGGCGGCCGTGGACCTGCGGGCCCCCGGGCTGGTGGCCCAGGTGGACCCGACCACCGCGCCGGCCGGGCTGCGGGCCGTGGAATGCGTCTGGCTGAACGGACTGACGGCCTCCGCGACCAGCGTGTACTTCTCGCTCGCCGGATATACGGAGGACGCCCGCTCCCGCGCGGACGACCTCGGAATACCGCTCTTCGTCATGGACCTGACGGGCATGCCGCAGCCGGTCAACGACCCGGCGGACCAGCTGGTGGGCGCGGGGGCGTAGGGCGCGGCGCGTGGGGGCGGGTCGGCCTGGTCGATCACGCTTCGGGGCAGGACGTAGGCTCGGAACGCATATCCGTATCCGTTGGCTGCTTGCCTGCCTGCGTGCTTGTGTGCCTGCCTGCCCTTCCCTGCCGAGGAGAGCCCGATGAGCCTGTACGACATCCCGCTGACCACCCTGTCCGACGAGCCCACCAGCCTGGCGGCCCACAAGGGCAAGGCGATCCTGCTGGTGAACACCGCCTCGCAGTGCGGTCTCACCCCGCAGTACTCAGGACTGGCCCGGCTGCAGTTCGCGTACGAGGAGAAGGGCTTCACCGTCATCGGCGTGCCCTGCAACCAGTTCGGCGAGCAGGAGCCCGGCAACGCCGAGGACATCCAGACCTTCTGCGCGGCCGGCTTCGGCGTGACCTTCCCGATGCTGGAGAAGACCGAGGTCAACGGCGAGAACCGGCACCCGCTGTACCGGGAGCTGGTGAAGACCGCGGACGCCGACGGCGAGGCGGGCGACATCCAGTGGAACTTCGAGAAGTTCCTGATCTCCCCCGCCGGCGAGGTTGTGGCGCGCTTCCGTCCGCGCACCGAGCCCGAGTCCCCCGAGGTCATCGCCGCGATCGAGGCGCAGCTGCCGGCCTAAGGGCGGCCTAAGGGCTGTCCTGTCCCGCAATCCCCGGCGGGCGCACGACGCCGGCCACGGCACCTCGTCCCCGAGCCACCACGGGGAGATGCCCCCGGCGTTGTCGGGGTGCCCGCATACGCCCGGTCCCGAATACGCCCGGCATGGGGGCGCCCCTCCGCCTTGCGATGCACCGCATCCGACGCCGCGCGCTGATCCACCGGGGATGACGGACACCCCTTGGCCGACGCGCGGGGCCGGCCGCACGGAGGCGGACCGACCGCACGGTCGGCCCGCCTCGGCAGTACCGGGACCGGGACCCGGCTCAGCCGCCCGGCGCCTCAGCCGAGCTCGGCTTCGTCGTACTCCGCCCCCGAGCCGGCCGCGGTGAGTTCCCGCAGCTCCACCCGGCGGATCTTGCCGGACACGGTCTTCGGGAGCTCCGCGAACTCGATGCGGCGGATCCGCTTGTACGGGGACAGCACCGCGCGGGAGTGCGTGAACAGCGCCCGGGCGGTCTCCGGCCCGGGCTCCCAGCCGGCGGCGAGCGCGATGTACGCCTTCGGCACGGCGAGGCGCAGCGGGTCGGGGGCCGGGACCACGGCGGCTTCGGCGACGGCCTCGTGCTCCAGCAGGGCGCTCTCCAGCTCGAACGGGCTGATCTTGTAGTCGGAGGCCTTGAAGACGTCGTCGGAACGCCCGACGTAGGTGAGGTACCCGGCCTCGTCACGCGAGGCGATGTCGCCGGTGCGGTACAGCCCGTCCGCCATGGCCTCGGCGGTGCGCTCCGGGTCGTCCCGGTAGCCGGTCATCACCCCGGCGGGCCGGACGCGCAGGTCCACGCAGAGTTCACCCTCGTCGGGGGACTCCTTGCCGCTGACGGGGTCGAGGAGCACGATCTCGTACCCGGGCGCCGGACGCCCCATCGAGCCGGGCTTGACGGGGACCCCCGGGAAATTGCCGACCTGGAGGGTGGTCTCGGTCTGGCCGAAGCCGTCGCGGATGGTGACGCCCCAGGCTTCGCGGACCTTCTCGATGACCTCGGGGTTGAGCGGCTCGCCCGCGGCGACGGCCTCGCGCGGAGGGGTGCGGAGCTTGGTGAGGTCGGACTGGATCAGCATCCGCCACACGGTGGGCGGGGCGCAGAAGGTGGTCACGCCGTGCCGGTCCATCTCCGCCATCAGCCGCTCGGCGTCGAAGCGGGTGTAGTTGTGCACGAAGACGGTGGCGCCGGCGTTCCACGGGGCGAAGAGGTTGGACCAGGCGTGCTTGGCCCAGCCGGGCGAGGCGATGTTCAGGTGGACGTCGCCGGGGCGCAGCCCGAGCCAGTACATGGTGGAGAGGTGCCCGATCGGGTACGAGGCGTGCGTGTGCTCGACGAGTTTGGGGCGGGCGGTGGTCCCGGAGGTGAAGTACAGCATCAGCGGGTCGGTGGCGCGGGTCTCGCCGTCCGGGCTGAAATGGCAGTCGGCCGCGTACATGTCCTCGAGCCGGCGCCATCCGGTGGGTACGTCGGGGCCGGCGGCGATCCGGGTGTAGGTCCCGGGGACCTCGTCGAACTTGCCGGTGTCCTCGGTGCGCACGACGACGTGCCGTACGTGACCGCGCTCGATCCGGTCGCGCAGGTCCGCCGCGCCGAGCAGCGGGGTGGCGGGGATGACGACGGCGCGCAGCTTCATCGCGCCGAGCATGACCTCCCACAGCTCGCGCTGGTTGCCGAGCATGACCAGGACCCGGTCGCCGGCCGCGACGCCCTGGTCGCGCAGCCAGTTGGCGGCGGAGTCCGACCGTACGGACAGCTCCCCGAAGGAGACGGACCGGCTGGTGCCGTCCTCCTCGACGATGCGCAGGGCGTCGGCGCTGTTGCCGGTGGCGATGTGGTCGAACCAGTCCAGGGCCCAGTTGAAGCGCTCGGGCCGCGGCCAGGCGAATCCGGCGTGGGCGGCTTCGTAGTCCCCGCGGCGTTCGAGCAGGAAGTCGCGTGCGGCCAGGAACTGGGCGGTGGCGCCGTTGTGGGTGAAGCCGTTCTCGGCGTTCTCGGCGTTCTCGGCGGTGTTGTGCGTCATGGGAGGCATCGTGCCGTGCCGGCCGTACGGCCCACCAGAGCGGCGTCAGCCGCGGATTGACCCGAAGCGCACGGAGCCACGGCCTTCCGGGGTCGCCATCTCCGCGATCAACCGCTCCCCCTCGGCGACGATTTCGTCCCGTTGCGCCCTCGATGCCCTTTCGAAGAGCTCGACGGTGAGCAGGCCGGCGTCGAGCCGCCACAGCCCGGCGACGAAACCGTCCACGAGGAGGGTGCGGTGGGCCTGGTTCCCCGCCCAGGTGCGCCCCTTGATCTCGGGGGCGACCACGCGGGTCCGGTCGGCGTGGGAGAGCAGCAGGTTGTCGAACTCCGGGAGGAAGCGGGGCGGGGCCGGGGTGCCGGCGTCGGGCCGGGGCGCGTCGGGCAGGTCGAACAGCTCGACGCCGTTCTCGTCGCGGAAGACGGCCAGCTGCGGGCGCAGCCGCTCGAAGGCCTCCCGCAGGCGGGTCAGCCCGGCCCAGACCTGCATGTCCTTGACGGAGGCGGGCCCGAAGGAGCCGAGGTAGCCCAGTACGACGTCGTCCACGCTCCGGGCCTGCGGCCTCTGCCCCGCGGGCCTGCCGAGCCATTGCTCCACGGTGGTGAGCCGTACCTGCCCGCTGCGCCCCCACACCCCGCGCGGCGTGACCTGGACGAGCGGGAGCCGGCACCGCGCGGCGACGGACAGGGCCTGCGGATCGGCGTCCGGCCAGTGCGTGAGCAGTTCCTCGCGGATCTCGCCCATCGTGCGGGGCTCGGCCTCCACGAACGCCCGGGCGCGCTCGCCGAGCAGCTCCAGATCCACCCCGACGAGGCCCTTGCGGAAGGAGGTGACCTCCCGGTCCCGGGCGCCCTGGACCAGCGGCCGCAGGGTCAGCGCGTCGTGCGCGGTGTGGGTGTGGATGGTGGACCGCATGGTGACCATCCGGACCACCTGCCGGGACTCCATCAGCTCCGCGAGCTCGGCGGGCCGGAATCCGGCGAGCCGGGCGTGCAGCTGGAAGTAGGGCGGCTTCACGTTCTGCGCCTGCAGTCCGAGCAGGTGCGCCACTGCGTCCTGCGCGGACATTGCGGCGCGGCTCAGGAGCAGCTGGCGGGCGAGCGTGGCACGGTTCAGCGAACGGGTATCGAGTACGGGATCGGGATGCGTCGTCCTGGAGGCCATGACAGCAAGCTATCCCCCCTTGCGGACAGCTCCTGTCCGCAATCCGGTGGCCGCACCCCTGCACAGCCCTTCGCGCATCTTCCTCCATATATCCTGCCTCTTGCCCGAAAACACACGTTCGACCGGGAGCTGACCTGCGATGTCGGAGCGCCCAGACCGCCGCCCCTCGCCATCCGGAAAGCGCACGGGATGGCGCCGCCCCACGCCCCCGCCCGCCACGCCCCCCGCCTCCCCGCCGGCCGGCCAGCAGCCCGCACCGGCGCCCGCCACTCCGCCGAACCACCGCAGCGTGATCGATTCCGCCGTCTACCGCGACGGCCGGCGCATCGCCTCCCCCGCAACCCTCGCGGAGACCTTCCGCCGGCTGCGCGACGAGCCCGACGGCATGGCCTGGATCGGCCTGCACCGCCCCACCGAGCCCGAGCTCCACTCCCTGGCCGCCGAGTTCAACCTCCACGAGCTCGCCGTCGAGGACGCCCTGGAGGCCCACCAGCGCCCCAAGCTGGAGCGTTACGGCGACACCCTCTTCGTCGTCCTGCGCGCGGCGCGGTACCTCGACGCCCCGGAGGAGGTCGAGTTCGGCGAGCTGCACATCTTCGTCGGCCCGGACTTCCTGATCACGGTCCGCCACGGCGCCGCCCCGGACCTCTCCGCGGTCCGCCGCCGCATGGAGGAGACCCCGGAGCTCCTCTCCCTCGGCCCCGAGGCCGCCCTGTACGCGATCCTCGACGCGGTGGTCGACGGCTACGCCCCGGTCGTGGCGGGCGTCCAGAACGACATGGACGAGATCGAGACGGAGGTCTTCCGCGGCGACCCGGAGGTCTCCCGCCGCATCTACGAACTCTCCCGCGAAATGGTCGAGTTCCAGCGCGCCACCCGCCCCCTGGTCGGCATGCTCCACGGCCTGATGGCCGGCTTCGCGAAGTACGGCACGGACGAGGAACTCCAGCGCTACCTCCGCGACGTGGCCGACCACGTCACCCACACCAGCGAACGCGTGGACGGCTTCCGCCAGGCCCTGACCGAAATCCTGACGGTGAACGCCACCCTGGTCTCCCAACAACAGAACGCCGAAATGCGCGCCCTGGCCGAAGCCGGCTTCGAACAGAACGAGGAGATCAAGAAGATCTCCTCGTGGGCCGCCATCCTGTTTGCACCCACGTTGGTGGGAACGATCTACGGAATGAACTTCGAGACCATGCCCGAACTCCACTGGGCGGCGGGCTACCCCTTCGCGATCCTGCTGATGGCAGTGGTGTGCACAAGCCTGTACGTCATCTTCAAGAAGCGCGACTGGCTGTAACGACGCACCTCGCATGCCTGATCGACTTAGCGGAAGCGAACCATGAATCAAACCCTCAGAGGCCCCGTGGGGAGAATCTGGGGAGAATGCGCAGCAGAGGGTCGACCACGCTCAGCATCGCCGCCTCAACGGGGCGGCGCCCGGCGCAGTCGTCGCCTGCCGCGCTCCGCAGGAACTGGCCATTCGGTCCGCCCTGCATTTCCACTACGTGACACACGGCCGGAAAGCCTGCGCGCAGGCCAGCGGGCCATGCAGTCAACCAGATACTCGCGAAGACATGGCCGACTTGCACCCTTGCCGCTTGCCCGATCATGACGGTGCATCAGGTTCTGTCGGTGGTCGCCGCTACAACCGATCTGGAGGTCCGCACGACGCGGACCGATGGGGAGGGAATCAGCATGCCGAAGGTTCCGGACGGATACGTGCGCGTGAGCAGCTACATCCGCCGCAAGCCAGGTCCTAGGAAGGCCAAGGGCCTGAGCGTCTGGGCCGTGGCCGGCCTGTGCGCGGTGGTGTGGCTCTGGGGCCAGGTCTTCGGGTTCGGCGACAGCACCACCGAACAGCAGCCTGCGCCGAAGCCCGCCGTCTCCTCGCCAGCGGGCGGGCAGTGACGGCCCGGCGGCGGCGAAGCATGCAGTGGCGACCACGCAGTACCGCAGACCTACTGGGTGCGGCCGCCGTTGCCCTCGCACTCACGGTCGCCCTGGCACAGGCCGCATCGCGCCTCCTCACGAGGGCCGCTGCGGCCTGGCCGGTGCTCGTCCTGATCGGTCTCGCCCTCGCCGTCGGCTTGGCCTGCCTCCGGATACGGGCCTCCCGCCGACATCGCGCGGACAGCGAGAGGCTGGCCCGTCTGCGCATCACCTTGTCCGAGCTGGACGCGATGGACGATCAGCAGTTCGAGTACGCGCTGCGCGACCTCCTCGTCCGCGACGGCTGGGCGGCCACGAAGGTGGGCCGGGGAGGGGACCAGGCCGCGGACGTGATCGGCGTCCTGATCCCCCTCGGACGGATAGTGGTGCAGGCGAAGTACACCCGCGTCGGAGGCAAGGTCGGCTCGTCGGTGATGTACGAGGTGAAGGGCACGGCAGGGCCCGCGCACAGGGCGGACCACGCTGTCGTCGTCACCAACGGCTCCTTCACGCGCGACGCCATGGCCTGGGGCGACCGCCACGGAGTCCACTGGATCGACCGAGATCGACTCGACCAATGGGCCCACAAGGGCAAGGCCCTGCACGAACTGCTCGGACTGCCCGCGCGCCGCTCCCGCCTGCCCTGGCGTCGAGCGGCATGAGACTCAGCGCGTGACCCGCCAACGAGAACGGGTGGCACAGCATGTGCTGTGCCACCCGTTCTCAGGCAAGGGCAAGGTCTTCCGGGACGTACTGAGGGGCCACTCCGAGCAGCGCGTCGACTGCCGCACGCCCCTTGCCTCCGGCCTCGGGCATGAAGTGGGCGTAGTGGTCGAGGGTGATGGTCGGGCTGGAGTGACCGAGCCACCGGGCGAGGGTGACCACGGACTCGCCCGCCTCGAGGATCACGGAGGCGTAGGTGTGCCGGAGGACGTGGAAGCCGTCCTTACGGGACGCCTACCAGCGCTGGCCCTTCTCCCGCACGGGAATCACGTCGGCCTTCGCGAGGGCAGGCTTCCACACCTCGTCGTTGAAGATGTTGGCGCGGATCGCGTTGCCGTAGGTCGTGGTCAGGACCAGCGGGAAAGAGCCCTTCTCCCGGTCGGGTTCGGGACCGCCCCAGGGCCTCGATCTCGATGTGGGCCACCCACGCGAGTTCGGCCAGCTCGTCGGTGTCCACGACATGCGCGTGGCCGCCGGCCACCTCGCAGGCGGTGTACGACATCAAGCGGCCGGTGCCAGCGTGAACCCGTTCCCCCAGCAGCTTCAGCACCTTCACGGTGAGGCCGGTCTCCTCCAGGGTCTCGCGTACGGCAGCCTCCTCCCGGGCTTCGCCCGGCTCGACCGCACCAGTGGGGAACTGCCAGGAGAGCCGCCCTTCGCTGACCCAGCGCCGCACGATCAGCACGCGGCCTTCGTACACCACGACGGCCGCTGCGATAGCCGGTCGACCCTCAGCGTTCTGCTGCTCCATGTTGCTCCTCCAGGTCGGGTGGGCCGGCTGCCCCGAGCGGCGATGGCGACACGTTCACTGCGGCTCGGCCCCAGCATGGAGGAGCGGCGCGAGCAGATCGACCGCTTCCTCCCAAGGGAAGCGATCGGCCCCACCGCCGGACTTCGGACGGTGGGGCTCGTAGCTGCCGATCAGAACGCCCATCTCCCGGAGCTCGTCGATGCTGCGCCGGTAGGCCCGGTGGGCGGTGAGCGCGGTGTTCACGTAGGGCAGCAGGACCGTGGGGACGCCCATGCCGGGGGCTTCGCAGAGGATGCCGAGGGCCAGGTTGTCGGCGAAGCCCGCGGCCCACTTGTTGACCGTGTTGAACGTGGCCGGCGCGACCGCGATGGCGTCGGCCCGCGGGTACGTCCGTGCCTCGCCGGGTGAGCGCCAGGCGGACCTGACCGGGTAGCCGGTCTGCTCCTCGATCGCCCGGGTGTCGAGGAACTCGAGACCCTGTGGAGTGGCGATGACCCCGACGTCCCAGCCCCGTTCATGCGCTGTGGTGATCAGTCTGCCGACGTCTCCGGCGATCCCGGCAGCGCACACGACGACGTACAGGAAGGGCTTGGACTGCGGCTCGGTCACGCGGGTACTCCCAGTCGGCGGCTGAAGTGGTGGAGCTCCGGCAGCGTACGACGGCGGTCCCGAGCGGCCATGTCGGCGACCAGCTCGCGGACGGCGGGACGTCGTACGTCCTGGGCGGCGCAGGTCTCGGCGATCCGCAGGGCCTGGTAGCCGTCGGCCAGGCGGCCCTGCTGGGTGTAGGCGCGGGCGGCTTCGATCCAGAGTGCGGCACGGCGCTCGGGGACCGGGATGTGGCGGTGCATGAGCGGGCGGGCCGCGTCGAGGGCGATGCCGCGTCGCCGAAGGAGACCGCCGCGCTGATCCGGTGCAGGGTGACGTTCGTCGGGCTGAAGTTGGCCCAGGCGTCCGGCCGGTCCAGGGCGACGTACCGGGCCACCTCCTCCGCTTCGGTGAGGAACTCCCCGGTGGCGGCACGGTCGTCCGCACGGCTCGCGGCCGTGGCTCCGCGCAGCAGGAGCAGCCCGAGGACGGCGAGGTGGTGCGGGGAGCGACGGTCGTACGAGCCGGTGAGCTGGGAAGCGGTGTGCCGGATCAGCGTGACTGCCTGGCCGGGGTGCTTCTCGCGGACGAGGACGTGCGCGTGGAGCCGGACACTGGCGGCGAGGACGAGGGGGTCGCCGAAGCGTTCGGCCTCCGCCATGGCGCGGCCGACGGCCAGCCAGGCCGTTCCCGCGTCTCCCTGCTTGAGGAAGAGGCTGGCCGAGGTCTGGTAGGCCGTGGCGAGGAAGCGGGACACTTCCTCGGGCCGCGACGAACTGCCGAGGGCATGGCGAAGATCCGTGATCAGGCCGGGAAGCGTGCGCTCCAGCTCCGCGTAGTCGCACGTGGTCAGCAGCCTGCGGATGGCGGTGGCACGTAGGCGGAGCCGGTCCGTGGAGGCCGGCTCCGTTGTCGGGTCTGCGAGCACGCCGGGCAGGAGGGCCTGGACCAGCGCCGGGTGCGCAGAGGGCACGGGGGCGGCCAGCGCGGTGACGCCGGCGGCGAGGAAGGTACGGCGGCGCATGTCGTCTGTCTCCGGATCGGGGGACTCGGCTTCCCTTGCGGCCTCAGCGAGCCCGAGGTGGGCCGGCGGGATCCGCAGAACCTGGGCGATTTCGCGGAGGACCCGGATGTCGTCGGTTCCGCGGCCGCCCTCCAGGCGGCTGATCTTCGACTGGTGGTAACCCAGTTCGGCGGCCACGTCCGCTTGTGAGCGGCTCTGTAAGACCCTTGCCCGGCGGATCAGCGCACCGATGCGGTGTGCCTCGCCCTGTGTGTCGGCCGTCTGCGCCACGGCCCCTTCTGCCGAGACCGATCCTGCCTGCTCAACCGAGCCTATCGGTAGGGAAATTGCCCGCCATGGAGAAGCTGCATGAACGATGCACGACCTGCGTGCTGCGTCGCGGGCGGCACCCTCGGCCCGCTTGCCTGGTGGAACCGCACCCCTCCAGGAGGCCGCCCATGGAAGTGCACGAAGTCACCCTGCCGGTCACAGGCACACCGGAAGGCGCTGCCCGCGCCCGACGCACGGTGATGGACGAGGTCCACGGCTGGCGCCGGGACGCAGTCACCGACGACCTGCACGGAGCGGAGAGCGTGGCGGGCGAGCTGCTGGCCAACGCCGTCCGGCACGCAGGCGCCGGGACCGCATCCATCACAGCTCGCCTGCGCGGCGACCGGCTGCGTTTCGAGGTCCGCGACCAGAGCTCGGCCGTCCCCCGGAATCACGCCGTCCACCCGGACGCCGAGCACGGCCGGGGTCTGTTGATCATTGCAGCCCTCGCCGACGACCACGGCGCCGAACAGGGCTCCTCGGGCAAGACCTGCTGGGCCGAATTCGACGTCGCCGCCCACCCGGCCCACCCCACAACTTCCGCCTTCCCCCAACCTCTCGACTGAAGGAGTTGATCGTGGCACCCACCCGGGTTTCGGCCTCGAACGCCGAAGTGATCGCCGTACGCCCCGGCAACCCGCTCGCAGGATCCGTCACCGTCGACGGCTCCAAGAACGCCGCCCTTCCCATGCTGGCGACCGCGGCGGCCGTACGCCGGAACGTCCAGCTGGAGAACGTTCCGGCCAGCGCCGATGTCCAGGCGATGGCGGCCCTCCTCCAGGGAACCGGCTGGCACGTGGCGCAAGCAGTCGGACGGCCGGACAGCCTGCTCGTCATGGCGCCCCAGCACCCGCCCGCCGTTCCCGACCCGAGCCGCGCCTCGGCCATCCGGGCTTCGTACTATCTGGTGCCCGCCCTCCTCGCCTTACGGCGCAGTGCCCGGCTGCCGTGGCCCGGCGGCTGCCGGATCGGACAGCGCGGGATGGAACTGCACTTCAAGGTGTATGAGGCGTTCGGGGACCACGTCACCATCCAGGACCGGCCGCCGACGACGGTGAGGACGGACTCGATGTCGGGAATGACGTCCTCGGGCACGGTGAGGAAGTCGTCGGAGAGGATGGCGAGGTCGCCGTACGAGCCTTCTCGCAGGGTTCCCTTGACGTCCTGCTCGCCGGTGAGCCGGGCACCCCCGCGGGTATAGAGGTCGAGGGCGGTCTCGCGGTCGAGCAGGTTCCCGGCCGGATAGAGCGCGGTGCCTCCGACGGTGCGCCCGGTCACGAGCCAGTGCAGTGCGACCCACGGGTTGTACGAGGAGACGCGGGTGGCGTCGGTTCCGGCCGCGACGGTCAGGCCGCGGTCGAGCATGGCCCGGACCGGAGGGGTGTGGGCGGCGGCCTCGGCGCCGTAGCGGTCGAGGAACGCGGCGCCCTGGAAGGACATCCGGTTCTGGACCGAGACGGCGCCGCCGAGGGCGGCGATCCGCTCGAGGCTGCCGGCCGAGACGGTCTCCGCGTGGTCGAAGAGCCAGCGGTTGCCGCCGGGGAACAGTCCCTCCGCGGCGAGTTTCTCGAAGACGGCCAGGTCGCGGCGGATGGCCTCGTCGTAGGTCGCGTGGAGCCTAAAGCCCCAGCCGTTCTCGAGGAGGAGCCGGACGGCGCTCTCGAATTCGCTCTCGTAGCCCGCGGCGAGCTCGGGCCGGGGCTCGGAGAAGTTCTCGAAGTCAGCGGCCGCCCAGGTCAGGTTCTCGCCCGCGCCGTTCAGCCGGAGCCACTCGTCCCCGTCCCCGGGCTTGACCATCTCGGTCCAGCGCTTCAGGTCGGCGAGTTCCTGCCCGGCCGTCTGCGGGAAGAGGTGGTAGGCGATCCGGAGGGTCAGCTCCCCCGACCTGGCGAGGTCGGCGACCGTGGCGTAGTTGTCGGGGAAGTTCTGGAACCCGCCGGCGGCGTCGACCGCGGACGTCAGTCCGAAGCGGTTCAGTTCGCGCAGGAAGTGACGGGTCGATGTCCGCTTGTCGTCCTCGTCGAGAGCCGGTGCCTTGGCCAGGGTCGAGTACAGGACGAGAGCGCTCGGCGCGGCGAGGAGAACGCCGTTGGGTTCGCCGTCCCGGCCCCGTACGATCTGCCCGCCGCGGGGATCCGGGGTGTCACGGGTGAATCCGGCTGCCTGCACCGCGGCCCGGTTCATCAGGGCCGACTGGTACAGGTGCAGGACGAAGACGGGGGTGTCGGGGGCGGCGGCGTTCAGCTCGGCGACGGTCGGCATCCTGCGCTCGGCGAACTGCTCGGCGGTCCAGCCGCCCACCACCCGGATCCACTGCCCCTTGGGGGTGCGGCCGGCCTGCTCGCGCAGCATCGCCAGGGCGTGTCGGAGGCTTCGTACGCCGTCCCAGCGCAGCTCCAGGACGTAGTTCAGGCCGCCCCGGATGACATGCAGGTGCGAGTCGTTCAGGCCGGGGATCACCCGGCGGCCCAGGGCGTCGACGACCCTCGTTCCCGGCCCGACGAGGTGGGCGAGGTCGTGGTCGTCACCGAGGGCCGCGACCCGGCCGTCGCGGATGGCGACGGCACGGGCCTCGGGGCGGGCGGGGTCGCCGGTGAACACCTTGGCGTTGCGGACGAGGAGGTCGGCGTGCTCGTGTTCCCTCCGCGGGGCGGGGACGAGGCCCGCCACCGGCATGCTCGTCGACGGCCCGGTCATGCGAGGGCCTTGCGCAGGGTGTCGGTGGCGAGACCGAGGGCGAGCTCCGCGGCCCGCGTCTCGCGCAGCGCGTTCAGCATGACGAAGTCGTCCCACGATGGCCACGGTGGCCGTGTGGACGAGTTCGGTCGCCATCGGGCCGGTGAGTGTGCAGCCGACGACGACCCGTCGGGTCTCGTCGACGACGAGCTTGGCGAGGCCGCGGTAGTCGTCCGCGTAGAGCGCGGCCCCTGCGACGTCGTCGATGCGGTACTCCACCGTGCGTACCGCGAGACCCGCTTCGCGCGCCGCGCGTTCCGTGAGACCGACGCTCGCGACTTCGGGACGGGTGAAGACGGCCTGCGGGACGGCGACGTGGTCGGCCTCCGCGCTCCATGGCTGCCGGCCGCCGGTGACGGCCGGGCGCCCCGCGGCTCGCTCGGCGATCGCCGCCGCGCAGGCGCGGGCCTGGTACTTGGCCATATGGGTCAGCGGCGCACGGTGATTCACGTCGCCGACGGCATAGAGCCATTCGCCCCCGACCGCGGTGACCCGGCAGGTGTCGTCGACCGGGAGCCAGTCGCCTGCGGGCAGTCCGACGGAGTCCAGGCCGAGGTCCGCCGTGCGCGGGCGCCTGCCTACTGCGGCGAGGACCTCGTCGCAGACGAGGGCGGTGCCGTCGTCGGTGTTCACGGTCACCGTGCGGGTGTCGGCGCCACGGGCGACCCGGACGGCCGACACCCCGAAACGGATCGTGACGCCCAGATCGCTCAGCCCCCGGGTGACCTCTTCGCCGGCACACGGCTCCCACCCGGTCAGCAGGGCCTGGTTGCGGACCAGCAGAGTGACGGAGGAACCGAGCGAGCGCCACGCGGTGGCCATCTCGCAGGCCACCACTCCCCCACCGATGACGACAAGCCGCTCAGGCAGCGCGTCGGCCGTGGTGGCCTGCCGGCTGGTCCACACACCGATCCGGTCGAGCCCTTCGACCGGCGGAAGGGCGGGTTCCGTGCCGGTGCAGACCACGACCGCGCGCCGGGCGCGCAGGGTACGGACCGTGCCGTCGGCCCCGGTCACCTCCACCCGGCGCTCGCCGGCGAGCCGTCCGTGCCCCCGTACGAGCGCGATGCCCGCACCGTCGAGCCAGTCGGCCTGGCCGGTGTCGTCGCCGAGCCCGGTGAAGCGGTCACGGCGGGCCAGGACGCGCGCCGGGTCGAGTGCCGCCGTGACCGCCTGCCGGGCACCGTCCACCGAGCGGGCCGCCGCTCGGGCGGCGCCGGGTCGCAGCAGGGCCTTGCTCGGCACGCAGGCACGGTAGGAGCACTCGCCGCCGACCGCCTCGGCCTCGACGACGACGGCGGTCAGCCCCGACCGCACGGTCCGGCCGGCGACGACCTCGCCGGCCGGACCGCCGCCGACCACGACGACGTCGTACGTGTCCATCAGCCGTGCACCAGAGGGGTGTCCACGAGGTGCTCGGCCAGGAACCACACCTGCGCCTCGCCGGTACGGATGACATCCGAGACGAGGAGGTCGGCGCTGCCCTCGTCGCCCTCCCCGGAGAGCCGGGCGGCGGCGTCCCGGGCGTCGATCAGGATCCGCTCGTGCGCGTCGAGGAGCCTCGACAGCATGACGGGCACCGGCTCGACGCCGTCCGGCGGCCGGGGGATCGCGGTCAGCTCCGCGACGTGGCGGGGGTCCCCGACGGCGACGCCGCCGAGGCTCTGGACTCGCTCGGCCAGCGCGTCCACGATGGCCAGTTGGGCCTCGGCGTGCTTGTCCAGCATCAGGTGGAGCGAGTAGAAGGTCGCCCCGCGCATGAGCCAGTGGTGCTTCTTGTAGAGGAAGTACAGGATCTGCGTGTCGGCGAGGACGCGGTTCAGCCGCTGGCAGCCGTACATGCGCGTGTCGTGGCCGAGGCCGATCGGCAACTGCTTGAGCGTGCCGAACGCCTGGGTCTCGGCGCCCTTCTGGTGCAGAAGCGGCTGGCCGCCGCCGTGCGGGGTCGTGAGTGTGTCCATCGGGTGCTCCTGCTCGGGAGAGAGAGTGGGAAGGGCCCGGCCGCCCGGTCGGGGGTACGCGGGCGGCCGGACCCGGTCTGCGCGGCTCGCGCTGAGCGCCTGCCGGGGGCGGCGGCGTGCGGCGCCGCCGGGGCCGGCCGGTGCAGGACGAGCCGGGTGAGGAGTCCGCTGCCCAGGCCGGCCACGAGCGCGAGGGCGGCCCACCACAGCGGGTAAGGCGTGAGGCCGAGGGCCGCGTCGAGGGACCAGGCGCCGGGGCCGGTGGCGGCGAGGGCGGCGGCGGTGCCGATGAGGACGAGTGGGTACTCGTATCCGTCGTTCTGCACCCAGAGCCCGTGGCGCCATTTCACGGTGAGCGCGACCGTCATGACCCCGATGGCCCCGGTCGCGGCGAGCGGGGTCAGGAGGCCGACGGCGAGCAGCAGGCCCGATCCGATCTGACCGCCGCCCGCCGCCAGGGCGGTGAGGGCACCGCCGCGGAAGCCGTCGGTGCGGAACTCCTCGGTACCGCCCTCGAGTCCCTTGCCGCCCAGGTGCGAGCTGACCTTCTGCACACCGTGGCCGGCGACGAGCAGTCCCACCAGCAGACGCAGGATCAGAATGCCGGTGTCCACAGGGGTCAGCCCGCCGCGTGCGCGCCGATGACGCTCTGCGCGTACACGACACCGAGGCCGTACGCACCCGCGTGGGCCTTGACGATCTCCATGACCGCGCCGTACGTCTCCTGACGCGCCCAGTCGCGCTGCAGCTCCAGGAGGACCTGGACCCAGGTCACCGGGACCGCGCCGGCGGCGATCATCCGCTGCAGCGCGTGCTCGTGGGCGGCCGGGCTGACGCCCCCCGAGGCGTCGGTCACGACGTACACCTCGTACCCCTGCTCCAGCGCCGAGAGCGCGGGCAGCACCAGGCAGACCTCGGTCCACAGACCGGCCAGGATGATCTTCTTGCGGCCGGTCGCCTTGACCGCCGCCACGAGCGCCTCGTCCTCCCAGGCGTTCATGGTGGTGCGGTCGATGATCTCGTTCTTGGGGAACACCTCGGCGAGCTGCGGCAGCAGGGGCCCGGAGAACGACTCGGCGGCGACCGTGGTCAGGACGGCCGGAACATCGAACGCCTTGGCCGCCTTGGCGAGACCCACGGTGCTGTTGATGATGGCGCCGCGATCGCCGCTGCCGGTGCCGAAGAACATCTGCGGCTGGTGGTCGACGAAGAGCATGACCGCGTTGTCGGGCGTGAGAAGGTCCGCGCTGGGGGCAGCCTTCACCTTGTTGATGTCGAACATGAGGGGTCCTTTCGAAGCAATCGGCAGCGTGCCCGCCGCTTCCGCGGCCCGGCACTTCTTTCAAGCTACGAGCGACCCGACCGACCGCGTTGACCTCCTGCGCCCAGGAGTTGGCACGACAGCGCACAACCGGTCAAGGACGAGAGCCACGCAGTGTCACCAGCCCGAACCCTGCAAGGTCGCGACGCCGGCGCCCCGAGGTGATCGCACGGAGAACAGCTGGTGCTCAGCTCGCCCAGAATCGTGCCTCCGCCGTGTCTCTGCAGCCGGTCCTCGGCCACTCGACTGTTCCGCGCCGGCGAATTCCCGACCGTTCGCCGAGGAGCACCTGGCTCAGCACACCCGCCTGTGCCAACGCGGCGACTCGACGAGCCACTTCACACATCCCGGCTCCCGCCCCGGCCGGTTCGCCGACCGCTGGGCCGAGCAGCACCTGCCTTGACGCCCCGCCCTCGCCCGAGACCCCCGAAACGGTGCGTAGCCACACCAGGCCACCGCCTCACCAGCGCAAACGCCGCCGTGCTGTGCCACCCGTTCGTCGGCGCCAGGCCTGTGCTGTCCCGCAGGACGGCTACAAGTCGACAGTGTCCAATGGCCGTGGATCTTCACCGCAGACCACCGCCGTCCGACCCCATGGCTAAAGGTCGTCCCGAACAGCTGGGCGCAAGCTGACCCCGGGCGCTCGCCGGAGGCCCGGCCGGCGCCGGGGTGGCGAAAAGCTTGGCGTGCGGGGCCGCCGGAAGCGGGTAACGTCTTTGTCATGTTCTTCCAGACGCCGATTTACGAGTGAGAGCGTGACGGGCCCCTGCTGACGTCCTTCGACGTCGCCGCGCCCGTCCCCCACCGATGAATCCGTAGATCACTTCACATCATCACCGGGAGAACCCGTGACCGACAGCAAGAACATCAACAACCCCGTGGGCCAGGGCGGCGGCCAGCGCAAGAAGCTGTCCCGCGCCGAACGGCAGAACAACGGTCCGCACCGCAACCACGACCGCCAGGGTGCCGCCGACAAGAAGGCGGAGCTGGTGCGCAAGATGCGCGAGAAGGCCCGCGCAGCCGAGGCCGCCGCCGGGCAGGCCAGCGACGACACCGCCCAGCGCTGACGCACCGCCGCAGCAGGGCGGCACCGCACGGGCAGGGCCCGGACCGCGACGCGCGGTCCGGGCCCTGCTGCCGACCCGGCGCGGCTGGTCCCGCTCAGCTCTCGGCAGACCACCCGCGTCTCAGCCGACCACCCGGGGCAGCCGCAGATGCGGCCGTGATCTGTTCGAGAACCACTGTGTAAAGGGACCGCCTGTCGGGACGGACGTGGACGGCGGCATGTCTGAGGGCGGGGATCGCCGGTGTGCCCATTTCGATGAGCCCCTTGGCCGCAGCCTTACGGACGACGGGATGGGAGTGCTCCAGCATTCCGGTCAGGGCGGGTATCGCGGGTGCCCAGTTCGCGTGGCAGAGAATCCGGATCGCCGTGCGCACCAGATCTGGCCGGGGGTCGTCCAGCAAGATCGACGTGTGGTGCAGGTAGGTCTGCCAGTCCAGCATTGCCCTTGAGGTCCGGTGGGCGTGCAGGCGGACCTTGGGCTGGGGATGATGCAGCAACCCACCGATCAGGTCCCGCAGACGGGGGTCCTGATCTGGCTCCGGGCCGCTGTGTCCCTCGGCCAGCCGCGCGAGTGCTTGGCGTATCTGCACCAGGTCGCCGGCCCTGGCCAGGTCCAACAGCTTCTGCTGGGACGGGGGTTGTGCCGCTCCCGACGACGCGGCCGGGGCGCGGTCGCGGAGCTCTGCCAGCGCGGCGGCGTCCTGCCGTACAGCGTCCGGGCGGCGCAGCGGACCCTCGACGAGGAGCAGCCTGTCCGCGAGGTCGTCGCGGCCTTCGGCGCGCAGCCGCCGACAGGTCCGCGTCAGCACAGGGGTGCGCAGCAGGGAACGCCCGCAGAGCAGGTCGAGGAACCCCCAGGCGCCGGCGTCGAGCCGGCCACCGAGGCGCTCTGCCAGCACGTCGGCGGGGACCCGGCGCAGCGCCCGCCCGGCTGCGGAGCTGCTGGACGGCGGGTCGTGCTCCCACCATTCCAGCAGTAGCGGGACCAGCGGTTCCAGGTCCCACGGGTCGAGCCGGCTTGCCGCGAGAGCGACCCTGTCGTGCAGGATGCCATCCGCGCGGAGTTCCGTCTCGCCGATGGTGTTCAGTGTGCGGGCCAGGTCGACACCGACGGGTACGTCGATGCGGCCTTGCAGAAATGCTCGGAGCACGGGAAGCCTGGCCTCGGGCTCGGGCCACTCCAAGAGCGCCAGGGCCGCAGTGTGCCGGTGATCCGGAGCGGATCCCTGCAGCATGGCCAGCAGGCGCTCCCGCAGTGCGGTCGAACGGGGCTGGTCGAGGTCGTCGAGGTGCACGGTCCGCGGTCGCGGCGCCGGCGCGTGGGTGGTCTCGGCGATGGTCCAGGGTGGTGCGTCGAGCGGCTGGATGTCCGTCATCCAGTCGATGAGGGCGGCGCGGGTCTCGGGGCCCGCAGAGGGGTAGACATCGATCAGTGCGCTCAGGCGGTCCCGGGAGCCCGGGATGCCGTCGTGCTGCCGGCGGAGTCGACGGAGTCGGCGGATTTGCTCCAGGGCGCCCGGCGTGCGCACTGCGGCATCCAGCGCGGCTCGCCACTCCTCGGCCTCGGCCGGCGAGGTGGCTGCAGGGGACTGCGGGGCGGCGAACGCGTCCCGCAGCACAGCGGTCTCGGCCTGCCAGGGATTGGCGCCCAGCCGGGCCGAAGCAAGTGCCTGCTCGAGGTCGGCGCGGACCAGCACCGCGCCGAGGCCGCGGAGCAGCGTCAGTACGGACCGGCTCCCGGGTGCAGAGGGCAGCGCGCGTACAGCATCGGCGACAGCCGGCTTCAGAGCCTCCGGCAGAGTCGGCGCGACCGCTTCGAGCACCGTGATGAGGTCGTGCCGGTCTCCGGCCGAGGCCTCGGCGAGCCCGTCGAGCAGGACCCTGGTGAACCGGGCGAAGGCCGTCAGTTCCCCGGTCGTCCACGGCGCAGGGCAGAGCCGGAGGGTGAGCCGCAGTACGCGACTTCGGACAGCGGGTTCCGAGCCGGCCAGGCGGAGCCAGTCCGGCAGCATGGGCCGCAGCACCCGCAGCTGCGTGGGGTGCGGCTGCTCATGCCGTGCGGCAATGCGCAGCGCGACCGACGGATTCCAGCCCTCGGCCATCAGCGACCTGACGTCGAGGTCCGCTCCGGTGTCCGCCGCCGACCGCGGCGCGGCGGGCGGGGTGATCCCGTGTTTGGCCATGGCCGTCGACAGCTCCTCGACCGTCCCGGAAGCGAGGCCGACCCGGCCGGTCGCCACCAGGGCAAGCAGGGTCGGTGCGACCCGTGATGCCTGGTCGTCCAGTGCAAGGACCGAGCGCGCCGACAGTGTGCGGTCGAGGCCTGCCAGCAGCAGTTCGCGGGCGCGGCCGTCTTCGCTCTGTTCGGCGGCGGCGAGGACGGTCGCCAGGTATGCGTCGCCGAGGATGGCGCGCAGCGCCTCGATGAGCGAACCGCGCAGGCCTGGATTGTCGTGACGCCCGAGCCAGAAGAGCAGTGCCGGTACCGCCATGGGCGTGCCCGCGCGGACCAGAACCCCGGCGGCGGTCTTCTTGATGTTCATGTTCGGATGGCCGAGACATGCGGCGATCGCGGTGGAGGCCCAGCGGGCCCGCGCGTGACCGAGGGCGAGCAGCGCCTGCCGGACGGTCTGGATGTCCTGGGCTGCGGTCAGCGCGATCAAGGTCGCCGACAATGCCTCCGCATCGTCCCCGGTGGCGTCGCGGGCGAGCAATGCGATCACGTGCTTGCGCACGTGCCGGTCGCGGTGCCGCAGCAGGCGGTGCACCCGCGCACGGGTGCGCGCGTAGGGGGCTCGGAGCAGGAGTTCGAGCAGGATCGCCTGCTCGCCGCTCGACAGTCCCGGCCGGTCCAGCAGATCCAGACCCATGGTCGCGACGAGTGCGTGTCCGGCCTCGCGTGCAGTCGCCGCGTCGAGCATGCAGGCCGGCCTGATCCGTCCCCGCTCGTGGAGACGACGGCCCAGGCCGTGTACGGCATCCAGGATCTCCTGGGGTACCACGGGCTCCCCGGCCGGCTGTCCGCTTTCGCGTCTCGGGGCGGCTCCGCTCGGTTCCCAGGACGCCGCCAGCCCGGCCACGATACGCAGGAGCAGGTCCGCGATGACCGGCAGCGTGCCGGCGCCGCCGTGGGCGGCCAGTCTGCACAGTGCCGCCACCGGTTCGTCCGGGTCCAGATGGGAACTCAGGAGAGCCAGTTCCTGCTCGTCCGGGCCACCGAGATCCGTCGCGATGCGAGTCGGCAGATCGGCGGGATCGAGACGGACGAGGATGGCACGTCGCTGTGACGGATCGCGGGTCAGATGCCACAGCGTCTCAAGGGCGCGGTTCCGCACCGCGCGGAGATGCGGCGCGATCACGCCCACGGTCTCCGCCGTGGCGAGACCGAGCCCTTCCCTCAACGCTGTCACCGTCCGGTGCCCGCCGATGGCCTCCAGAGCATCCAGGGCCGCGGCGGGAGCGGACGGCAGGAGAGCGATCACGGCGTCTTCGGCATCCGCATGGCGCACTGCGCGGATCGCGTCGAGAAACAGCTCTGGCACGGGAGCCGAGGGAAGAACCCGTGTGATCGCGTCCCCGATCGGCAGCTCCCCCGCCCCCTGTCCGGCCAGGGCGACCAGCAGCGTGAGCCGCCGCGGCCAGCTCGGATCGTCGGCCGCCGCATCCACCAGTACACGGAACATCACCTGCCGGCAGGTGAACAGGATCGTCGCGACCTCGTGGGGCGGAATCGAGTGATCGGCCAGCGCCAGGCCGATGACGGACGGGACGTGTGGACCGTCCGGGAAGTGCCCGCGCCGGTGGAGTCCGCGCAGGCATGTCACCGCCGGCCCGCCGAACAGCAAGGGGTCCCGTGCGGCGATGGCCAACAATGCGCCGATGTCACCGCGGTCCGCCAGGTCACCGAGCAGTTCCATCCCGCGCCGGCGAAGACCCGGCGGCAGATCCTCATCGTCAATGACCTGCCGCAGCAGGGCACGGTGCCCATGATGGGCGGCAGCCGCGATCGCGGCATCGGCCACCTCGGGCCGTGTGATCACCGAATCGGCAGCGAGAAAGGGAGACAGGCGTCCCGGCGGCAGGGAATCCAACGCCGCCCACGGCTCGGTGAGTTCGCCCAGTGCGGCGGCGACGACGTCTGCGCTGTCGACACCGAGCAGGCTGATCGCGTACTCGCGAACCAGCGCGGGAGCCAGCAGACCGGCGTGCAGCCCCTGCCGGGCCAGTTGCAGCGCCGCGGCCTGCAACACCGGGTCCCCGCTGCCCACCAGCTCGTTCACGAGCGGCCCAGGCCGGTGCGCGCAGGTGACGGTCATTTCCCGCACGGCCTGGTACAGCAGTTCGCCCGGAGGCTCCTTCCGGATCACCGTCGGCTCGTTGAGAAGCTCAGCGCGCAGCCAAGCGATCTGTACCCGTGCCGGCAGCTCAGCCGTGCGCCACGAAGGCCGGCGGAGCCCCTGGAGATGCGACCCCAGTCGTTCATGGAGCCGCGCCAGGACGAGCACCGCCTCCGGCGGTCCCTCCACTGATACCGGCAGCAGCTCCGCGAGCTCGGCCATCTCAAGCTCGTCGCCCGTCCGGCCCGACGTGACGCGCTCGGCCAGAAGGACCAACCCCAGGTACCGCAGGCGGGGATCGTCGTGCCGGATGAGGCGTTCGAAGACGGCCGGCGGGCAGAGCTGCGCGTCAAGATGGCCGGCCAGCCAGCCGACGTCAGCTCGACGCACCGCATCGCGGAAGGGCTTGTCTGCCGGCGTCGTCATCGTCGGATGCTAACGGGGACGTTCCCCGTCCCACCAGCGAGATTCACCCGATGCGTCTCACTCCGACTGCTTCGTCCCACTGCCTTTCGGCCGGCTTCCACGGAGGGGTACAGAGGGTGCGGCGTCCCAATGGGCTTCGACCGTACGGCGGTTCGATACACACTGTATTAAATACATGTTGTATCGTTTCCGCGTGGCTTCATCGAACCCTGCTTCCACCGATTCCGGCCGACCGCCTCGTCGGCGCGCGCACACCCGTGAACGGCTGCTCGACGCCGCCGAGAGGGTGCTGGTCGAGCGGGGGTACACGAAGACCACCATCGAGCACATGTGCGCGGCGGCCGGGTATACCCGGGGGGCCTTCTACTCCAGTTTCGAGAGCAAGCAGGACCTCGTCCTCGCGCTGTTCGACCGCCACTCCGGCCACCGGCTCGACCAGTTGGAGCGCCTGCTCCACGATCCGGCGCCAGGGGCGGCCCGCCGGATCGGGGAACTGCTCCTGGCGGTCGATCCCGGCGAGCGGAACTGGATCCTGCTCTTCCTGGAGTTCCGGCTCGACGCCGCCCGCAGCCCGGAACTCAGCGCACGGCTGCACGAACACGACAAAGCCGTGACCGAGGCCGTAGCGCTCCTGCTCGACCGCAACGGCACACGCATCAACGCGCAGAGCCTCGCCACGTTCCTGCTCGCCTCCCGCGAGGGGATACTCGCCCGGACCGCCATGGGCGGACCCGGCAGCGATGAAGCGATGGGCGCCGCGGTCGACGTATTCGCCGAACTGCTGCCCACCCTGCTGCCCACCCTGCAGCCCTCCCTGGAACAGGCACCCTGAGCAGCCCTGTCCGCCCCGAACGCCCGGTCAACCGAGAGACGTCATGCACGCAACCCCCCAGTCGCACTTACATCGCTGGAAAGCGCTGATATTCATCGGCCTCGCCCAGTTGATGGTCGTGCTCGACACGACCATCGTGAACATCGCCCTGCCCTCGGCCCAGCACGACCTCGGCATCTCCGACGGCAACCGGCAATGGGTGATCACCGCCTACTCGCTGGCATTCGGCAGCCTGCTGCTCTTCGGCGGCCGCATCGCCGACCTCACCGGCCGCAGACGCGCGTTCATCGTCGGCCTGCTCGGCTTCGCGGGTGCGTCCGCGCTGGGCGGCCTCGCGGTCAACCCCGGGATGCTGCTCGGCGCCCGCGCCCTGCAAGGCGTGTTCGGCGCGCTGCTCGCCCCGGCCGCCCTGTCGCTGCTCGCGGTCACCTTCACCGAACCCAGGGAGCGGGCGAAAGCGTTCGGGATCTACAGCGCGATCTCCGGTGCCGGCGGCGCCTTCGGCCTGATCATGGGCGGTGCGCTGACCGAGTACCTGAACTGGCGCTGGGCGCTGTTCGTCAACATCCCGTTCGCCGTCACGGCCGTGTTCGGCGCCGTCACCGTGATCCGCGAGCCGGCGGGTGCCCGCAACGGCGCCCGTCTGGACCTCCCCGGCGTCGTCCTCGCCACCGCCGGCCTGCTGTCACTCGTGTACGGGTTCACCCGCGCCGAGTCCGACGGCTGGACCGCTCCCGTCACCGTCGCCCTCTTCATTGCCTCGGCTGGTCTGCTCGGCGCGTTCGTCCTGGTCGAGAGCAAGGTATCGAGCCCCCTGCTGCCGCTGCGGGTGGTGACCGAACGCAACCGGGGCGGTATCTACCTCTCCCTGGGGCTGGCCGTCATCGGCATGTTCGGGCTCTTCCTCTTCCTGACCTACTACTTGCAGGTCGTGAAGGGGTACACGCCGGTCCTCACCGGCTTCGCCTTCCTGCCCATGATCGTCGGTATGGTGATCGGGTCGACGCAGATCGGCACCCGGCTGATGACCCGCCTGCCGCCGCGGCTGCTGATGGGTCCGGGCTTCCTGACCTCGGCTCTCGGCATCGCGCTGCTCACCCAGATCAAGGTCGACAGTTCGTACGCCGGCCTGATTCTGCCCGCGCAGGTGCTCCTCGGCCTGGGAATGGGTACGGCGTTCATGCCCGCGATGAGTCTGGCCACCCGCAGCGTGCAGCCGCAGGACGCCGGCGTGGCCTCCGCCTTGATCAGCGCGTCCCAGCAGGTCGGCGGCTCCATCGGCACCGCCCTGCTGAACACCGTCGCGGCAGGCGCGACCTCGAACTGGCTCTCCACGCACGCTCGTTCCGGCGTCGACCGGGCCAGGCTGGCCAACATGGCAGCCGTGCACGGCTATGCCAGCGCGATCTGGTGGGCCGTCGGCATCCTCGTCGTGGCCGCGGCCGCCGCCTTCCTGCTCATCAACGCCAGGGAGCAGAACGGCGGTACGGGGCCCGACGGCAAGGCGGCGGAAGAAAAGGCCGATGCCGTCCCGATGGCGGCCGCCCACTAGTTCCGGGACCGAGAAGGCCGCGGGTGGGCCGCGGGTGGGCCGCCAGAGGCTCCCCCGGCCGCCGGAACACGTGAGGGGAAGGAGGCCCCAGGAGCTGAAGCTCCTGCCCGCAATCGAGCCATCCTGTCAGCCGTTGTGAACCACGCCGAGCCCCGGCCCGGTGCGAACCGCCAGTTTCGCGTGGTCGGTGTCGGGGAGCCAGTCGCGCTGCGGTGTGTAGTCCAGCCAGCGCCGGGTGCGGCCGGCTTCGGTGAAGCCGCGCAGCAAGGTGTCGAGCAGCGGGTGACGGTAGGACTCGCGCCAGGCCAGCGACCACGCGTACAGCGGGGTCGGCTCGACGAGTGGGATGGAGCGCAGACCGGCGTGGTCGGGCAGCGGCGCGTCGGCGGGAAAGAGGGTGAAGCACGTGGCGTCGGTACGGATGTGCTCGGCCAGGTGGTCCAGGCCCAGGTTGGGGCCGTCCTGTCGCCGAGTGATCCGGAATTCGTCGGCGAAGCGGCGGAGGAAGTCCAGGCGGGTCAGTTCGGCCGGGCACCACAGGGTGCTGTCGCGCAGGTCCGCCGGGCGCAGTGCGTCGGCGTCGGCCAGCGGGTGAGACGGGCCGACCACCGCGTCGACGGGCTCCAGCCGCACGAGCCGCTGGGTGAGTTCCGTGTCGCGGCCGCCCGGCAGCGGATGCACCCGGCCGAAGCCCAGGTCGGTGTCGCCGCGCAGCAGTGCCTGCGCGACTGTGGGCCAGTCACGTCCTGGGCCGGGCTCCAGCCGCACCGGTCCGAGCGCCTGCACCGCCTGGGCGACCGTGCGCAACGGCGCGTACAGGTGCCCCCACGTGTCGATGCGTACGACCGGCCCGGCGCCGGTGACCGCCGCGATCGCGCGCTCGCCCGCGGCAAGCGCCTCACGCGCGGCCGGCAGGAACCGGTCGCCCGCTTCGGTCAGCCGGGTGCCGCCCTCGCGCTCGAACAGGCGGACGGCCAGCAGCTCCTCCAGCCGCGCGATGCGCTTGGACAACGCCTGCTGGCTGGTGTTCAGCTCTTCGGCGGCCCGCCCGAAGTGCAGCGTCCCGGCGGTCGTGGCGAACGCGCGGACCAGGGCGAGGTCGAGATCCATGCCGCTGACCCTATGCGACAACCGCCCGTTGTCGGCCAGGCGGATTCGTTGTTGGCCGCGCCACCACCCCGCCCGGTCAGATGGTCCCAGACGCCACACCAGGGCGTGACCCCAGAAGCCCGCCGAGGAGATGACAACGATGAAAGCCCTCATACCGACCGGGGATCCCGCCGAGCCGGTCGTGTTCGCCGACGTCCCCGAGCCGACACCGCGTCCCAACGAGGCGCTGGTGAAGGTCGAGGCGTTCTCGGTCAACCGGGGTGAGACGTTCAAGCTGGAAAGACCCGCCCCTGGTGAGCGCCCCGGCAAGGACATCGCGGGGCTGGTGGTGCAGCCGGCCGCCGACGGCAGCGGACCGGCCGGGATCACGCGGGTCGTCGGCCACCCCATGGCGGGCGGCTGGGCGGAGTACGTGGCGGTGCCGACCGACGCGCTCGCGGTGCTGCCGGACGCCGTCTGCGCACGCGCAGGCGCGGCGCTGCCGCTGGCCGGGCTCACCGCGTTGCGGCTGCTGCGGGCCGCGGGGCCGGTGCTGGGACGGCGCGTCCTGCTGACCGGTGCGTCCGGAGGCGTGGGCCACTACGTCACCGAGCTCGCGGCCGCCGCCGGGGGCGAGGTCACCGCCGTGACCCGGAACACCGAACGCGGCACCCGGCTCGCCGAACTCGGCGCTGCCGACATCGTCCACGACGTCGCCGACGCCCGCGGCCCCTACGACATCGTGCTGGAGTCGACCGGCGGCCCGGCCCTCCCCCTCGCTCTGGCGCGGCTCGCCAAGCGCGGCACGCTCATCTGGTTCGGGCAGGCCAGCCGTACCCCCGCGACGCTCGATTTCTTCGACTTCTTCACCGGTCCCGAGTCGGCCGTCATCCGCCACTTCCACTACCTCGACGCCGGCACCCGCCTCGACGAGGACCTGGCGGCGCTCGTCCGGCTGACCGCGGAAGGCCGCCTGCACCCGGAGATCGGCCGTGTCGCGGGCTGGGCCGACACCGCGACCACTCTCACTGACCTGCGCGAGCGCCGCATCCGCGGCAAGGCCGTCCTCACCCTGTCCTGAATCACATCCGAACGACCGGGAAACAACAACCACCGAAGGAGCACGACCATGACCGGCACCGACCCCAGGACCGTCGTCATCCGCTACGTCGAGGCCGTCCGCGACGGCGACGCCGACGTCATCCACGACAGCTTCGCTGAGGACGCGACCTGGCACTACCCGGGCGACCTGCCCATCTCCAAGGTGTGGCACGACCGCGACGCGATCATCAACGACTTCCTCGGCGGCATGGGACCGATCCTCGTCCCCGGCAGCTTGGAGGTCGAACTGGTCAGCACGATCGCCGAAGGCGACCGCGTGGTCGCCGAATGGACCTCCAGGGCCAAGACCGTCCACGGCGGCACCTACGACAACCGCTGCATCGGCATCTACACCGTCCGCCACGGAAAGATCGCCTCCGTCATCGAATACGCCGACACCCAGCACGTGGCCGCGACCCTCTTCCCGGACCTCGACACCCGCCGGCCCGCCGGCGCCGAGTGAGCCACACCCGGCCGAACGAACACAAGGGCCACAGGGCGGTTCCTGCCGTCGAGCCGCGCCACGTACCTCCTGCCGGTGACGGGAAGCAGCACATCGACAGGCAGGGCCCCTTGCTCCGGAACGACGTGTACCCAGGGCACGATGTGCACCGCCATGCTCCCTCCAGTGATCCAAGGCGTCCACCGCCGTCGCTGTCGGTGCTATGCCCCGGCCAGGGCTGTGGTGTTGCGGATGCGGGCGGCCGCGCGGGCGAGGCGCAGCGCTGCTGCCGCGGGGAGGCAGAACGCCGCCGCGTACGCGGTGAGCACCGTGAGGGGGGTCAGGCCGCCGGTCGCGAGGGAGAGGACGGCGGCGACGGCGGGGGTGGCCAGCACGGGCGAGAGCAGCAGCAGTGTTGCCCGGCGCTTCTCCTTGCGGATCCACTGGGCCGACTTCCACACCCGCACCAGGGCGAAGACCGCGGCGGCCAGGGCCAGGACGGGGCCCACCGCCGGGACCAGGGTCAGCGGCCAGGACAGGGCGACGAGGCCGAGGGTGACGGCGGTGCGGGCGGGGCTCTCCGCCTCGGGGCGGGGGGTGCCTTCCTCGGCGAGCGCGGCGTCGGCCACCGTCTCCGGCCGTCCGAGCCGGTCCAGGATCTGCCGTACTACCGCCTCCTGATCCGCGGCGTCGCTCTGCGCCAGGGCCACGTCGATGTGCTCGCGCAGGTCGGCGAGCAGTTCGCCGCGGGTGGCCTCCGGGAGCGCGGCGGTGCGCTGGGCGACGGCAGCAAGGTAGGCGCGTACCAGCGGCTGGTCATGGTCAACGTTCACGGCTGCTCTCCAGGGTTGAGGAAGTGGTCGACGGCCATGCGGAAGTCGGGCCAGAGCGCGGCGAATTCGTCCAGGGCGCGGCGGCCGGCGTCGGTGAGCGTGTAGTACCTGCGCGAGGGGCCGCTCGCCGATTCCTGGAGGTAGGTGGCGGCGAGGCCGGTGCGGCGAAGGCGGGACAGCAGGGGGTAGATCGTGCCCTGGCTGGTCGCCATCACCTGGACCTCGGCGAGCTGTTGGAGCAGTTCCACTCCGTAGCGCGGGCCGTCGCGGAGCAGCGCGAGGACGCAGTACTCCAGCACCCCCCTGCGCAACTGGCTCGCCACGGGGCCGTCCGCGCCTTCCGCGCCGTCCGAGCTTGTCTCACCAGGTACCATGCAATACAAGGTAACACCTCAACGCGGCGCCACGGCCGCCGCGGGGACGGGCGGGGTCGCGCAGGGCGCTGGTGCGGGCGTTGCGTTGGCGCCATAGTGGGAGGCCCGCGCATCGGTGGAGGCGGGCCGTCGGGAGGTCGGGATCAGCTACGACCTCGGCTGGGAGGACTACTCCGAGCAGGAAGGGCTGCGGGGAGAGTTCCGGTATCTCGCCGTGGCCGTCCGGGGCGGGTGAGCCGGCGGGTCAGGGGTTGCGAGCCGCCAGGGCGTCGAGTTTGCGTTCCAGGGTGGCGATGGCGGCCTTCAGTGCGGCGATGTCCGCCTTGTCCGCCGACTGTTCCGGCTCGGCCAGTTGAACCACCAGGGTGCCGCCCGGTTCGAGGGTGACCTCCGTGGTTTCCGTGACGTCGTCGCCGCCCTGGTGGCGGACCGCCGCGTCGAGGTCGGCGCGGCGCAGGCCGTAGTGGCGGATCACGCGGGTGAGCCAGTGGCCGTCACGGGCCAGGAGGGTGGGGGAGCCCTCCAGCAGGCGGCCCAGCCGTTCGTAGCGGGCCGCCGCCCGGACCACCACGGTGTTCACCGCGAGCAGTACGGCGGCCCCGAAGGCCGCTCCGACGACCGAGTCGTCCGGGCCGATCACGGCGTTCTGCACGACGTTGGCCAGCAGCAGCATGACGACCAGGTCGAAGGTGCTGAGCTGCGCCAGCTGGCGCTTGCCGACGATCCGGAGCAGCACGAGGATCAGCGCGTACACCGCGATGGTGCGGAGCGCCTTCTCCAGGTAGGGGATGTCGTTGTGCAGGAAGGGCGTGAGGACACCGTGGACCGGTTGCATCGGGTCCACGCTGGCACACGGCCCGGGCGGCCGGGGCCATCGACCCGCCGGATCCCGGCCGTCCCCGCTGCACGAGGACCTCGGCCGCGCTCGGGCCGCTCTCCTCGCCCCGGTCGCCGGCCGGGTCCGGATCGGGGCTGCGGCCGACTGTGGTGGGGCCGGTCTTCCCCGGTCGCGTGGGTGGTGGCCGCCGGCCCCGCGGGGCGGGCGGCCACCCGTGCCTACGGCTTCGGCAGGACGCAGCCCGGGCGGTTCAGGTCGATCTTGCTGCCCGCGCCGATGCAGGGGACGATGATGTACGTCTCCTGGGCGTAGTTGATGCCCTGACGGACGGTGACGTTGCCGCTCTCGTCCACCTCACACGGGTTGTTGTCCGTGCAGCGCTCGCCGTCCTCGTTGCCCGTGTTGTTGACGGCGACGACCTTGCCCGTCGTCGTGTCGATCACCGGGGAGCCCGAGGTGCCGCCGATGGTGTTGCAGGACGAGGTGTAGCGGACCGAGTCCTTCCAGGTCCACTCACCTTCCTTGAGGCGGTACGCGAACCCGTCCACGTTGCAGCTGTAGGTCCGCTTCCAGTACCCCGACACGACCTTGATCTCCGAGCCCTGCACCGGACGGGCGTCGTTGAGGGTGAGCGCGCTGATGCCGTACTGGCTCTGGATCTGCGCGTAGGTCTTGGTGAGCTGGTAGATCGAGATGTCCGTGTCGGTCATCGTCGCGTACGCGATCTTGCTGGCCCGCAGCGTCGCGACGCGCGAGCCCGACGCACCCAGCAGGCTGAACGAGCGGTTGGACGGCTGGTCCTTGACGACCTCGCCGGGTGCCGGGAAGCCGGTCTCCACGCAGTGCCCGTTGGAGAGGACGAGCGCGGGGTCGGTCGGCTGGGAGCCGGGGGCGCGGACGACGGAGCCGGAGCAGTTGCTGAGTGCGACCGTCCCCGCGAAGTTCACGGTGACGGCCGCCGCGGCCTTGTCCTGGGGTACGGAGGCGACGGCCGGAGCTGCCGCCGCTCCTATCAGGAGCAGCGAGAGCAGGGCGCCGGCGAGAGGCTTGTTCATGTGGGGGTTCCCCTCTGGTGACGATGCAACCGAAGATCCTCCGGTTGTCATGCGCATTGTTGAGATACCCGCCTCAACTGGCAAGCCCGCAAGCCTGGTTGACGGACGCCACCTTCCGGCCATGATCAGCGCAGCAGGCGCTCCCGCAGCCGCGCCGCCGTCGCGGGCGTGATCTCGACGCGGGTGGCCAGATAGTCGGCCACGGAGCCATAGCGCGTGGTCAGGTCGGCGAAGACGAGGGACAGGATCGTCGCCGGGGCGCGGCCGTACGCGGGCCAGCGCATCGTGCGGCCCGGGTTGGCCGCGTGCCAGTCGGCCGTGAGGCGGGCGGTGGCCAGCTCGGTGAGCGCGAAATCGGCCAGGATCTCCTCCTCGGACACATCGAGCAGGGTCAGGACGAATGCGGCGATCAGGCCGGTGCGGTCCTTGCCCGAGGTGCAGTGGAACACCGTCGGTCCGGCATCGGCGGCGATGAGCTCGATGGCCTGACGGATCTCCAGGACGCCGTCCTCGGTCACCTCGGCGAACCGGTCGGCCAGGTACCGCCAGGGGTCGATGTCGGGGTCGATCGCGGCCTGGTCGTACGGTCGGTGCTCGATGCTCAGGTTGGCGTACGTGAACCGCTCGGCCTGCGGGATCCGGCCCTTGGCCTCGATCTCCCAGGGGTAGCGCAAGTCGATGACGGTCCGTATGCCCAGCCCGAGGAAGCGGTCCCAGTCTGCGCCCGCGAGCTTGCCGAGGGAATCGGAGCGGTAGAGCGTGCCCCAGGCGACGGAGCGGCCGTCGGCGGAGCGGTAGCCGCCCAGGTCGCGGAAGTTGTGCAGGCGCTCGAAGCCGATGTGGCGGCGGTGCGTGTGCGGGTCGGCGTGCGGGGCGGTCAACTGGGGCTCCTCGGGGTGCGGTTGTCACCCCAGGATGCCCCAGCGGGCGTCAGCGCTTGCGCGCGAGCGTGAGGCCGTCCGCGACCGGGAGCATCACCGGCTCGACCCGCTCGTCGGCGCGCACGTGCGCGTTGAACTCCCGGATCGCCAGGCCGCTCCCCCGAGCAGCACCCCGCTGCAGGCCGTGGGCGTGCAGGACCCGATCGGCGAACGCTCTTTCAGGCCGCTGTGGCGAGTGCCCGGGCGGGCTGCGTCTGCTCGTAGGCGTGGCCGACCCGCAGGAGCGTGGGCTCACCGAGGGGCCGGCCGAGCAGCTGCATGCCGATGGGCATGCCCGCCGCGTCATGGCCGACCGGAACGGTCAGGGCGGGCACTCCGGTGATGTTGGCGGGGGCGGAGAGGCGCACGTACGCGTCGGAGACGCTCTCGGTCGTGCCGTCGGGCCAGGTGACCGTCTCCTCGTCGGCCCCGACCGCGGGCATCGGGACGCTCGGGGCGGCGATCAGGTCGACCTCCTCCAGCATCCGGGCCCACTCGGCGCGCATGAGCGTGCGGGAGCGCTGAGCGCGCATGTAGTCACCGGCGCTCATCAACTCGCTTGCCTCCAGGAGGATGCGGACGTCCTCCTGGTACAGCTCGGGGACCGTGCGCAGGCTGCCTTCGTGGTAGGCGCCGGCCTCCGGGACCATCAGGCCCCACTGGGTGGCCTGGATGTAGCGGGTCATCGGGATGTCGACCTCGACGAGCTGTGCGCCCAGGGCTTCCAGCTGCCCGATGGCGTGCCGGACGGCGGTCGCCACCTGCGGGTGGACGTTGTCGAAGTAGTAGGTGCGCGGCAGGCCGATGCGCAGCCCCGTCAGGTCCGTGCCGGCACCGGGCCGGTAGTCCGAGGCGGGCACGGACAGCGAGGCGGGGTCGCGCGGATCGTGTCCGGCCAGCGCGGTCAGGACCAGGGCCGCGTCCTCGACGGTGCGGGTGACCGGACCGACGTGGTCCAGCGACCAGGACAGGGAGGTGACGCCGTGACGGGGGACGAGACCGTAGGTCGGCTTGAGGCCGACGACCCCGTTGAGCGCGGCGGGCACCCGGATCGACCCGCCGGTGTCGGTACCCAGGGCGAAGGTCGCGGTGCCCGACGCGACGGCGACCGCGGAGCCACCGCTGGAGCCACCGGCGACCCGGCCGCGGTCCCAGGCGTTGCGGGTCTGCGGGGTGGTCAGGCCGAAGGCGAATTCGTGGGTGTGCGTCTTGCCGAGCAGGACCGCGCCGGCTGCGCTCAGACGCGCGGCGACCGTGCTGTCCGCTGTCGCGCGATGGCCGGCGCGGACCCGCGAGCTGGCCGTGGTGGCCATCCCGCTGACATCGATCAGGTCCTTGAGCCCCATCGGGATGCCGTGCAGGGGCCCCCGGTAACGGCCCTGCGCCGCTTCGTGTTCGGCTTCGCCCGCCGCCCGGCGCGCCTGCTCCGCGGCGACCCTGACGTAGGCGCCGAGGTGCGGCTCCACCTTCTCGAGGCGGTCGAGGACGGAGTCGACCAGTTCGACGGGGGACAGTCGCCGGGCACGTATCGCGTCCGCGGCGGCGGCGAGGGACAGCTCATACGGCTGCATCGTGCTTCTCCTCTCCGGCGCGGTAGGCGGCGGCGGGCGGGACGTCCGCGAAGTCCAGCTCGCGCAGGACCGCGACGACGCTGTGGATGTGGTTGGCGACCGCGGCGACCGCGGCGTGGCGCTCGGCGGGCAGCACCAGTCCGGCGCGGGCGGCCCAGCGGGCGGCCTCCGGAGGTGTGAGTTCGACGGCGGACATGGATGTTCTCCCTCTCGGTCAAGGCTGGAGCGGTGGTAGCCGAGGCACTAAAGGCCAAGAATTCGCTTTATGTACTGCACACGCCAGGGCTGCTCGGCGGCCCGTGCGGGGCGGCTGAGCGGGGCCGGTCGCGTGGTCAGGCCGCGGTGGCCGGGATCTCGCTGCCGTGCTCGGCGAGCAGCCGGTAGCGGCCGTTCTCCCGGCGGACGGTGCCGGCCGTGGGCTGCGGGAAGTGGGTGCCCAGGAGCAGCGCGTCGGTGTCCGCCAGGGCGTCGAGCAGTCGGCGGCGTGTGCGGACCGCCTGGGCGGGGTCGATGTCGACGCAGCTGTTCACGTGGGGGTGGGACAGCTGCACGGGATGGTGGATGCTGTCGCCGGTGATCAGCGCCCGGCGGTCGCTGCCGCGCAGTTCCACGGCGACCTGCCCCGGGGTGTGGCCCGGGGCAGGGACCAGGAGGACGCCCGGCGCCACCTCGCGCCCCTGTTCGGGCACGTCCACGAGGTCGTACTGTCCGGCGTCGCGGACGGGAGTGACGGAGTCGCGGAACATCTGGCGTCGGGCCTCGTCCAGGTCGGTGGCGGCCCAGTGGTCCCATTCGGTGCGGCTGGTGAGGTAGCGGGCGCCCGGGAAGGTGGGGACCCAGTCCTCGCCGACGGGGCGGGTGTTCCAGCCGACGTGGTCGGTGTGCAGGTGCGTGGTGATCACCAGGTCCACGGACTCGGGCGGGAAGCCGGCCGCCGCCAGCCGCTCCAGGAAATCAGTGTCGAGACCGTTCCAGGCCGGGTTGGCGCGGCTCTTGCCGTTGCCGATACCGGTGTCCACGACGATCCGCAGCCCGCCCGCCTCCACCGCGAAACTGTGGCTCGCCAGGCGCGGGACGTCGGCGTCGGCGAAGTCGGGCCGCAGCCACGACGCCTCGTCCAGCACCTCCTTGGTGGCGTCCGGCAGCAACCAGGGCCCGGTCGGCCGCGGCAGTTCGATCTCGTCGACGCGGCGTACGGCGATGTCGCCGAGGCTCCATCGGGCCTGACGAGGGGTGGCGGTGCTCATCGGTGGGTCCCTTTCGGTGCGCTGGAGGCGGCCGGCACACCGACCAGGGTCGAGGCGTGGAGCCGGAAGGCGCCGCGGTGGCCCAGTACGGGCAGGCGGCGGTGGGACGGCAGGGCTGTGACGCTGGACATGGAAGCACCTCCGAGCCTTAAGGCGAATGCTTTGCATTAAGCAGCCTAGGCCCGCGCGTCACTGGAACGCAAATATTTAGCTTTTACGCGCCGGGAGGGGACGCGGTGCGACCGAGCGCCGCCACCAGGCGGCCGGCGTACGCCTCGGACAGGTCCGAGGGGCGGAACAGGATCCGATACATCAGCGGGGCGACAACGACGTCCAGCAGCGTCTCCACGTCCGGCACGGCCTCCCCGCGCCCGGCCGCGCGCACGCCGATGGCCTTCAGCTGCTCGGCGGCGTAGTCGGAGCAGCGTGCCGCGTTGCCCTGCTCGGGGTCGCCGAGCAGGGCGTCACGGATGTACGTGCGCCCGGCCGTCGAGGACATCTCCTCGGCGAACTGCACGGCCCACGCCTCCAGGTCCGCCTGCAGGCTGCCTCGATCGGCCGGCGGGGCGTCCGGGCGCAGCCGCTCGACGGCCACGTCGGACAGCAGCTCCCGCAGGTCCCCCCAGCGCCGGTAGACGGTGGACGGTGTGACCCCCGCTCGGGCCGCGACCAGGGGCACGGTCAGCGCATCCCGCCCCACCTCCGCCTCCAGATCGCGGACGGCCTGGTGCACGGACTGCTGGACGCGGGCGCTGCGCCCGCCGGGGCGTGTGGTCGCACGGGCACTCATGGGGACAGCCTAACGCGAAGAAGTTGCGTCTGGCCGGCCCTGCCAGGCGAGCATCTCCGACAACGCCGGCGGCGCCCGTCCACTCTCCCGCATTACCACCGCCAACCCTCGCGTGACCAAGGCGTGGGCCGATACCGGTTGCCTCACGAAAGCCATCGACCACGGAGGCGACGGTATCGGCGCGCTGCCCCCTACAACCGGCCTTCTTGCGCCACTACCGCGGCTTGCTTCACATGGGAAGAAGGTCCGGGAAGAGGTGGCCCGGGTGCGGGGAGAGGCCGAGCGGGTCGAGGTCGCCCTCGACGCCGCGGAGCCCGCATCAGCGCGAACGGTCCGCCTCGCCCTGAGCGAGCGACTGCGTCAGGCGTTCCAGGCGCATGGCGAAGGCGGCGGCCTCACCCGACGGCCACGTCGCCATCTCCTGCGCCACGAAGGATTCCATTGCCCCGCGCAACGCCGTGACCGTCCTCTCGCCCTCAACGGTGAGGACCAGCCTGGTCGCACGGGCGTCAGCAGGGTCGGGACGGCGGGCGACCAGCCCGGCCTCCTGCAACCTGGTCGCGTAGCGGGTGGTGACGGTGCGGTCCATCCCGATCGCCTCGGCGAGCTTGGTGGCGGTGACGGGCCCCACGCGGGCGAGCCCGGACAGCACTGGGTAGGTCGTGGCGTCCACGCCCTCCACCCCGGAGGTCAACCGGCCGTAGAGCCCGGCACGGGTGGCGCGCAGGGTCAGCGCCCCGATGGCTGCGGCCACGCGGGCGGCGGACGTGCTGTCACGTGTCGTTTCACTCACCCCTCGATAGTACGTGCAAAGAGCACGGAGTCCTGCTACCGTAATCTGCGTGCAGAAAGCACGTACATCAGGCACGCAAAGGATAGTCATGTCGCATTCGCCTTCGCACCAGCACCAGCCCGCCGTGCGCCCGGAAGATGTCCTGCCCGAGGGCGTCGACTCGACCGCGATCAACGGGCTGACCGTCCGCAAGGGGTCGGTGGCCGCATTCGTCGCCAACGCCCTACGACTGGACGACCTCACCGAGGGCACTCCCGAGTACGCAGCCCTCGTCGCGCAGATGCGGGAACTCGCTCCCGCCCTGCGCACCATCGGCCTCCTCGACGTCTTCCGGCCTCGCTCCCCGGCAGTGGAGCGGATCCTTGCCGAGGCCGCGTAATCGCGCTACGGCAACGCCACCCGCCAGGCCGCGCGGTACCGGGCCGCGCGGGTGCTGGTGGCCGAGTGACCCGTCCGTCAGCCGGCCGGGTGGAGCGCCGCGTACTCCAGCGGCGCGGACGGGTCGATCGTGAGCTCGTACGGGGCGGGCTCCGCGCCCGAGCGGACCAGCAGGTCGCCGATCGCCGCGATCATCGCCCCGTTGTCCGTGCACAACGTCATGGGCGGCACCCGCAGTTCGATGCCCGCCGAGGCGCAGCGCCGCTCCGCCAGCGCCCGGACGCGCGAGTTGGCCGCCACTCCGCCGACCACCACCAGCGTCTTCACGTCGTACGCCGTGCAGGCCGCGACCGCCTTGCGGGTCAGCACGTCGGCCACCGCCTCCTGGAGCGAGGCCGCGCCGTCGGCCACCGGCAGCTGCTCCCCGCGCTGCCGATGGCCCTCGGCCCAGCGGGCGGCGGCCGTCTTCAGCCCGGAGAAGGAGAAGGAGTACGCGTACGGGTCCTCCGTGCGCGGCCCGCCGCTCAGCGGGCGCGGGAACGGCACGGCCTTCGGGTTCCCGCCCCGCGCGGCGCGGTCGATGGCCGGCCCGCCGGGGTACGGCAGGCCGAACACCCGGGCCACCTTGTCGAAGCACTCCCCGGCCGCATCGTCCAGGGTGTCCCCGAGGTGCAGGATCGGCTCCCGTACGAGGTCCCGTACGAGCAGCAGCGAGGTGTGCCCGCCGGAGACGACCAGCACCACGCACGGCTCGGGCAGCGGCCCGTGCTCCAGGGTGTCGGCGGCGACGTGCCCGGCCAGGTGGTGGACCCCGTACAGCGGTACGCCCAGCGCGTACGCGAGGGTCTTGGCCCCGGCCAGTCCGACCTGGAGTGCGCCGGAGAGGCCGGGGCCGGTGGTGACGGCGACCGCGTCGAGCTGGTCGGCGCGCAGTCCGGCCTGGTCGAGGGCCTGGCGGACCACCGGGTTGAAGGCGTGCAGATGGGCGCGGGCCGCGATCTCGGGGACGACCCCGCCGAAGCGGGCGTGCTCGTCCATGCTCGACGCGACGACGTGCGCGAGGAGGCGGCCGCCCCGGACGATGCCCGCGCCCGTCTCGTCGCAGGACGACTCGATGCCGAGCACCACCGGAGACCCCACCACGACACCGACACCCCGCCCTTATTGCGAATAGTTCGCAATAAGGTTACCGGCCGCGCGGGACGACCGTCGCCAGCACCGACGGCAGCGGGTACCAGTCGGCCGACGCGATGGACGCGTGGTGCGCGGCCATCAGGCCGACCCGGTCCCGGGCCTGGGCCTCGGTCGGGTGCACTCCGTCGATGGCGGGCGCCACGTTGTGGGCGTCGGTGGCGATCAGCAGGTAGTGGTTGCGGTCGTACCAGGCGGTGTCGATGGAGCCGTCCGCGTACGCGCTCGCGTCCCCGTCGAAGACCACGAACCAGGGGCGCAGCGAGGCGTCGGCGTACCGGGCGCGCGGATCGCCGGCCTCGGCCCGGTGCACGGCGGGGAAGGCGGCGGCCTGGCCGAGCCGGCCCGCGGCGGCGAGGGAGCGCAGGTACTGGGCGTACTCCCGGTCGGTCCACAGGGTGTCGCCGGCGTTTCCCTCCTCCAGCGTGCCGGGGATCAGCTCCACCAGGAACTTCCCGGCCATCGCGGCGCGGCTCGGCCAGGCGCCGGCCCGGGCGGCGGCGTCCAGGTCGGGGTGGCCGGCGGCGAGCTGGCCGGGGCGGTAGACGGCGTCGCCGAGCTTCGAGGCCAGCAGCGCGTCGAGGTCGGCCGGGCCGCGCCCGAGGTTGGCGGCGAAGCCGTCCTTGAGCTCCAGCTTGAGGACGATCGGGCGGTGGCCGGGGTGGGCGTCGTGCCAGCTGCGGATGTCGGAGAGGCAGCCGGCGAGGTTCTGGTTGCGGGACTTGGTGCGCAGCTGGGCGGGGCTGGTGGCGTTCTCGCAGTTGCTGTCGCTGCCGAAGGGGTTGTCGTGGGAGACCCGCCAGGAGCTGCCGAAGAAGTTGGTCCACACGTCGAGTTCCAGCATCGCGGCGCCCGAGTCGAGGGCGTCCGCGAAGTACGGGTACTTGGCCTTCTCGTACGCGTTGTGCACGCCGACGCCGGTCGATCCCGCGTAGGGGAGGTCCGCGGCGGCCCCCGCCGGGGCCGTGCCCAGTACGAGGGCCAGGGCCGCCAGCCCCGCCGTCACCGCACCCGCCATCCGGTTCCGCAATCTCATGCTTTCGGCTCCTGTCCGCCCTGTCGATGGGTCCACATTTCAACTCGCGTGGAGGGTAGGCGAGTTGAGTGACAAGCGGAAGGACGGCGGGTGACGGGCGTCCTGCTGTGAGGACGGACACGTTCCGATTCCGGAACTGTCGTCGTCATGCCGTCCGTCGAACATGGAGCCGATCGGGATCTTCGGGCGGGAGTGCCACATGTTCACCAAGGTTCACGGGCGGGCCGTACGGGTCCCCCTGCTCGTCGGCCTGTGCTGTGCGGCGCTGGTCGGGGGTGCCGGGTACCTGTGGGAACTGCGCGGCATCGCGGCGTACGCGGCCGACGGGGATCCCGCGGAGGGGAGCTACGTACAGGACCCCGAGCCGGCCGACCGCGCGGCGGCGGCCGTGCTCGACGGCCTGGCGCGGGAGGCTCCGGCGCCGGGGGTTCCGGTACAGGAGGTTCCGGTACAGGAGGCTCCGGTACAGGAGGCTCCGGTACAGGAGGCCCCGGCGCCGGAACCTGCCCCGCCGGGCCCGGCCGCGCAGGGCACGGGCGGCCCCCCGGCCGGCGTGCACTGGCGGTCGGGCGGCTGGCAGCCCTCCGACCCGCTGGTCGCGCGGCCCGCCGCGGCCGAGGCCGCGATCGGGGCGCTGTTCTCACCCGGCGACGACGGGGACTCCGGCCACCACTGCTCGGCCAGCGTGGTCCACTCCCCCGGCGGCGACCTCATCGCCACCGCCGCCCACTGCGTGTACCGCGGCAGCCTCGGCTTCCGCACCAACCTCGCCTTCGCCCCGGGCTACCGGGACGGTGAGGCCCCGTACGGGATCTGGGTGCCCACCCGGATCGACGTGGACCCCCGGTGGGCCGAGGACCAGGACCCCGACTACGACGTGGCCTTCCTCCGGATGCGCCGGCCCGGCCGTCCCGGCGAGCGGCTGGAGGACGCCACCGGGGCCCAGACGATCCGGTTCCGGCCCGAACTGCCCGCACCGGCCCGGGTCGTGGGCTATCCGAACGACACCGAGCACCCGGTGGAGTGCTTCAACACCGCCCGCGCCGCGGGGCCCGCGCAGCTGCGGCTGGATTGCGCGGACGTACCCGACGGCACGAGCGGTGGTCCGGTGCTGACCGACGCGCACACCCTGATCGGGGTGGTCGGCGGCCGCGACGGGGGCGGGGACGAGGAGACCTCGTACAGCAGCCGGTTCGGCGAGGCGATCCGCGGCGTGTACGAGCGGGCCGTGGCCGCCGGCGGGACCCGGCTCGACCCTGCTGGACCGGGCTGACCCGGCGGACCGGGCCGGACCCGCGGGACCCGGCGGACCGGTCCGGACCCCGCCGGGGCCGGGGGCCGGACCCGCCGGGGCCGGGCCGGACCCCCGCCGCCCCCTACGAGCCGGAGTCCGGCGGGGCGTGGTGGTGGGGCGGGTAGGCGGCGGTGTCCGGAGCGGTCGGCAGGCGCCACTTGCTCAGGACCCGGATCACCGTGCCGGGGCTCAGCAGGGTGTTCGGCGAAGCCGACAGCGACAGCACCCCGAAGAAGGAGCGGGAGATCTCCGGATCGGCGTTGGCACCCACGATCACCCGGGACATGTAGGCCTGCAGGACCTTGGTCGCCTGGTCGGGCGGCGGCCCCTCGGTCTCCGGGTACCGCATGTCCTCGCTGGTGGCGATCTGCCAGGCCACGTCGGCGGCGGTGGCCGTACGCCGCTGGATCCGCCGGGCGGCCGCGGCGATCTCCCGGGGCGCGAGGCCCCGGACGGCGTCGGCGAGCGCGTCCGCCGCGAGGGCGGCCACCGTCATCCCGCGCCCGTACACGGGGTTGAACCGGCAGGCGGCGTCGCCGAGGACGACGAATCCGGCCGGCCAGCGGTCGAGCCGCTCGTAGTGGCGCCATTCGTTCGCGGTGCTCCGGAAGCCCGTCGGCGAGGAGAGCGGCTTGGCGTCGCGGAGGGCGTCGTACAGGGCCGGGGTGCGCAGGCTCCGGGTGTACTCGAGGAACTCCTCGTCCCCGGTCGGCGGGGCGTGTTCGCCGTTGCCGATCAGGGTCGCCAGCCAGCGGCCGTCGTCGAGGGGCACCAGCACTCCCCCGCGCGGGCTGTCGGGGCGGCCCTGGACGTACATGCCCTGCCAGCGGCGCGACGGATCCGGCGGGATCTCGTAGTAGCGGCTGGAGTAGCCGAGACGGGAGTCGTAGCGGGTGGTCGCCGGGGCCGGGTGGCCGAGGGCGGCGAGCCAGGCCGGGGCCCGGGAGGTCCGCCCGGTCGCGTCGACCACGAAGCGGGCGGGCAGCGGCCCGCCCTCGCGCAGCCGTACGCCGGCGGCGGAGCGGCCGTCCGGTCCGGCGACGAGCCCGGTCGCCGTCGATCCGGAGCGGATGCGGATGCGCTCGTCCCGCAGTACTTCCCTGCGGACCGTCCAGTCGATCAGCTCCCGGCTGCCCACCAGGATCCGGGAGCCCGGAACCTGGTGGAACCAGTCGGCCGGGCTCAGCCACAGGAAGTCCCGCGGCGACTCCATCAGGGCCGCCCCGCCCGCCAGCAGCTCCCGGGTGACGCCGGGCAGCAGCCCCTCCATCACTTCCAGGCCCCGCGACCACAGCACGTGCACGTGCCGGGACTGCGGCACACCGGGCCGGAAGGCCGGTCCGGCGTCCGGCAGTTCGTCCCGCTCCACCACGGTCACGCGCGCGAACCGCTGGGCGAGTGCCCGCGCCGCCAGCAGCCCCGCCAGGCCTGCGCCGAGGACCACCGCGTGATCGTGGGCTTCGGGGTGGTTGTCCGTGTCGTCGTCCATGGCGCCGAGCCTCCCGCGGCGGACGCGCCCCGGATCAGGTCCCGCCCGGGGCGCCCTGAGGCACCCGGGGGCGGACGGGCTCACGGGCGGGGCGCCCGGACCGGACCCGCTCAGCGCGCGAGGGGTGCGTACGAGACGGAGGTGAGCTTCTCCGAGGCCGCCCAGAGCCGTTCGCCGGAGGTGTCGTCCAGGGTCCACTTCGCCCGCCGGGAGTGGACGGGCGCCCCGCGCCAGCCGAGCCGCGGCCCGAAGAACGCATCGGGCCGCACCCCCGGCGCGGTGGCCGCGTACAGCGTGGGCAGCGCCCCGGAGGCCGCGGACTGGGCGAGGACGGCGGCGCCGAGCCCCATCAGCCGGGACATGGGCCGGTGGCCCTCCTGCCGCGACGCTCCGGCGTGCAGGTTGGTCGAGGCGTAGCCGGGGTGCGCGGCCGCCGCGACGATCCCGGAGCCGGCGGCCTCGAGCCGCCGGGCCAGTTCGTGGGTGAAGAGGAGGTTGGCGGTCTTGGAACGGCCGTAAGCGATCCAGCGCCGGTAGCGTTGCTCGCCGTTCAGGTCGTCGAGGTCGACGTCGCCGAGCGCGTGGAAGCCGCTGGAGACGGTCACGATCCGGGCCCCCGGGTCCGCGGCCAGCAGCCGCGGCAGAAGCAGTCCGGTCAGGGCGAAGTGGCCGAGGTGGTTGACCCCGAACTGGGTCTCGAACCCGTCGGCGGTCCGCCCGTACGGCAGGGCCATCACGCCCGCGTTGTTCACCAGAAGGTCGAGGGACCGGCGGCGCCGTCCGTACGCCTGCGCGAACTCCCGTACGGAGCCCAGGTCGGCCAGGTCCAGCGGCTCGAACTCCACTTCGGCGCCCGGGACTTCGGCGCGCAGCCGCACCACCGCGGCCCGGCCGCGCGCTGCGCTGCGGCAGGCCAGCACCACGTCCGCGCCGCGCCGGGCGAGCTCCCGGGCGGCCACGTAGCCGATACCGCTGTTGGCGCCCGTGACGACGGCGGTCCGGCCGCTCTGGTCGGGGATGTTCTCGGCGTTCCAGCCAGGCATGTGAGCTCCCTCGCGACGGTGGGGTGGCACGGTGGGGTTTGCACGGTGGGTTCGGTGGGGTTACCGAGGGTAGACCTCGGCCTCCGCGGGGGTGGAGCCGGGGGCCGGTCCCCCGGCCAGTAGGCTGCGGGTCCGCCCGCTTCCCTTCCCGTTCCCGAGGTACCGCGCCGTGAGCTCCGCACCGCCCCCCGTACCTGTGTCGGTCGTCGGCCTCGGCGCCGACGGCTGGGCCGGGCTCACCGCCGCCGCGCGCACCGCGCTGACCGGGGCCGAGGTGCTGATCGGCGGACCGCGGCAGCTGGACCTGCTGCCGTCCGGTGAGTGCGCCGGCGAGCGGGTGGCCTGGCCGAGCCCGCTGCGGCCTGCCGTGCCGAAGCTGATGGCCGAGCACGCGGGCCGCCGGATCGCGGTGCTCGCCAGCGGCGACCCCATGTTCTACGGGATCGGCCGGGCCCTGGCGCAGGAGCTCGGGCCGGAGGCCCTGCGGGTCCACCCGCACCCCTCCTCGGTGTCGTACGCCTGCGCCCGCCTGGGCTGGCCGGTGGAGGACACCGAGGTGGTCACGGTGGTCGGCCGCCCGGTGGCCCGGCTCGCGGCCGCGCTGTACGAGGGGCGGCGGGTGCTGGTGCTCAGCGCCGGAGCGGAGACCCCGGACGAGATCGCCGCTCTGCTTCGAGAGCGGGGCTTCGGCCCGAGCCGGATGCGGGTGCTGGAGCAGCTCGGCTCCGAGCGCGAGGACACGTACGAGGGACGGGCCGACGGCTGGGACCACGCGCCCGGCGACCCCCTCAACGTGGTGGCCGTGGACTGCCGTCGGGACGCGGAGAGCGAGGTCCCGCGGCTCGGCGCGACCCCCGGCCTGCCCGACGCCGCGTACGAGCACGACGGCCAGCTCACCAAGCGCCACGTCCGGGCCGCGACCCTGTGCGCCCTCGCCCCCGCCCCCGGCGAGCTGCTGTGGGACATCGGCGGCGGATCCGGCTCCATCGGCATCGAGTGGATGCGGACGCACCCCTCGTGCCGGGCGGTGGCCGTGGAGCGCATCCCCGAGCGGGCGGCCCGCATCACCCGCAACGCGGCGGCGCTCGGCGTCCCGGGGCTGCGCGTGGTCACCGGCGCCGCTCCCGAGGCCCTCGCCGGACTCCCCGCCCCCGACGCGGTGTTCATCGGCGGCGGGCTGACCGCGCCGGGCCTGCTGGACGCGGCCTGGGCGGCCCTGGCCCCGGGCGGCCGGCTGGTGGTCAACACCGTGACCCTGGAGTCGGAGGCGGTCCTCACCGAGCGCTACCGGCGCCACGGCGGCGACCTGGTCAAGCTCGCCGTCGCGCACGCGGTGCCGGTCGGCGGTTTCACTGGCTGGCGGCAGGCGATGCCGGTCACCCAGTGGTCCGTGACCAAGCCCTGGCCGCGGACACAGGACTTCACCGAAGCGACCGCAGAGAACGAAAAGGATCAGACGACATGACCGTGTACTTCATCGGTGCGGGCCCCGGCGCCGCCGACCTGATCACGGTGCGCGGTGCCCGGACGCTGGCCGCCGCCCCGGTCTGCCTGTACGCGGGCAGCCTGGTCCCGCGCGAACTGCTGGCCGAGTGCCCGCCGGACGCCCGCCTGGTCGACACCTCGCAGTTGAACCTCGACGAGATCATCGCCGAGTGCGTACGGGCCCACGCGGCGGGCGAGGACGTGGCGCGGCTCCACTCTGGCGACCCGTCGATCTTCAGCGCGGTCGCGGAGCAGATGCGCCGGCTCGACGCGGCCGGCATCCCGTACGAGGTGGTGCCCGGCGTCCCGGCGTTCGCGGCGGCGGCGGCCGCGCTGAAGCGGGAGCTGACGGTCCCCACCGTCGGCCAGACCGTGATCCTGACCCGGATCGCCCAGCAGGCCACCCCGATGCCGCCCGGCGAGGACCTGGCCACGCTCGGCCGCAGCGGCGCGCTGCTGGTCCTGCACCTGGCCACGCGTTACGTGGACCGGGTCGTCGGTGAACTGCTGCCGCACTACGGGGCCGAGTGCCCGGTGGCGGTGGTGGCGATGGCCAGCCGCCCCGACGAGCTGATCCTGCGCGGCACGCTGGCGGACATCGCCGCCCAGGTGAAGGGGGCGGGCCTGGTCCGCACCGCGGTCATCGTGGTGGGCCGTACGCTCGGCGCCGAGCAGTTCCGCGACAGCCACCTGTACTCGCCCGAGCGCGACCGGCATGTCTGCTGACGGGGCTCGGCCCCATGTCCTGATCCTGGGCGGCACGACGGAGGCCCGCCGCCTCGCGGAGGCGCTGGCCGGGGATCCCGCGTACCGGGTGACGACGTCCCTCGCCGGCCGGGTCGCGGCGCCCGTGCTCCCGCCGGGCGAGACCCGGATCGGCGGCTTCGGCGGCCCCGAAGGCCTCGCGGCCTGGATCACCGCCCACCGGGTCACGCACCTGGCCGACGCCACCCACCCGTTCGCGGAGCGGATGAGCTTCAACGCGGCCGAGGCGGCCGCGCTGACGGGCGTCCCGCTGGTCGCGCTGCGCCGCCCGGGGTGGAGCCCCGGCCCCGGGGACGACTGGCGTTTCGCCGGCTCCCTCGCCGAGGCGGCCGCGCTGCTGCCGGATCTCGGCGGCCGGGCCTTCCTGACCACCGGCCGGATGGGCCTGCACGCGTTCGCGCACCTGGCCGACACCTGGTTCCTGGTGCGCTCGGTGGACCCTCCGGCCGCACCGGTGCCGCCGCGCCTCGAAGTCCTGCTCGCCCGCGGCCCGTTCACCCTGGACGACGAGCGGGAGCTGCTCGCGCGGCACCGGGTCGACGTCCTGGTGACCAAGGACAGCGGCGGCTCCGCCACCGCCCCCAAACTCACCGCGGCCCGCGAGGCCGGCATCCCGGTCCTGGTCGTCCGCCGGCCCCCGGTCCCGGCAGGCGTCCCGGAGGCGGGTTCGGTGCGGGCCGCCCTCGACCGGCTCCGCGCCGCGGACTGACCCGTCCGGCGCACGGCCGGGACGCGCATGACGACGCCGGGGCCCGGAACGGTCAACGACCGTCCCGGACCCCGGCGTTCGCGCGCTCAGCCGGTGCTCACGCGTAGCGGCGCGGGGTCCAGGTGACCCGGGAGCCGTCCGGCCGCTCCGTGACCTGGGTCTGCGATGACCCGATCAGCAGGATCGTACGCATGTCCACCTCGGACGGCTCCAGTTCGCCGAGCGGGAGGATGCGCACCGACTGCTCCGGACCGCCCACGTCCCGCGCGACGACCACCGGGGTCTGCGGTGAACGCAGCTCCAGCAGCAGTTCCTTGGCCTGGGCGACCTGCCAGGTCCGGCTGCGCGAGCCCGGGTTGTACAGGGCGAGCACCAGGTCCGCCGCGGCGGCGGCACGCAGCCGCTCCGCGATGACCTCCCAGGGCTTGAGCCGGTCCGACAGGGAGATCGTGGCGTAGTCGTGGCCGAGCGGGGCCCCGGCCGCGGCGGCTGCCGCGTTGGCGGCGGTCACCCCCGGCAGGACCCGTACCGGCACGTCCTTGTACTCCGGCTGCCCGGCGACCTCCAGGACGGCGGTGGCCATGGCGAAGACGCCCGGGTCGCCGCCGGAGACCACGGCCACCCGCTTGCCGCGGCGGGCGAGGTCGAGCGCGAACTCGGCGCGCTCCGACTCGACCTTGTTGTCGGAGCCGTGCCGGATCTGGCCCGGCTTCACGGGTACGCGGTCCAGGTACGTGGTGTACCCGACGAGCACCTCGGCGTCGGCCAGCGCCCGCCGGGTCTCGGGCGTGAGCCAGAGCGGCCCGGCCGGCCCGGTGCCGACCACGGCGACCTCGCCGGGCCCGGACGGCACGCTGCCCGGGTTGCCGATGCGGCTGGGCACGACGGCGACGGCGAAGTACGGGACGCTCTCGGGGTCGGTGTCCGCCAGGACGCCGGTCCGTTCGCCCTCCATCGTCGCGCGCTCGACGTAACGCGCCTCTGCGAGGCGGCCGCTGCCCTCCATCGCCCGCCGCACGGCGGGGAAGGTACGGCCGAGCTTCATCACGACCGCCGAGTCGGTGGCGGCGAGGCGGGCGGTGAGCTCCTCCTCCGGCAGGGTGCCGGGCAGGATCGTCAGCACCTCCTCGCCCTCGACGAGCGGGGTGCCGAGCCGGGCGGCGGCGGCGCTCACCGAGGTCACACCGGGGATCACCTCCGCCTCGTACCGGTCGGCGAGCCGCTTGTGCATGTGCATGTACGAGCCGTAGAAGAGCGGGTCTCCCTCGGCGAGCACGGCGACGGTCCGGCCGGCGTCCAGGTGCGCGGCCAGCCGGGCGGCGGAGGCCTCGTAGAACTCCTCCATCGCCCCCTGGTAGCCGCCGGGGTGGTCGGTGGTCTCGGTGGTGACCGGGTAGACCAGCGGCTCCTCGATGTGGTCCGCGCGCAGGTGCCCGGCGGCGATCGAGCGGGCGATGGAGCGGCCGTGGCGGGCGCTGTGGTACGCGACGACGTGCGCCTCGGCGATCACCTCGACGGCCCGCAGGGTCATCAGGGAGGGGTCGCCGGGTCCGAGCCCGACGCCGTACAGCTTTCCGGTGCTCATTCTTCCTCGCTCGCGATCGCGTTGACGGCGGCGGCCGCGATGGCGCTGCCGCCGCGCCGGCCGCGCACGATCAGGTGGTCGAGCCCGCAGGCGTGGGCGGCGAGCGCGTCCTTGGACTCGGCGGCGCCGATGAAGCCGACCGGGACTCCGATGACGGCGGCCGGGCGCGGGGCGCCCTCCTCGATCATCTCCAGCAGCCGGAACAGCGCGGTCGGCGCGTTGCCGACGGCGATCACGGAGCCCTCCAGCAGGCCGCGGTCGCGCCAGACTTCGAGGGCGGCGGCGCTGCGCGTGGTGCCCATCTTCGCGGCGAGGGCCGGCACGGCCGGGTCGGAGAGCGTGCAGATCACCTCGTTGTCGGCGGGCAGCCGCTTGCGGGTGACGCCGCTGGCGACCATCTGCACGTCGCAGAGGATCGGCGCGCCCGCGGTCAGGGCGGCACGCGCGCGCAGCACGACGTCCGGGGTGTAGCCGAGGTCCTGGGGCAGGTCGGTCATTCCGCAGGCGTGAATCATGCGCACCGCGACCTGGGCGACGGAGGCGGGCAGCCCGGAAAGGTCCGCCTCGGCGCGGATCGTGGCAAAGGACTGGCGGTAGATCGCCGCGCCGTCCTTCTCGTACTCGAACACTGTGTACTCGCTCATTTCTTCGCTGCGTCGTGGGAGGTGGTGCGGCGTGCGTCCGCGAGGGACGCGGGAAGTTCGGAGGTCCGCAGACCGCGGCGCGGGGTACGGCCCGCCACGGAGAGGTCGTACCCCGCCGGGGTGGCGACCACGTCCACCCACGCGGTGCCGCGGGGGTGTCCGCACCGGCGTTCGCACCCGGACCAGTGCACGGGCACGGGGCATCCCCTGCTCGAAGGGCTCGGGGAGGGGCCGGTCGGCGCCTGCGTGACGACGGCCCGCGCGTCGGCGCGTACGTCCGCGAGGGATTTGGCACAACCGGGGCGCCCGGTGCAGGCGGTGACGGACCGCCACGGGTCGTCGGGGGCGGTGACCAGTCCGGCGTCCGCGAGGCCGGCGAGGGCGCCGTCGGCGGCGAGCGCGGGCAGGCCGGGGACGACGATCCCGCGCCAGGGGGTCAGGCGGATGCGGCCCGTGAGGCCGGCGAGCCGGCGCCACTGGGCGGTGGTCAGGCGGCCCAGCGGCGCGAGCACGCTGAGCGCGGCGGTGCCGTCGGGGCCCTCGACCACGCCGGGCTCGGGGGCCGGGCAGTGGGGGGCGTTCTCCCGTACGACGGAGGCCTCGATGCCGGCGGCGGCCAGCCGTGCGGCCAACTCGGCGGAGTTCAGGGCCTGTTCGGCGGGGAGCTCGGCAACCCGCCAGGCCCGGGTTCCGGCTTCCCGTACCGCGTCGAGGAAGTACACGGCGGCTTCGAGGGCGGCCCGGGGCGCGTCGGCCGCGGCCACGAGCACGGCGTCCGCCGGGTCGGCCGTCCAGAGCACGGCCCGGTCGGCGTCCCGGGCGCCAAGGTTCACGTCCGCGGCGAGCGAGGTCACGTCGCCGCGGCCGTCGTCGAGGGCGAACAGGAAGCGTCCGGACAGCCCGGTCGCGGGCGCGCTCGCGCACAGCAGCCGGTCCAGCTCCGCGACCCAGGGCGCCACGTCGGGCAGACCGCGCCGGTCCAGACCGGTCAGCGGCGAGGCGACGATGTTGCGGACCCGCTCGTGGGCGGGCGCGGGCAGCAGTCCGGCGCGGACGAGCACGGTCTGCAGTTCGCCGCCGCAGCTCGCACCGAGCCCGCGCAGTTGCGCGTTGCCGCGCGAGGTGAGGTCGATGTGCCCGTCGCCGAGCCGGTCCGCGGCATCCGCCAGCAGCCGGGCCGCGCCCTCGTCGAGCATCCCGCCGGGTATCCGGACCCGGGCCAGGAACCCGTCGTCCGCAGCGTGCAGCCGCAGCGCACCGGGGCAGGCGTCACCGCGATCGCGTATGACGGGTTCGTCCCGCGATGCGGCGGAGGGGGGCTGGGGCGGCATGGCGGCGAGCATACCCACGATTGCCCCGCCCCGACCTGTGGCCGTCACCACCCCGCCGCTTCGGGCCCGACCTGGCCGGACACCGCCCCAGGGGCAGCACGGGGCCCGCGCGCCTGCTCCGGCTGCCACGGCCGGTGAGTTGACCACCCGCCGCCGAGTACGCCCTGCCGGTGCCCCAAGCCTCGGCGACGCGCCGACGCGCCGGCGCAGCGAAACGACGCGGGGCGTAAAGTCGCACCCCGCCCAACGAGGCGGCCCAGGCCCGGGCATCACCCGCGCGACGAGGCGGCCCAAGCCTCGGGACCACGCCCGCATCACAGCAGCCCGGCGCCCCGCGCGACGAGGCGGCCCAAGGCCCGGGTATCACCCGCGCAGCGGCCGGTCCGGCGGCGGCGCAGGGCGGGCATCCGCGCGCCGTGCAGCGGGTCGGCGCGCGCCCGCGCGACGCGGGCGCAGTGCGCCGGCCGTGCGCCCGGCCCACCGCCACCCCCACTCCCGGCCAGGGAGAACGCCGCCTAAGATGACCACCGGCGGAGCCAGATGGCCCCGCCATCGCCGAGGACGGCGACATGGGAGGAAGCCCGGTGCGATTCCGGCGCGGTCCCGCCACTGTGAACCCTGCGGAGCAATCCGCCGGGTAAGTCAGGAACTCCCGCTGTCCTCACTGCCCGGGGCGCGGAAACCCCGAGGAAGGCCTGCCGCCGCATGATCCTGCTGCTGTCGACGTCCGACACCGATCTGCTCAGCGCCCGCGCCGCGGACGGCCCCGTGCCGTACCGGTTCGCGAACCCCTCCCGCCTTCCCCTCGACGACCTCCCCGGGCTGCTCGACGGCATCGACCTGGTCGTCGTACGCCTCCTCGGCGGCCTGCGCGCCTGGCAGGACGGCCTCGACCTGCTCCTGGCCCCCGAGCAGACCCGCCCCGTGGTCGTCCTCACCGGCGAACAGGCTCCGGACGCCCAGCTGATGGAGGCCTCCACGGTCCCGATCGGCATCGCGGCCGAGGCGCACGGCTACCTCGCCCACGGCGGCCCCGGCAACCTGGACCAGCTGGCCCGGTTCCTCTCCGACACCGTGCTGCTCACCGGCCACGGCTTCGAGCCGCCCGCCGCCGCGCCCACCTGGGGCCCGCTGGAGCGCACGCCGGTACGCCCGTACGGTCCGCGCATCGCCGTGCTGTACTACCGCGCCCACCAGATGAGCGGCAACACCGCCTTCGTGCACGCCCTGTGCGACGCGATCGTGGAGACCGGCGGCACGCCCGTACCCCTGTACGTGTCCTCCCTGCGCGCCCCGGAGCCGGAGCTGATCGCCGCGCTCGAGTCGGCGGACGCGATCGTCACCACCGTCCTCGCCGCCGGCGGCACCAAGCCCGCCACCGCCTCCGCCGGCGGCGACGACGAGTCCTGGGACGCGGGCGCGCTGGCCGCGCTCGGCGTCCCGATCCTCCAGGCCCTCTGCCTGACCGGCTCGCGCAGCGCCTGGGAGGAGAGCGACGAGGGCCTGTCCCCGCTCGACGCCGCGACGCAGGTCGCCGTGCCCGAGTTCGACGGCCGTCTGATCACCGTCCCCTTCTCCTTCAAGGAGCTCGACGAGGACGGCCTGCCCGCGTACGTGGCCGACCCCGAGCGCGCCGCCCGCGTCGCCGGCATCGCCGTCCGCCACGCCCGGCTGCGGCACATCGAGCGCCGCGACAAGAAGATCGCGCTGGTCCTCTCCGCGTACCCCACCAAGCACTCCCGCATCGGCAACGCGGTCGGCCTCGACACCCCGGCCAGCGCCGTGGAGCTGCTGCGCACCCTCATCGCGGGCGGCTACGACTTCGGCCCCGTCGAGGACATCCCCGGCCTGGTCTCCGGCGACGGCGACGAGCTGATCCGCGCCCTGATCGAGGCCGGCGGCCACGACCAGGACTGGCTGACCGAGGAGCAGCTGGCCCGCAACCCGGTCCGGATCCCGGCCGCCGACTACAAGCGGTGGTTCGCCGAGCTCCCGGCCGAGCTGCGCGAAAGCGTCGAGGAGCACTGGGGCGAGGCCCCGGGCAACATGTTCGTGGACCGCTCGGCCAACCCGCAGGGCGACATCGTCCTCGCGGCCCTGCGCCGCGGCAATCTCCTCGTCCTCATCCAGCCGCCGCGCGGCTTCGGCGAGAACCCGATCGCGATCTACCACGACCCGGACCTGCCGCCCTCGCACCACTACCTGGCCGCGTACCGCTGGATCCAGGCGCGCGCGCAGGACGGCGGCTTCGGCGCCGACGCGATGATCCACCTGGGCAAGCACGGCAACCTGGAGTGGCTGCCGGGCAAGAACGCCGGCCTGTCCGCGGCCTGCGCGCCCGATGCCGCGCTGGGCGACCTGCCCCTCATCTACCCGTTCCTGGTCAACGACCCGGGCGAGGGCACCCAGGCCAAGCGCCGCGTGCACGCCACCCTGGTCGACCACCTGGTGCCGCCGATGGCGCGCGCGGAGTCGTACGGGGACATCGCGCGCCTGGAGCAGCACCTGGACGAGTACGCGCAGATCTCGGCGATGGACCCGGCCAAGCTGCCGGCCATCCGCGCCCAGATCTGGACGCTGATCCAGGCCGCGAAGCTCGACCACGACCTGGGTCTGGAGGAGCGCCCGGACGACGACGGCTTCGACGACTTCCTGCTGCACGTCGACGGCTGGCTGTGCGAGGTCAAGGACGCCCAGATCCGCGACGGCCTGCACGTCCTGGGCGGTGCGCCGACCGGTGCGGCCCGGGTCAACCTGGTCCTGGCGATCCTGCGCGCCCGTCAGATCTGGGGCGGTACCACGGCCCTGCCCGGTCTGCGCGAGGCGCTCGGCCTGGACGAGTCCGCGGCCACCCGTACCACCGCCGACGAGGCGGAGGAGGCGGCCCGCGCGCTGGTGCAGGCGATGGAGGACGCGAACTGGGCCCCGGAGGCGGTGGCTTCGGTCGCGGCTGAACACTCGGCGGACGTGGCGGCCGTACTGGACTTCGCGGCGCGGGAGGTCGTCCCGCGCCTGGCCGGCACCACCGACGAGATCGCGCACGTGGTCAGCGCCCTGGACGGCTCCTTCGTCCCGGCGGGTCCGTCCGGCTCGCCGCTGCGCGGCCTGGTCAACGTGCTGCCGACCGGCCGGAACTTCTACTCGGTGGACCCGAAGGCCGTCCCCTCCCGCCTCGCGTGGGAGACCGGCCAGGCCCTGGCCGAGTCCCTGCTGAACCGCTACCGCACGGACAACGGCGAGTGGCCCGCCTCCGTCGGCCTGTCCCTGTGGGGCACCAGCGCGATGCGCACCTCGGGCGACGACGTCGCCGAGGCGCTGTCCCTGCTCGGCATCCGCCCGGTCTGGGACGAGGCCTCGCGCCGTGTCACCGGCCTGGAGCCGATCCCGCTCGACGAGCTGGGCCGCCCGCGCATCGACGTGACGCTGCGCATCTCGGGCTTCTTCCGGGACGCGTTCCCGCACGTCATCGGCCTGCTGGACGACGCCGTCCGGCTGGCGGCCTCGCTCGACGAGCCGGCGGACCAGAACTTCATCCGGGCCCACGCCCAGGCGGACCTGGCCGAGCACGGTGACGAGCGCCGCGCGACGACCCGTATCTTCGGTTCGCGCCCGGGCACGTACGGCGCCGGCATCCTCCAGCTGATCGACTCCCGCGACTGGCGTACGGACGCCGACCTCGCGGAGGTCTACACGGTGTGGGGCGGGTACGCGTACGGCCGCGGCCTGGAGGGCCGGGCGGCGCGCGCGGAGATGGAGACCGCCTACAAGCGGATCACGGTGGCCGCGAAGAACACGGACACCCGCGAGCACGACATCGCCGACTCGGACGACTACTTCCAGTACCACGGCGGCATGGTGGCCACGGTGCGCGCGCTGCGCGGCACGGCCCCGGAGGCGTACATCGGCGACTCCACCCGCCCGGAGACGGTCAAGACCCGCACCCTGGTCGAGGAGACGTCCCGTGTCTTCCGCGCCCGCGTGGTCAACCCCAAGTGGATCGAGGCGATGCGCCGCCACGGCTACAAGGGCGCCTTCGAGCTGGCGGCGACGGTGGACTACCTCTTCGGCTACGACGCCACCACGGGCGTGGTCGCGGACTGGATGTACGACAAGCTGACCGAGACGTACGTCCTGGACCCGGAGAACCGCGCGTTCCTGGAGGAGGCCAACCCCTGGGCCCTGCACGGCATCGCGGAGCGCCTGCTGGAGGCCGAGTCCCGCGGCATGTGGGAGAAGCCGGACCCGCAGATCCTGGAGTCCCTGCGCCAGGTGTACCTGGACACGGAGGGCAATCTGGAGGGCGAGGCGGAGTAGTCCGCGGGCACGTCATCCGCAGCGAAGAAGCCGCCCTCCTCGCCGTCCCCTGCCGGGGCGCGGAGGGCGGCTTCTCGGCTGTCGGCCCCCCTCAGCCCAGCCGTACGGGCAGGCTGAGCAGGCCCCGGTGGCGGGGGTTGGACTGCCACCGCGCCTCGTGCTCCTCGTGGAGGCGCAGGCGGGGGAAGCGTTCGATGATCCTGGTGAGGGCGATCTCGCCCTGGAGGCGGGCGAGCGGCGCCCCGAGGCAGTGGTGGATGCCGTGTCCGAAGGCCAGGTGCCGGCCCGCGTCGGGCCGACCGATGTCGAACCGGTCGGGGTCGGTGAAGACGGCCGGGTCGCGGTCGGCGCCGAGCAGCGAGATCTGTACGAAGTCACCCTTTTGGATGGTCACTCCGCCCACGGTGATGCGTTCGGTGGCGTAGCGCAGGGACGCGAGGCCGGACGGGGACTCGTAGCGCAGGACCTCCTCGACCGCGCCCTGCACCCGTACCGGGTCGGCGCGCAGCGCGGCCAGCTGGTCGGGGTGGGTGAGCAGGGCGTGGATGCCGTTCGCGACGAGGTTGACCGTGGTCTGGTGGCCGGCGACGACGAGGAGGAAGGACATGGAGGTGATCTCGTCCTCGGTGAGGGCGTCGCCGTCCTCGTCGCGGGCGGTGAGCAGGGCGGACAGCAGCCCGTCGTCGTCCGGGTTCTCGCGTTTGAGGGCGATGAGGGCGCGGAGGTAGGCCACCATGCTCTCCGCTGTGAAGACGGAGACCTCGCCGTCGCCCTGGCCGCCGCCGAGGCTGTTGCCCCGGACCTGGAGGATCTCGTGGTCCGCGTCGGAGGCGCCGAACAGCTCGAAGGCGACGGCGACCGGCAGCGGGAGGGCGAACTCGCAGATCAGCTCCGCCTCGGCCTTGCCTTCGAGGGCGTCGAGCAGTTGCGTGACGAGCTGCTCGATCATGGGGCGCAGGCCCGCGGTGCGGCGGGCGGTGAACGCCTTCTGTACGAGCCGGCGCAGCCGGGTGTGGTCGGGCGGGTCGGCGTTGAGCATGTGCGAGAACATCGCCGCGCCCGGCCCCTCGGTGAGCCCGATGCGCCGGCCGAACCGCTGGGCGGCCCGGTTCTTCGACAGCCGGGGGTCGGCCAGCAGGGCCTTGGCCTCCGCGTGTCCGGTGACGACCCAGCCCTCGACCGCCCCGGGGCCGGGGTAGCGGGCGTACCGGATGCCTCCGTCGCGCCGCCAGTTCCCGTAGATCTCGTGCGCGTGGTCATGCCAGTCGGCGTCCAGGACTTCCACGATCTCGGGGTGTTGGGCCTTGCGGTCACGCATGCTGCACCCGGTTCTTGTGGCCGATGTGGACGGTCTTCACCCCGAGGAGGCCGACGAGCGGCACATCGGCGGTGCGCTGGCCGGGGGCGACGACGAGTCCGGTCCGGCGGATGTGGTCGAGCAGGAGTTCCGCCAGCGGCATCACCATGTGGCGCCCCCAGCAGCGCTCGCTCGCGTGGCCGAACGGCATGTACCCGGGGGTGGCGTCCGGGTCGAGGGTGTCCCAGCGGGCGGGCCGGAACTCCAGCGGGGCGTCCCACAGGGCGGGGTCGCGGTGGGTGAGCAGCGGCAGTACGAGTACGTCGTCGCCAGGCCCGATGCGGGAGTCGAGGGCGGGGTACTCGGGGCTGCGGTTGCGCAGCAGGTTCCAGGAGGGCGGCAGCAGCCGCATCGCCTCGTAAAGGATGTTGCGGTTCGAGTCGCCGTCGTCGAAGGGGGCGCCGAGCCACAGGGCGTTGGCGACGAGGGTGGAGACGGTGAAGCAGACCGGGGCGGCCGCGCGCCGGTACATGCCCATGGCGTACCGGCGGTCGTGGTAGCCCTCGGCCTCGGCGAACAGGCCGGCGATGTGCGTCAGGTGCGGGCCTGGCCGGGGCCGGCGCGGGAGCGCGGCTCCGGCGACGATGGTGGACCAGGTCAGCTTCGGGTCGATCTCCAGCGTCCGGGACATCAGGATCCGCAGCCGGCGGGGATCGTCGCGCAGGATCAGATCGCGCAGGAACTTGTGACCGGTGAGGGGCCACGGTCCCGACAGGTCCGTATCCGCTGGTATCGGGCCTTCCAGGGCTTTGCGCACGTCTTTTCCGATGGTGCGCATCACCGAAGAGGCCTCGGTCTTGGAAATGGACCGTCCGTGCAGGGGCTTGAATGTCGGCCGCTCGGTCTCGGTGGCCTTTCGCGCGGCGAGAATCCTGTCGGAGAGTTCCGCTCCCGCAATTCCGATGGTGTCGGGCTCCAGCCGGACGAGGTCCTTGCCGAGGTGGTCGTCGATGAGCGCCTGGAGTCGCGGGGCGAATACGGTGGCACGGCGCGTACGCGAATCCGTGTGGGGCATGGCTGGCATATGAGGGCTCCGGGGAATGCGGAAGGCCCGTACACGGCAGAACCGGAGAGTCGGGGCCGGCTCTGCCGGGTACGGGCCCGGTGCTGGATTTTCCGGCTTAGTACCAGAAGTACCAGGCGCTCTGCTTCAGGCTCGGCTCGCTCTTCTTGACGAACGAGAGATCCCGGCAGATCGGGGCGCTGCGCAGGACGGCAAGAATCTTGTTCATGTAATTCCCCCTCTTTTCGCGTGCTTGCGCACATCAATGGGTCGACCGGTCACGGCGGTTGATATGCACGGGAGGTGCATCCGCCGTATTGCCCGACCGGTGCACCGAGTAGACACGCAGGTGACGGAAAGAGTCAATGGTTTCGCTTTCACTCTGGCCACATCCGGCCACCACTGGCCGGATACATACGCCGTCCGTTTTCGGCGCAATACCTTCGGAAGGACCCCCTCCACACCCTTCGAATAAATTCGAACGCCGTGTGACGGCGGCTATACCGGGCGCCCTTGGAATTGACCCGTCACCCGTACCGCGCCCGGCAGCGGCCCACCCCCGGCGGAGTTCCGCGAACGCGGAACGGTCATATGGCGTTCGATCGCCGACCCGTCCACGCCCTGCGACCGCGCGCACCAGACCCCGCCCGCGCGGCCCCGTACGGCTCCTCTAGCCGTCACCGGGCCTCGCCGCCACGGAACGACACCGCCGTCACCTGAAGCAGTGAACTCCCCCATATCCCCACGGCCACAGGGGTAAGGCCCTGCTGATCTCGTGCGGGGGGCCGCAGCCAAAGGCCTCCGCACCCTCGGACGGAAAGGCCCATCCCGCCGTGACACAGCCGTTTCAACTGCCGGATTTCTATGTGCCGTATCCGGCGCGACTGAACCCCCATCTGGAGGCCGCGAGAACGCACACCAGAAGGTGGGCCCGCGACTTCGGGATGCTGGAGGGGTCCGGCGTCTGGGAGCAGAAGGACCTCGACTCGCACGACTACGCGCTGCTGTGCTCGTACACCCACCCCGACTGCGACGGCGACGCGCTGAACCTCGTCACCGACTGGTACGTGTGGGTGTTCTTCTTCGACGACCACTTCCTGGAGGTCTACAAGCGCACCCAGGACCGCGAGGGCGCGAAGAAGTACCTCGACGGGCTGGCCGCCTTCATGCCGATGGACCTCGCCGACGGGTTCCCCGAGCCGGCCAACCCGGTCGAGGCGGGCCTCAGAAACCTGTGGTCGCGGACCGTGCCCGCGATGTCGATGGACTGGCGGGAACGATTCTCCGAGTCGACGAGGAACCTCCTCAACGAGTCGATGTGGGAGCTCCACAACATCAACATCGGCCGGGTGGCCAATCCGCTCGAGTACATCGAGATGCGCCGCAAGGTCGGCGGCGCGCCCTGGTCCGCCGGGCTGATCGAGTACGTGTCCGCCGAGGTGCCGGCAAGGGTCGCGCACGCGCGCCCGCTCGAGGTGCTCCGCGACGCCTTCTCCGACGCGGTGCACATCCGCAACGACATCTTCTCCTACCAGCGCGAGGTGGAGCAGGAGGGCGAACTCTCCAACGCCGTCCTGGTCCTGGAGACCTTCCTGAAGTGCACCACCCAGGAGGCCGCCGACCTGTCGAACGACCTGCTGACCTCTCGGCTCCAGCAGTTCGAGTACACCGCCCTCGCCGAGGTCCCCGCGCTCGCCGCCCAGCACGGCCTCGACCCCGTCGAGCTGGCGTCCGTCCTCGCGTACGCGAAGGGCCTGCAGGACTGGCAGTCCGGCGGCCACGAATGGCACATGGTCTCCAGCCGCTACATGAACGAGGAGGCCAAGGGGACGGCGGCCCCGCTCACCCTGCCCTTCATGCCCAGCGGACCGGGCACCGCCGCCCTCGACCTGCGCTCGCTGTTCACCCCCCGCTCCATGGACCTGCGCCGGCGCAGCTTCACGCACGTGCCGTTCCAGAAGGTGGGCCCTTCGCTGCTGCCCGAGTTCCGCATGCCGTTCACGCTCACCCTCAGTCCGCACCTGGACCGGGCGCGCCGGGAACTGGTGGTCTGGTGCCGGAAGATGGGCCTGCTGCATCCGCGGCCCGGCGACCCCGGATCCGACATCTGGGACGAGGCCAAGCTGGTCGGCATGGACTTCGCCCTGTGTTCGGCGGGCATCGACCCCGACGCCACGCCCGAGGCGCTGAGCCTGAACGCGCAGTGGCTGGCCTGGGGCACCTACGCGGACGACTACTACCCCAAGGTCTTCGCCGGGTCGAAGTCCCCCGGCGCGGCCCGGGCGGCGACCGACCGGCTGATCTCCATGATCCCGGTCGACCCGGCGGAGGCCCCGGAGCCCGTCACCGCGATGGAGCGGAGCCTGAAGGAGCTGTGGGCCCGGACCGTCGCCGGGATGAGCGCCCCGATGCGCACGGAGTTCCGCGGGCACGTGACCGGGATGCTGGACAGCTGGGTCTGGGAGATCGGCAACGCCGCCGTGAACCGGATTCCCGACCCGGTCGACTACGCCGAGATGCGCCGCTTCACGTTCGGCACGTACCTGACGATGTTCCTGGCCAAGTTCGGCCACGAGGACGACGGCGTCCCGCCCGAGGTCTACCGGGACGGTGTGCTGCGCTCGCTCGAGACCGCGGCGGCGGACGTCGGATGCATCATCAACGACCTTCACTCGTACCAGAAGGAGATCGAGGTCGAGGGCGAGGTCCACAACCATGTCCTCGTCACCCAGAACTTCTTCGACATCGGCTACCCGCAGGCGTTCGCGATCGTCGCCGACCTGATGGTGCAGCGCACCCGGGAGTTCGAGCACATCCGGGACAACCAGCTGCCGGTGCTGTACGAGGACCACGGCCTGGACCGGCAGGCGCGCGCCTCGCTCGACGCGTACGTGCGGGAACTGGAGGACTGGATGGCCGCCGTCCTCAACTGGCACCAGAGCGTGCGCCGTTACCGCGACGAGGACCTGTACCCGAAGCCGGCCGGGCGGGCCCCCGGGCCCTGGAGCCCCTCCTTCGGCATGTCGGCGGCCCGCATCTCGCTACCCGCCTGACCCCCTCTTCCGCCCGGCGGCGGGACGGTCCGCCCGCCCCGCCGCCCCGGAAACCCGCAGCGCCTCGGCAGGGTCTGCGCCTACTGCGGCTGCGGGCCCGTCCAGCCGGTCGGGACGTGGCCGAGGCGGACGCGCTGGGGGTGGTCGCCGACGGGGACGGAGACCCGCTTGGCCCCGGTGGCGAAGTCGATGGCGGTGACCCGGTCGGCGCCGCTCTCGGAGATCACGCAGGCCGTGCCGTCCCCGTCGACGGTGGCCCAGTACGGCTTGTCGGCCTGCACCAGCGGCCCTTCGGTGAGGGTGACACGGTCCACGACGGTGGCGTAGTCGTCCATGGTGCCCGCGATGCAGAGCTTGGCCCCGTCCGGGCTCATGGACAGGCCGTGGTGGCGGGAGTCGTTGACCCAGGTCGTGCGGTCCGGGTTGGTCGCGGGGTTGCGGGGGAGCTCCTTGATCCGGGTGATCCGGTCGGCGGCCACGTCGTACTCGACGATCCCGTTGAAGAAGGACACCTGGAAGTAGAGCTTGGACTCGTCGGGGCTGAACGACATCGGCCGGACGGCGTCGGACAGGTCCCGGCGGCCGAAGGCGTCCAGCCGCTCGCGCATGTCGATCACGCGGACGGTGCGGAAGGTCTGCGCGTCGACGACGGTGATCTTCCGGTCGCCCTTCGTCCAGTCCAGCCACGGCGCATCGAGGGCGGAGGTCACGTCTCCGATGGAGCTGTTCCACAGGTAGCGGCCGTCACGGGTGAAGGTGTTCTCGTGCGGCTTGTCGCCGGTGGAGAAGGAGCCGACCTGCCGCCCGGTGGCGATGTCCAGGACGTGCACGGTGTTGGCGGTGGAGGCGGATACGGCGACCCGGGTGCCGTCCGGCGAGACCGCCATGTGGTCGGAGCGGTAGCCGGCGACGGGGAAGCGCCAGTTGACCCGGCCCGTCCGCACGTCGATCGAGACGACGTCCGCGAAGCTGGGGCGGGAGGCGACCACGGCGGAGCCGTCCGGGGTGGTGTACATGTCGTCCACGAACTGGTCGTGGCCCTCGCCCGCGGTGTTGCGGATGCCGAGGAAGAAGCCGAGCTTGACGGGATTGAGGTAGATCTCCCGGAGCCGCTCCTCCTTGTCGGGGATCATGTTGATCCGGCCGATCTTGGCGAGGTCGCCGGTGGAGGCGAGCACATCGGCGGTCCCCTCCCAGTTGTTGCCGACGAACAGCACCTCTCGCACGCCGGGGCCGGAGGCGGCCGGGGCGGAGGCCGGGCCCGAGACCGGGCCGGCGGCCGGGGCTGAGGCCGATGCCGGGGCCGCCGCGAGCGAGGCCACGGCCAGCACACAGCCGGCGAGGAGCATGCGTACGGGCGGACGGGCGCTGCGGGTGGTGCGTGCGGTCCGGGACATCCGCTCAACTCCGTTGCGGGAAGGCGCTGTTACCGGCCGGTAAAATAGGCGGAACGGCAAAAGGGCGCAACCCTCGGGTCACGCCCTTTTCTTCACGCGCTCTTCTTCACGTTCTTCAAGCGACGGAGCCGATCCTGCCGATCACCGTGTTCGAGGTGTCCGGGTGGATCGGTATGTGCGCTCCGGTGAGGGCCGCGCCGGAGCCGCCGCGGCGGTTCGCGACGATCTCGGCGGCGATGGACAGCGCGGTCTCCTCCGGGGAGCGGGCGCCGAGGTCCAGGCCGATCGGGGAGCGCAGCCGGGCCAGCTCGAGCTCGGTCACGCCGACCTCGCGGAGCCGCTTGTTGCGGTCCTCGTGGGTGCGGCGGGAGCCCATGGCGCCGACGTACGCGACGGGGAGCCTGAGGGCCAGCTCGAGGAGCGGAACGTCGAACTTGGCATCGTGGGTGAGCACGCACAGGACGGTCCGGCCGTCCACCGAGCCCGCCGAGGACTGGGCCTCGAGGTAGCGGTGCGGCCATTCGACGACGATCTCGTCCGCCTCGGGGAAACGGTTCTTCGTCGCGAATACGGGCCGCGCGTCGCACAGGGTCACGTGGTAGCCGAGGAATTTGCCGATCCGCACCAGGGCGGACGCGAAGTCGATCGCACCGAAGACGATCATCCGCGGCGGCGGGACGCTGGACTCGACGAGCACCTTGAGCGGCTCGCCGCAGAGCCGGCCGTCGGCGCCGATCTCCAGCACGCCGGTCCGGCCCGCGTCCAGCATGGCGCGGGCCTCCTCGGCGACGGTGCGGTCCAGCTCGGGGTGCCCCCCGAAACCGCCCTCGTGGCCGCCCTCGCCCCGGACGAGTACGGCGCGGCCCCTCAGCCCGGCCGGCCCCTCCGCGATCCGGGCGACCGCCGCGGCCTCCCCGCGGGCGGCCGCGGCCAGCGCGGCCGCGAACACCTCCCGCGCCGGGGATCCCACGGGGACCGGGGTGACGAGGATGTCGATGATCCCGCCGCAGGTCAGGCCCACGGCGAAGGCATCGTCGTCGCTGTAGCCGAAGCGCTCGAGGACGGTCTGGCCGTCCTCCAGCGCCTGCCGGCACAGCTCGTACACCGCGCCCTCCACACATCCGCCGGAAACCGATCCGATGGCCGTGCCCTCGCTGTCGACGGCGAGCGCGGCTCCGGGCTGCCGGGGCGCGCTCCCGCCGACCGCCACCACGGTGGCCACGGCGAAGTCACGTCCCTGCTCGACCCACCGGTTCAGTTCGTCGGCGATGTCCAGCATTGCGGCCTCCTCGGAGGGGTTCGGTTCCAGTATCGGATGCGTGGAGGGTCGGGGCCGGATCAGTGGCCCGGCCTTACTTCACGCCGAGCCACGCCTCGATCGGGTGGAGGGCGAAGAAGACCAGGAAGACACCGGTCAGGACCCACATGAAGGCACCGATCTCGCGGGCCTTGCCCTGCGCGATCTTGATGGCCACGTAGGAGATGACACCGGCGGCGACACCCGGGGTGATCGAGTACGTGAAGGGCATGACCACCACGGTCAGGAAGACCGGGATGGCGGTCGCGGTGTCGGCCCAGTCCACGTGTCGGGCGTTCTGCATCATCATCGCGCCGATGACGACCAGGGCCGCGGAGGCGACCTCACCCGGGACGATCTGCGTGATCGGGGTGAAGAAGAGGCAGGCGGCGAAGAACAGGCCCGTGACGACGGAGGCGAGGCCCGTGCGGGCGCCCTCGCCGACGCCGGTCGCGGACTCGACGAACACGGTCTGGCCGGAGCCGCCGGTGAGGCCGCCGATGGCGCCGCCGGCACCGTCGATGAACAGCGCCTTGGACAGACCCGGCATGCGGCCCTTGTCGTCGGCGAGCTTGGCCTCGGTGCCGACGCCGATGATGGTGGCCATCGCGTCGAAGAAGCCGGCCAGGACCAGGGTGAAGACGATCATGCCGACCGTCATGACGCCGACGTCGCCCCAGCCGCCGAACTCGACCTTGCCGAAGAGCGAGAAGTCGGGCATCGAGACCGCGGAGCCGTCCAGGGTCGGCGGACCGTTGCGCCAGGCCTTGGGGTCGATGTCCGCGACGGCGTTGAGGATCGCGGCGAGCACGGTGCCGCCGACGATGCCGATCAGGATCGCGCCGGGCACCTTGCGGGCCTGCAGCATGAAGATGGTGAGCAGGGTGACGCAGAAGATCAGGACGGGCCAGCCGGCGAGCTCGCCGACCGAACCGAGCTGGACCGGGGGACCGAACTCGGAGCCCTTGCCGACGAAGCCCGCCTTCACGAGGCCGATCAGGGCGACGAACATGCCGATGCCCATGGTGATCGCGTGCTTCAGCGCGAGCGGGATCGCGTTCATGATCATCTCGCGGAGGCCGGTGACGACCAGGAGACAGATCACGACGCCGTACATCACGCACATGCCCATGGCCTGCGGCCAGGTCATCTGCGGGGCGACCTGCGACGAGAGCACGCCGGAGACGGAAAGGCCTGCGGCCAGCGCCAGCGGGACCTTGCCGACGAAGCCCATGAGCAGCGTGGTCAGGGCCGCGGCGAACGCGGTGGCGGTGATGAGAGCCTTCTGGCTCATGGTGTCTCCGGCGACGTCCTTGCCGGAGAGGATCAGCGGGTTGAGCAGGAGGATGTACGCCATGGCCATGAAGGTCGTGACTCCGCCACGAATTTCATTGCCGACGCTGGATCCTCTGTGGGTGATGTGAAAGTACCGGTCGAGCCAAGAACGCCCGGCGGGGGTACGAGAGCCGTCGCCGGCCTCTTCCGCGGTGGTCTTGGGCTCCACAGACGACTGGGTCATGGTGCCTAACTCCCAAGGTTCAAAGGGGCACCCGCATAAAGATTGGAGACGCGGGATTTGGGAAACGCCGTTTGGCTGCACGACCCGGGGTGACGGCCCGAGGCGACGCGAAGGTGCACTGCGTGTACTGCGGGTACTGCGGGGGTTCTGCGGTACTGACGGCGGCTCCGGGGTGCCGGGGCCACTGGGTGTTTCTGTTGGGGTATTGCCGGTGGAACGGACCGCGAGCGGTGCGGTTTTTCGTAATCCGGACTTCTTGCTCCGGGCGGTGCGATGGGAAGTGTGACGTTCCAGGTGTCACACCGCCCGGAGAGTCTGTGGGGGTCCGGGTTACGAAAAACCGCACCGCTCGCGGTCCGTTCCACCGGCAATACCCCAACAGAAACACCCAGTGGCCCCGGCACCCCGGAGC
>NZ_JBFAJR010000025.1:0-25936 GCF_040655295.1 Streptomyces sp. NPDC050448 | reverse complement strand
GGGTGGCGCCGGGGGGCTCCGGGGGCAGTGCGCGCCCCGGGCGGCGGCCGGCCGCCGGGGCCGCCGCGGGGGGGGCGGGGGGCCCGCCCGGCCCCCCCCCCCCCCCCCCCACCACGCCGCCCTAGAGGGTGCCGGTGAGGGCTTCCGGACGGATCGGCGTCTTGTTGATGTCCAGACCGGTCGCCGCCCGGATCGCCGCGATGACGGCCGGGGTGGACGAGAGGGTCGGGGCCTCGCCCATACCGCGCAGGCCGTAGGGGGCCTTCGGGTCGGCGAGCTCCAGGACGTCGACCGGGATGGTCGGGGTGTCGAGGATGGTCGGGATCAGGTAGTCCGTGAAGGAGGGGTTGCGCACCTTCGCGGTCTTCGGGTCCACGATGATCTCTTCCATGATCGCCACGCCGAGGCCCTGGGTGGTGCCACCCTGGATCTGGCCGACCACGGAGAGCATGTTCAGCGCCTTGCCGACGTCCTGGGCGGTCGCGAGCTCGACGACCTTGACGAGGCCGAGCTCGGTGTCCACCTCGACGACCGCACGGTGCGCGGCGAAGGTGTACTGGACATGGCCGTTGCCCTGGCCGGTGACCAGGTCGAAGGGCTCGGTCGCCGCGTGACGGAACTCGAGCTCGAGGTCGATGGCCTCGTCCTCGAGGATGTCGGCGATGTCCGCGAGGACCTCGCCGCCGTCGGTGACGACCTTGCCGCCTTCGAGCAGCAGTTCGGCGGTGGCCCACGCGGGGTGGTACGAGCCGTTCTTGCGGCGGCCGATCTCCAGGAGCGCCTCGCGGACGGCCTCACAGGTGTTCTTCACCGCGCCACCGGTCACGTACGTCTGCCGGGAGGCGGACGTGGAACCGGCGGAGCCGACCTGCGTGTCGGCCGGGTGGATGGTCACCTGCGTGACACCCAGCTCGGTACGGGCGATCTGCGTGTGGACGGTGATGCCGCCCTGGCCGACCTCCGCCATGGCCGTGTGGACCATCGCGACGGGCTCGCCGTTGATGACCTCGAGGCGCACGCGGGCGGTCGAGTAGTCGTCGAAGCCCTCGGAGAAGCCGACGTTCTTGATGCCGACCGCGTAGCCGACGCCGCGGACGACGCCTTCACCGTGGGTGGTGTTCGAGAGGCCACCGGGCAGCGCGCGGACGTCCGCGTTCTCGCCGGCGGTCTCCCACTGACGCTCGGGCGGCAGCGGACGGGCCTTGACCCGGCGCAGCAGCTCGGCGACCGGCGCCGGGGCGTCCACGACCTGGCCGGTCGGCATGACCGTGCCCATCTCCATGGCGTTCAGCTGGCGGAACTCGACCGGGTCCATGCCCAGCTTCGCCGCGAGCTTGTCCATCTGGGCCTCGTAGGCGAAGCAGGCCTGGACGGCGCCGAAGCCGCGCATCGCGCCGCAGGGCGGGTTGTTCGTGTAGAGCGCGATCGCCTCGATGTCCACGTCCTCCAGGACGTACGGACCCACCGAGAGGGAGGAGGCGTTGCCCACGACCGCCGGGGAGGCGGACGCGTACGCGCCGCCGTCCAGGACGATCTTGCACTTCATGTGCGTGAGCTTGCCGTCCTTGGTCGCGCCGTGCTCGTAGTACAGCTTCGCCGGGTGGCGGTGCACGTGACCGAAGAAGGACTCGAACCGGTTGTAGACGATCTTGACCGGCTTGTTCGTGGCCAGGGCCAGGAGGCAGGCGTGGATCTGCATCGAGATGTCCTCGCGGCCACCGAAGGCACCGCCGACGCCCGAGAGCGTCATGCGGACCTTCTCCGGCGGGAGGCCCAGGACCGGGGCGATCTGCCCGAGGTCCGAGTGCAGCCACTGGGTGGCGACGTAGAGCTCGACACCGCCGTCCTCGGACGGCACGGCCAGGCCGGACTCCGGGCCGAGGAAGGCCTGGTCCTGCATGCCGAAGGTGTACTCGCCCTCGACGATGACGTCGGCGCGCTTGCGGGCCTCTTCCACGTTGCCGCGGATGATCGGCTGGCGGTGCACGATGTTCGGGTGCGGGACGTGACCGATGTGGTGGTCCTCGCGGCCCTCGTGGATCAGCGGCGCGCCGGGGGCGAGGGCGGAGGCCTCGTCCGTGACGAGCGGCAGCTCACGGTAATCGATCTTGATCTTGGCGGCCGCGCGGCGGGCGGTCTCCGGGTGGTCGGCGGCCACGAGGGCGACCGGCTCACCGTGGTGACGTACCCGGCCGTTGGCGAGAACCGGGGTGTCCTGGATCTCGAGGCCGTAGTTCTTCATCTCGGCCGGCAGGTCGTCGTACGTCAGCACCGAGTACACGCCGGGCATGGCGAGCGCCTCGGAGATGTCGATGGAGACGATCTCGGCGTGGGCGACGGTGCTGCGCAGGGTCTGGCCCCAGAGCATGTCCTCGTGCCACATGTCCGAGGAGTACGCGAACTCACCGGTGACCTTGAGCGTGCCGTCCGGACGGAGGATGGACTCGCCGATGCCGCCCTTGTTGTGCTTCTGGGTGACGTTCGTCGGCGTACCGGCGGGCACGGTGCGGGTGTTCTGAGCCATGGTCAGACCGCCTCTCCCTGACGGGCGGCCGCGAGGCGGACCGCGTCGAGGATCTTCTCGTAGCCCGTGCAGCGGCAGAGGTTGCCGGACAGGGCCTCACGGATGTCCTGGTCGGACGGGGAGGAGTTCTCCTCCAGGAGCGCGTCCGCCTGGATGAGCAGACCCGGGGTGCAGAAACCGCACTGCACGGCGCCCGCGTCGATGAACGCCTGCTGGATGGCGGAGAGCTCTACGCCCTCGCCGGTCTGCGAGTCGCCCGCCCGCGAGCGGAGCTCGCTGCTGGGCCCGTGCGCCTGCCACTGCTTGGCCGCGTCCAGGGAGACGCCGCCCTTGCCGCCGCAGCCGCCGCCGGTGCCGCAGGCACCGCCGTGGCCGTGCTCGTCGCGCTGCTTGGAGAACTCCGCCAGGCCCTCGACGGTCACGACGTCGCGACCCTCGACCTGGCCGGCGGCCACCAGACAGGAACAGACCGGCACGCCGTCGAGACGGACGGTGCAGGAACCGCACTCTCCCTGCTCACAGGCGTTCTTCGAGCCGGGCAGGCCGAGGCGCTCGCGCAGGACGTAGAGGAGGGACTCGCCCTCCCAGACATCGTCGGCTTCCTGCTGACGGCCGTTGACAGTGAAATTGACGCGCATGATTACGCAGCCCCTTCAAGCGAGCGGCCGTTGCCGGTACCGCGGTACTGCTCCCAGGTCCAGACGAGCTGGCGGCGAGCCATGATGCCGACCGCGTGACGGCGGTACTTCGCCGTGCCGCGGACGTCGTCGATCGGGTTGGCCGCGCCGGAGGCGAGCTCACCGAACTGCTTGGCGATCGACGGGGTGACGACCTTGCCGGACTCCCAGAATCCGCCCTCTTCGAGCGCGGCGTTCAGGAACTCCTCGGCGGCCTTCGCACGGATCGGGGTCGGCGCGGCCGAACCGATGCCCGTGCGGATCGTGCGGGTCTCGGGGTGCAGCGCCAGACCGAACGCGCAGACGGCGATGACCATCGCGTTGCGGGAGCCGACCTTGGAGTACTGCTGGGGACCGTCCGCCTTCTTCACGTGGATGGTCTTGATGAGCTCGTCGGCGGCCAGCGCGTTGCGCTTGACGCCGGTGTAGAACTCGTCGATCGGGATCAGGCGGGAGCCGCGTACGGACTCCACCTCGACCTCGGCACCCGCCGCGAGCAGCGCGGGGTGGGAGTCGCCGGCCGGCGAGGCGCAACCGAGGTTGCCGCCGACGCCGCCGCGGTTGCGGATCTGCGGGGACGCGACCGTGTGCGAGGCGAGCGCGAGACCCGGGAGCTCCGTCCGGAGGTTCTCCATGATCTGCGTGTACGGGACGGAGGCGCCCAGACGAACCACGTCCTCGCCGACCTCCCACTCCCGCAGCAGGCCGATGCGGTTCAGGTCCAGGAGGTACTCCGGCCGACGGTGGTCGAAGTTGATCTCGACCATGATGTCGGTGCCACCCGCAATCGGCACAGCTGTGGGGAACTCGGCCTTAGCGGCGAGCGCCTCCTCCCAGCTGGCGGGGCGAAGGAAGTCCATGTGCGGCTCTCTTCTTCTTCATCGTGTCGTTCACTTCAAGCCAGGAGGCCCAGGGGCCCTCGACTGGTCGTTCACGTGCTGTTAATGCGGTGTGGAGCCAGTACACAAGCCGCGCGTCCCCGGGTGCAGTCACCGAAACCATGAAGGAGTTGGCTGGGGGCCTCCCTCGTCTTGTAGATTCGTATGAAAGGCAGGATGCAACGACCTGCCCGATTTCCAACGGCAACATTCGAGACAGATCGGCGGCGACACCATGCGGCTGCGCGCACTGCTGGAAACCGAGGCGCTGGGGCTGCGGCTGCTGGGCGGCGAGGACGAACTCGACCGGACGGTCCGCGGCGTCATGACGACCGACCTGAGGGATCCCAGCCGATACCTCACCGGGGGCGAACTCGTCCTCACCGGCCTGGCCTGGCGAAGAAATTCAGCCGACTCCGAGCCGTTCGTACGAATTCTGGCGAGCGCGGGCGTGGCGGGCCTCGCGGCCGGCGAGGCGGAGCTGGGAGACATCCCCGATGATCTCGTTTCAGCCTGTCGGCGCAACCGGCTGCCCTTGTTCGCTGTAAACGAAGACGTTGCATTCGCCACGATCACCGAGTACGTGGTGCGGCAGGTCTCCGGTGAGCGCGCGGGCGATCTCGCGGCCGTCGTGGACCGGCACCGCCGCCTGATGACCTCGGGCCCCGCAGGCGGTGGACCCGACGTGGTGCTCGATCTGCTCACCACCGACCTCGATCTGCGCGCCTGGGTGCTGTCCCCCACAGGCAGGCAGATCGCCGGAGCGGGAGAACCCCTGGCACCAGGCGTCTGTGCGGCCCTGGCCGGCGAGCACCTGGCGGCGGTCCGCACCGGGCGCAGGGGCCCGCACCGGATCTCCATCCAGGGTATTACCTACTCCCTGTTCCCGATCCGTGGCGCCGGGCGGGGCCCGGGCGGCCCCGGAGCCCGTGACGTGCGCGAGAGCGTGCTCTCGGACTGGCTGCTGGCCGTCGAGGCGGACGCCGGCGACTGGCCCGCCGAGCGGCTCGACCTGCTCCAGGGCGTGACCCAGCTGATCGCCGTCGAGCGGGACCGGCGCGACGCGGCCCGCACGGTGCGCCGCCGCCTCGCCCAGGAGGTGCTGGAGCTGGTCCAGACGGGCGCCGCGCCCGCCGAGATCGCCGCCCGCCTGCGGGTCGCGGCCCCGGTGCTGCTGCCCGGGCTGGGCACCGCCCCGCACTGGCAGGTCGTCGTGGCGCGGGTGGACTGGGAGGGCGGGGACATCCCCGGCGGCCCGGTGGCCCAGTCGCTGCTGGAGGAGATTCTGGTCGACCCGTCCGTCTCGGGGCCCGAGCCCTCGGACCGGATCGCCGTGGCCCATGCGGGTGACGAGGCCATCGCGCTCGTACCGCTGCCCGCGCTCCCTGGGGAGCCCGGCGAGGACAAGGGCCCGGACACCGCCCTGCACGCCGACGAGCTGCTCTCCGCCGTACGGGAACCCCTGCAGGCGGGCCTCGCCGACGACGGCCGGATCACCCTCGGCGTCAGCGCGGCCGTGCACTCCGCGGAGGGGCTGCGCGGGGCGCTGGAGGAGGCCCGGCACGCCCGCCGGGTCGCCGCGGCGCGCCCGGGCCGGGTCTGTGCGGCGGGCCACCACGAGCTGGCCTCGCACGTCCTGCTGCTGCCGTTCGTCCCGGACGACGTACGCCGTGCCTTCACGGCGCGCCTGCTGGACCCGCTGCGGGACTACGACCGCCGCCACCGCGCGGAGCTCATCCCGACGCTGGAGGCGTTCCTGGACTGCGACGGCTCGTGGACGCGATGCGCGACGCGGCTGCACCTGCACGTCAACACGCTGCGGTACCGGGTCGGGCGAATCGAGCAGTTGACGTCGCGTGACCTGTCGCGGCTGGAGGACAAGCTCGACTTCTTCCTGGCACTGCGGATGAGCTGAGCAGATCCGGCCAGGGACGGGGAGGGGCGCCTGACGCGGCGTCCGGACTTTGTGAAAGAGTTCACCCGACCCCTTGGCCGAAGCCGTCGATCCGTGCTCTCATTTCGGCCCAGGGCTCAACGACGTGCTGCTTGGTTGCTTTGGGGAGGGCAATGTGGCGGATACCGCCATGTCCGGTGCCGGATCTACCGGGGGAGACGACCCCCTCCAGCGGGCGATATGGCGGCTGCGCTCGCGCGGCTGTTGGACCGACGCGGCGGCCCTGCTGACGCCGCACCTGCACGATGCCGGCGCGGCCGTGCAGCGGACCGCGCTGCTGGTCGAGCGGTGCCTGTTCACCGGGCAGGGGTGGGCGGAGGCGGAGGACGCGCTGCGGGTCGCGGAGGCGGTGGCCCGGGACGACGACGAGCGGGGCGCGGCGGCCTGCGAGCGGGGGCAGCTGGCGTACGCGGCCACCGTGCTCGGGGTCCGCGACCGGTCGGACGAGGCCCGTTCGGCGCTGGGCCGGGCGGCGGCGCTGCTGTCCCCGGGGTCCCGGACGCGCCCGCTGCTGGACTTCCGCAGGGGCCTGGTCGCGGAACACCTGGCCGACGCCCCGCAGTCGGCGCGGCCGGCGTACCGGCGGGCGCACGCGGGGGCGCTGGCGCACGGGGACACGCTCCTCCTCTCCTTCACCTGGCGGCACCTGGCGGCGCTGGCGCTGCGGGACGGCGAGGTGGCGGAGGCCCGGAAGGGCTTCGCGGAGTCCCTCCGCATCCGGGAGGACCTGGGCTTCCTGATCGGCACGGCGCCGGCGCTGGCGGCCCTGGCCGAAGCCGAGCCGGAACCGGAGGCCGCCCGCCTCCGCGCGGAGGCCCGCCGCCTGTTCCACCTCCTGGGCGGCATCCCCACCTGGCTGGCCGACCAGCTCTACCCGGCCCCGGCCACCTGACCCCACGGGCCCCCAGCCCGGCCGGGCCAACCAGGCCCGCCGGGCGCAACGGCCCGGCATCCGGCATCCCTGCCCCCGGGCGGGGTCAGGTGCCGGTGAAGTGGTTGCGGATCAGGGGCTCGATGAGCGGGAGGTCGCCCGCGATCAGGGCCTCGAGCAGGGCCGAGTGCTCCGCCGCATCCGCGACGAGGTCCGCCCTCCGGACCCGCGGGGCGCCCGGCAGCGGCCACTGGGACCGGCGGTGGAGCTCCTCCGCGACCTGGACCAGCTGGTCGTTCCCGCCGAGCGAAAGGACCTCCCGGTGGAAGGCCCGGTCCGCATCCGCATAGCCCAAAAGGTCACCCGCCGCGGCGGCCTCGGCCGTGGCGGCCGCCGCCGGCCGCAGCGCCGCCCAGGCTTCCGCCGGGACCGTACGGGCCAGCCGCAGCATCACCGGGACCTCCAGCAGCGCGCGGACCTCCGCCAGCTCCGCCAGCACCCGCGGCGTACGCGACAGCACCCGGAAGCCCCGGTTCGGGAGGCATTCCACCGCCCCCTCCAGCGCCAGCTGCTGCATCGCCTCGCGCACGGGCGTCGCGGAGACGCCGAAGCGCTCTCCCAGGGCCGGCCCGGAGTAGATCTCCCCCGGCACCAGCTCCCCGTCGACGAGCGCGGCACGCAGCGCGTCGAGCACCTGTCCGCGCACCGAATGGCGCAGCACCTTCTGCGTCGGGATCAGCGCCGCCACCCTGACGTGGGCCGCTTCGTGCACTCGGTCCTCCTCTGGGTCTCGACCTGGGCCATCCAGAGAATAGGTGAATCGGTCCGGCAGATGCTGGTACAGGCCACCCGAGATCAGTTAAGGTAAGGCTTACCTTCGCCTCTCCCGACTGTGTGAATCGGTGGTTCAGCCATGCCCGACAGCTCCGTCGTCACCCTGCTCCCGGCCGGCTCTCCGGTGGCGGACGCGTACGCACGCCTGTCCGAGGCATACGGCAATCTGCGGGTCGTCGAGCGCGCCGCGCACGAGACCGCCCCTCGCGGTGTGGGGTGGGTCCGGGCGGATGCGCTCGCGGCGGGCGGAGCCGAGCTGGACGGCTACCTCGCCTGGGACGACGCCCAGGTCCTGCGGGACTACGGGCGCCAGGCCCGCCCCGACGTGGTGGCCACCTTCGGCCTGCACCGGTACGCCTGGCCCGCGTGCCTGCTGATCACCGCCCCCTGGTTCCTCCACCGGCGGGTGCCCCGGCTGTCTGCGCAGCACGTGGCCTTCCACCGGACCCAAGGCCGCATGAGCGTCCACGTCGAGTCCTTCGCCTGCCTGCCGGACGATCCGGCGGCCGCTCTCCCCGGGGCCCGTGTCGTGCCCGACGAGGAGGCGCTGCGCGGCGAGGTGCGGGCTGCGGTGGCCCAGCACCTCGAACCCCTCCTGGAAGGCTTCGGCCCGCGCATGCGGCGCGGCCGCCGCGCCCTGTGGGGCATGGTGACCGACGAGATCGTCTCGGGCGTCTGGCACCTCGGCAAGCTCGTGGGCGAGGAGCGCCGGGCCATGGCCGAGCTGGAGGCGCTGCTGCCCGGCACGACGGCCCCGTACACGGGGGGCGCGGGATTCCGTACGCTCTCCGGCCCGGGCGGCGAGCGGCTGCCCACCCGGGACCGGGCCAGCTGCTGCCTCTCCTACACGATCCGGCCCGAGGACACCTGCACCACCTGCATCCGCACCTGCGACGCGGACCGCATCGCCCGCCTCACTGCTGCCGCTTGACCTCTGAACCCACTCGTACGACTGACCATAATCGAACACAACTCGGTTCGTGCGAGCGGTAGTTCGAGTCGCAACACCCTATCCGGCGGGCCCCGCCCCCCGATGGCGTCCACTTGCCCCGAAACCCGCATGCCGGGTCGATCTCCTGCGTAACCATGGCTCCCGGAAGGCCGCACACGCGAGGCAGAGGCAAGGGACATCCGGATGAGACTGACCGACATATCGCTGGACTGGCTGCTGCCCGGCAGCCTGCTGATCCTGGGCGTACTTGCGGCAGTTGCGGTACTGGCGCGGGGCAAGCGGGAAGGCGAGAAGGCCGCGGCCGACGACACCTGGGAGCGCAGCGAGGAACGGCGGCGGCGCAAGGAAGCCGTCTACGGAACCGCCTCCTACGTCCTGCTGTTCTGCTGCGCGGCGGTGGCCGCCGCGCTCTCCTTCCACGGACTGGTCGGCTTCGGCCGGCAGAACCTCAACCTCTCCGGGGGCTGGGAGTACCTGGTCCCCTTCGGGCTCGACGGCGCCGCCATGTTCTGCTCGGTGCTCGCCGTCCGCGAGGCCAGCCACGGTGACGCGGCCCTCGGCTCCCGCATGCTGGTCTGGCTGTTCGCGGGCGCGGCCGCCTGGTTCAACTGGGTGCACGCGCCGCGCGGCGCCGGGCACGACGGGGCCCCGCAGTTCTTCTCCGGCATGTCGCTCTCGGCGGCCGTGCTCTTCGACCGCGCCCTCAAGCAGACCCGCCGGGCTGCGCTGCGCGAACAGGGCCTGATCCCGAGGCCGTTGCCGCAGATCCGGATGGTCCGCTGGCTGCGGGCCCCCCGAGAGACCTTCGGCGCCTGGTCGCTCATGCTGCTGGAGGGGGTCCGCACCCTCGACGAGGCCGTCGAGGAGGTGCGCGAGGACAAGCGCGAGCGGGAGCAGGACCGCCACCGCAGGCGCGACAAGAACCGGCTGGACCGGGCCCGCATCAAGGCCCTGGGCCGGCAGAACCGGGCGTTCGGGCGATCCCGCGCCCGCCAGGTCGACGTGCCGGGGCTGACCCCCGGGTCGGGCTCCGCGCCGGTCGGCGCGGAGCCGGCCATAGCGGAAACGGGACAGCTGCCCGCCCCACGCCGTCGGCCCTCCCTGCAGGCCGTGCACCGAACGGAGACCGCTGAGGTGACCGGCGCCCGGACGGTGGACCTCACCGCCGAGGACGACACCCAGACCATCCCCCGCCTCGACTCGCTCGAGCGTAAACTCAAGGATCTTGAGCAGCAGTTCGGCTGACCGCTGCACCCCGCAGGGCCCGCCCGGTCAGGCGGGCCCTGCGTCGTATGCACCGTCGTACGCCCGGTCGAGGGCGCCGTCCAGCTCGAACCACACCACCTTGCCACCGGCCTGGACCGGCGCGTCCACGCCCCAGGCGTCGGCGAGGGCCTGCACCAGCACCAGTCCCCGGCCGTGCGTACCGTCGTCGGCGGTCGGTACGTACGGCCGGGGCCGGCGCGAGGCGTGGTCCCGGACCTCCACCCTCAGCCGGTCCGCGGCGAGCCTCGCGGACACCTCCGCGCCCTGGTCGGTGTGGACGAGGGCATTGGTGACGAGCTCGGTGATCAGCAGCTCCGCCACCTCCGCGGTGTCGGCCGGACATCGGTGGCGCATCAACTCCCGTAACGCCCGGCGCACTTCGCCCACCGCCTTGAGATCCGCCCGGCGTACGCTCCGGGTGATCTCCAGGGCGTCCACCGCTCTCCCGTCCTCGACGGACGGTTCACGCGGTATGGGCCACCCTCTCCTCGACTGCTTCCCGGTCTTCGCCCCCACCCGCACGGCGATGTACCTCCCCCGTGTCCCACAGATCTCGAACTGGTCTACGGGATGCATGCCCGCCGGGGCAGTCCGCACTCCTGCGGGGTTATGGGCGCGGCACGTTGCGCAGGTTGGATCGAGCCATCTGGATCATCCTGCCCACCCCTCCGTCCAGCACGATCTTGCTGGCTGAAAGTGCGAAACCGGTCACCATCTCGGCACTGATCTTGGGTGGAATCGACAAGGCGTTGGGATCGGTCACCACGTCCACCAAGGCGGGTCCGTTGTGCCGGAACGCGTCCTTCAAAGCGCCGGTGAGCTGCTTGGGCTTCTCCACCCGGATCCCGAACGCGCCCGCCGCGCGCGTGATCGCCGCGAAATCCGTGTTGCGATTGGTCGTTCCGTACGAGGGCAGGCCGGAAACCAGCATCTCCAACTCGACCATTCCGAGGGATGAGTTGTTGAAGAGGACCACTTTGACGGGCAGGTCGTACTGCACCAGGGTGAGGAAATCTCCCATCAGCATCGAGAAACCACCGTCGCCCGACATCGACACCACTTGACGGCCGCGGTCGGTGAACTGTGCGCCGATGGCCTGCGGGAGGGCATTGGCCATGGAGCCGTGGCTGAAGGAGCCGATGATGCGCCGCTTGCCGTTCGGGGAAAGATAGCGTGCTGCCCATACGTTGCACATGCCCGTGTCGACTGTGAACACGGCATCCTCATTCGCGAGTTCGTCCAGCACCGAAGCCACGTACTCGGGGTGGATCGGGGTGTGCTTCTCCACCTTCCGCGTGTACGCCTTCACCACGCCTTCCAGGGCGTCCGCGTGCTTCTTCAGCATCCGGTCCAGGAAGCGGCGGTCCGTCTTGGCCTGCACCCGGGCGTTCAGGGCGCGCAGGGTCTCCCGTACGTCTCCCCAGACGGCGAGGTCCAGCTGCGAGCGGCGGCCGAGGTGTTCGGGCCGGATGTCCACCTGGACGATCTTCACGTCGTCGGGCAGGAAGGCGTTGTACGGGAAGTCCGTGCCGAGCAGGATCAGCAGATCGCACTCGTGCGTGGCCTCGTAGGCGGCGCCGTAGCCGAGCAGCCCGCTCATGCCGACGTCACAGCCATCCGAAGATGACCGGGGCTTCGTCGCCGATACCTACGCCGGCCAGCTGATCGTCTGGCTGTCCGGCGTTACCGTGATCTCAAATCGGTCCAGGTGCGGAGCTCCAGCCTGGCGCCACCGCGTGACGTGACCCTGGATGTCGTCCCAGACGCGCGCCGAACCCCCCTGACGGACCAGCCACTGACCGCCGTTCTGGCGAAGTGCGGCCCACGCGCCGGCTTCGACGTCGAGGAACACGTGTTCCGTACTGCCGTCACGGTCCAACGTGATGCGCTGAGTCCCGGATGCGGCAAGCTGGGCAACGAATCGGGTCTCCCAGTCGTCGAGGACGTCGGGGGCGAGCTTGGCGGGTTCCTCGTCGCCCTGGTCGAGATCGGGGAGGATGCCGAGCGGCGGAGGCGACTGGGGACGGGCAAGCATGAAGGAGACTTGGCCGCCGAGAAGCCGGCCAGAGGCTGTGCCGCCCTCATGAACCGTGAGCCTCGCAAGCTCGGACGAGTACATCCACCCGCCGAGAGTTGCGAGCACGGTTCCGCCCGGCCGCGTCTGCTCGACCCACGCCAACGGAATGGAGACGAGACCGCACGTGGCGATCACGCTGTCATAAGGCGCGCCGTCCGGGTATCCAAGCAGCCCGTCCCCCACGATCAGGTGCGGGTAGTAGTCGCACTGAGCCAATGCAGTTCCGGCACAGCCGGACACGCCTGCATCGACCTCCACGGAGGTAACTCGCTCATCCCCTAGGCGGTGACAGCCCAGGGCCGTGGAGTAGCCCGTGCCCGTCCCGATTTCGAGAACCCGACTGTCGTCCTCCACCCGGAGGTCTTCCCACATGCGGACGACCAGCCCCGGCATTGTGCTGGAGGACGTGGGAGCCCGCATGATTTCGCCCCGTAGGTCTCCCGGTACGATCGTGCCGGCGATCTGCGTGACGAGAGACTCGTCTTCGTAGCAGCGCTCCAGCCACCGCGGAGTTTTGGGCGTGATCGGCGACCAGGCCGTAGGCCCGTTTCCGTCGATCCTCTCGAAGAACCCGCCGCGGAGGAACTCATGTCGGGGTACGGACTCCACCGCGTCGCGCCAGGGCTGCGTGCGCAAATGCCCGCTGGTCGTCAACGTCTTCGCGAGCTGGAGCCGAAGCTCCTGCGCTACCTTGCTCATGTCGTCTTCCTCTCAAGCAGGTTCGCCATGGCCGACGTCATCGGCAGACCTGTTTCCGGCTCCAGCCATGCCCACTGACCGGAAGGGTTGCATTCGAGGAACCACCATTGCCCAACCTTGTCGATGGCGAAGTCGAATGCGCCGAAGACGAGCCCGAAGTGCTTGAGGTAGGCCCGGATCGAGTCCGTGGCGCCCGGCGGCAGCTCGACTACGGAGTACGTGAGCTTCTCGTAGTCGGTCCGCCAGTCCAGTAAGCCCGAGTCGATGCGGACGGCGAAGATCTGCTCTCCCATGACCGTCACCCGGACGTCGGCGGTCTTGTCGATGCAGCGCTGGAACAGGTGCGCCGTGCCGGACACGGAGTCGTCGATCTCGTCGGCCGTGACGGTTCGGACCGCAACCGTCGAAGACACTCCATCTAGTCGGTACAGCGGTGTCGCCAGGGGCTTATAGATCACCGACTGGTAGTACGAGATGAAGCTACGTGCCTCGCTCGGATCCGAGGTGATCAGCGTCGCCGGAACGTGGAATCCGCTACTGACTGCTGCGGCAAGACCCGAGGGCTTGAACTCCGCGTCACCGATTCGGTGCGGATGGTTGACGTACAGACAGCCAGGCAGGGATGCCATGACGCCTCCCAGCCCGTAGCGCGCCTGTGTGATGGCGAATCGCGCATCCTGCTCGTCCAAGGGCGGGAAGGCGAAGCCGGAGGGACGGCGGTAGTACATAGACCGGACTCTGGTGAGGTCCGCCGTGCGGGAAGGGGTCGTCAACGACCCCTGAATGCCGTGAGGCGTGATGTGCGCCGCGAAAGACAAGGTGGTGGGGAAGTCCCCAGAGTCGAACCGCACGACCGGGACACCCCGGTCGTGCAGCTCGTCAATCACCAGGTCCGCCGTGGGGTCGTCCAGATTGGTGACGACCATAACCGGACCCGTGTGGGTCACTGGTCCGTGTCGTTACCCGTGTCGGAGTCGCCGCCCCCGGCCTGCCCGTCGGACGGATTGCCGGTGTTCGTCGACGGATTCGTACCGCTGCTAGTGCCGTGCCCCGGCATCATCATCGGCTGGCCGGCCTGGTCGAAGTAGCGGCCGGTCTGCTTGACGGGGTCCAGCTCTACCCGCCCGTATCCGGGCGCCATCGCGGGATAGGGAGCCATCCGCCGCACGCCCCACGGAACAGGCGTGCTGATGCCGTTGGGGAGTGGCGTCCCCGCGGGGAGCCGGTCAGAGTGCACGAACATTTTCTACCTCCATGGTCAGTGGTGGTGAAGTGCGGTTGGTGCAGTTGGAATGCCCATCCCATGAAGGATGGGGGTTTGCCCGTCCCCGCCAAGGGCCCGTTCCTCGCCATGGCGGCTTGAGGTGGCGCAGCTCAGCGGGGACGGAGTCTAGGAAGTGCGCCCGGGGACCGGGATGCCCCGGACTTCGACGAGCGGAGGTGTCAGGTCGAGCGGGTACCCCTCAGGGGGGCGCACTGAGTAGAAGCGGATCCACTGCCGCAGATCCCTGCCCCACGTGGCGATGATGTACCCGCCGCCGGCCGTGGCGGGGATGGGCCGCAACGAGCCTGCGTGCCCCTGGTCGGCGTTGTGTACGGGGAGGAAGCACCGTGCCCACCGGGGCATAGGTCCGGCATAGCGGCCCGTCTCTCTGAGACATCGGCGCGCCGCCTCCACCTGATGTGGCTTCAGAAGCCCTAACGAGCCACAGATCCGCATGTCCGGCTTGACGACGGTCGGGAGAGTTGCCATTCGTGCCGTCCTTCGCTGCCACTTGGGAGCGGGCAGGACCCCGACCTCACCCGGTAAACCGGACCGAAGCCCTGCCGCCCCTCCGCCAATCGACCGCCCCAGCGGTCACCGGCGGGTCTAGGGGTGAGCTATCGGCCGCTCAAGTGCCGCTGCAAGCGCGTCCGCGTACTTCTCCGCGGCGACAAGGAACACCGACTCGTCCTCTTGGCGTTGGAGGTGGGCCGCTACGGCGGTCTCCAATTTCTCCTGGTATTCCGCACTGAAGCGGTAGCCGTCGGCGCTCATACGGAGGACTCGCCGTGCGGGTGGTTGCGGATCTCGTCCGATAGCTCTCTCGCACGTTTCGGGCTGTAAGTCGGAGACTTCGGGTTCATGGCGTCCAGGCGCTGACGGTCACACGACGTGCAGACTCCGCAACCTCGCGCCGGGCGGGGGTTGGGGAAGAGATCTTCAGCCCTCTCCACTAATGACGCATTCGGTTCGAACGACATAGGTCACCCCTCACCGCGACTGGTCCGCTACGCGCTGTGCTTGCAAACTCAGCGTGGCACTTGTAGGCACTCATTGCAACCACGCTGGCAAGAGTTGCAAAATTGCATATTCCAGCGCCCCATGGGGTCTTGAGTGTGGAAGCATTCGCCGTGGGCACTGACCGATCACCGACCCGGAGGGGGCTCCATGGGCGCACCACCCGTACGCCGTCGTCGCCTTGGCGCAGAGCTGCGCGCCCTGCGGGAGGCAAAGGGCCTGAAGCAGGATGCTGCCGCGGAGTGCATTGGCCCTCGATGGGACAACACGCGGGTCTCTAAGCTTGAGGGCGGCACGTTGGGCATCAAGGCTGACGAACTGGGCACGCTGCTCGACCTCTATGACGTCGTCGACCCGGTCAAGCGGGACGTCCTGTTGGCCCTGGCCCGCGCCGGCGCCCGCCGCGGATGGTGGCAGACGTACCGCGACATCATCTCCCCGGCTTACGCGGAGCTGATCAGCCTGGAGGCGGACGCGAGGAGCCTGCGGTCCTATCAGACGCTCCTGATCCCCGGGCTTCTTCAGACGGCCGCCTACGCCCGCGCGTCCATCTCGGCTATCAACTTGTCGTCCACCCCCGATCAGGTGAACGCATTGGTTGAGGTACGCCAGGCTCGTCAGGCGGTGCTGTCTCGCCCGGAGCCGCTGAAAGTGTGGGCGATCGTCCACGAGGCAGCCCTCCGGCCTACCTTCGCGGACCCGACGGTTATGCGGGACCAGTGCCAGCGGCTGCTCGACCTCGTGGCGCTCCCGCATGTCTCGATACAAATCCTCCCGCTGGACGCACCTCCGCATCCCGGCATGGCGGGTGCGTACTCGGTACTCGGGTTCCCTGAGTCCGCAGACCTTGACGTAGTTCTCGTGGAGCACCTGGCCAGTGCGCTGTACGTTGAGGATGCCGCCGACGTGTTGGTCTACGGTGCCGCGTTTGACGCCCTCCGCGCTCACGCGCTGCCGTTCGATAAGTCGGCCGACCTCACCGCAAGAATCAAGCAGGAGTACGCCAGATGACCATCATCACCAACGCCTCCACCCACGGACTCACGTGGACCAAGTCCAGCCACAGCGACGGCGGGAACAACTGCATCGAGGTTGCGGCGGGACAGCTCCCCGGCGTCATGCCCGTGCGCGACTCGAAGGTCCCCGCCGGCCCGGCGGTCGTCTTCGGTGACTCGTCCTGGGGCATCTTCGTCGACGCCGTCAAGGTCGGTCAGCTCTAAGTACACGCACTGAACCCACAGCGCCCGCTTCCGACGCGCTCGGGGGTGGGCGTTGCTGTGCCCGAAGGAGGAAACATGAGCCATCTCGGAGACGATCTGACCGCGATGTGGAATGCCGTCGGATGGGACGCTTGGGGGCGTGAGGGCGGCCTCTGGACGGGCGATGCGGCGCCGATGCGTGATCACTTGATGGGCGGCAACGCCTTAGCCCGGGGCCACAACGACGCTGCGGAGGTGTGGCTCAAACACGGCGCGGCCCGGGGGCACCCTGGCGCCGTCTTCCGCCTGGCCCTCGTCTACCTGCGGGCCGGCACGACGAGTAAGGACAAGACGGCTATTGAGGCTCTGGACCGTGCCGCCGCACTCGGGCACGGCGACGCAGAGCGGATCATGTGCGCGTGGGACTTCTACTCAGACGGGTACCCCAGCCTTGATAGGGCATGCGCCCTCATCTTTGAAGCCGCCGACAACGCACAAGACCCCGCCTTCGCGGCGGAGGTGGCTTACCGACTCACTGAACTTCTGTCCCCCTCATGACGGCGGGCCCTTCCCCGGCCACACGTCCGGCCCTCCCCCGCGCCACTCGATGAGCGGGAAGACGGCCACCTCCTCCGGCTCGAGCTCGAGCCCCGCGCGGCGCAGGAACTCCGCCACGTCTCGCAAGCCAAACGCCAAGCCGAGGGTCTCGGCGTTGATGTGCACGCGTCGGCCGCCGGCCTCGTCTGGCGGGTGGACAACTATGCGGGGGCTCATGCCGTTAGCGTGCTCTAGGGTGACGACATCGACGAGGCGGGAGGGCCGATCGGGTGACGTCCCGGAAACGCAGAAAGCCCCCGCCGGGGGATCCGACGGGGGCTCTCGGTTGGTCAGTCTTCGCTGACCTCGTGGTCATCCATGGCCATGAGGACAGCAGTCAGGCCTTCCTGCGTGATCTTGCGGGTGTACTCGACGTCGTCACCCTCGTCGCTGACGTAGACGAGGGTCAGTTCCACCGTGTCACTCATGATCTCTCCTCACACGCCGGCAGTGCGGCGGTTCCTGTAGCGAACGGTGCACTCCCGCATGTCAACGAGGACGGCGCGGATCGAACGCGCGGCCACCCGCTCCCAAAGCGGGCGCTCTACCTCTGAGCTACGTCCCGTCGTCCGAGCCCACAAGGCCCGAGTGTTGGCCGTCGCGCCACGGTGGCAGCACCGAAGCCACGGCCGCTGTTCGCAGGGACGTGCGCAAGCGCATTTGGTATGCGGTCCAGCAGAGCCCCCGGCAGGATTCGAACCTGCGACGTCCGCTTTACGAGAGCGGCGCTCTTCCAACTGAGCTACGGGGGCGGTGTGCCGCCCCCCGCCGGGGATCGGCACGACGGTTACGCCGAGCCTCCGCGGGGTGACTGACGATTCCTGCGGGTCCGGCGGAAGTTCAGGCCGCGTTGCGCGTCAGAGGCAACCAACCACGGCGTCCGTCTCGCCGTTGTGATCTCGGAAGGTCTCGAACCTCCGTCCTCCGCATCCGTAGTACGGCGCTCTGTCCACTGAGCTACGAGATCAAGGCACAGTACTCGTGGCGTGTATTTCTGGGCCGGTTACCCGGTCACGCCGCCCGCGCTGTGCCACGCGTCCCGCGGCTGAGCCGGGACTCGAACCCGGTCGCTTCCCCTCGTCGGGGCGCACATCCCTTGTGCGTCACAGCCGTACCGCATGGTTCCCGGTATACCCCGGGTCACCGTGCGGCCTTACCTAGCGACTCAGTGGCCCTGGAGGGCGGGTGAGCCGTCGTGCGTGGACGTGGTGGGATTCGAACCCACGGCGCGTAACCCGTTGCCTGTCTGACGGCGGGACCGCGTCTAGTCAGTGTCACCCTTAGGCCTGATTACGACTCGGGCACACGTCCACCCCCGCCGTCCGCCCCCTGGACGTCGACGGGAAGTCTTGGGACAGACCGACGCCGCTCGACCGCGCGTCTACCCGGAGGAGAGTGCGGGGAGCGCAGGAGCGGCGCCGGCCGTCAGAGGGAGCGGGCCGTCCGCCAGTCGCGACGGTCGCCGATCTTCCCTCTACTACTGTTATGGGGGAAGGCCAGTACTGGGGTTCGGCCGCCTCCCTCCGCCCCGGTGTGCGAAGTTGCAAACTAGACCCCTTTTTCCATTTCTTCTAACACGCGTTAAGGAGTTATAGAAATAAGGGGTTGGTTTGACGTTTTGCGCACCCGGACGGATCCGGCCAGCACTCACCGTTAACAAGACGGACTCCGTCGTGACGGAGTGCAGTTGCCTACAGGCATCCTGTGGATAACTTAAGGTTCGCCAGGACGTGGAGGCGGCGCACGACGGTACGAGCGAGACGCGCATTCGACCGTCGTGACCTCTTGCCGCCCAGATAGCCGTTATCAACTTGTTACCTATAGGGCGGCCTGATGGGCCGCATCCTCTAGCGCGTCTTGCTCCGGGTCGACGTGATTCGGCGTCACGAGGTCGAAACTCAGGCGTGCAGTGACGTCGCGCGCCCCGCGGTACGTCTGTCCCACCGTCACAACTGCGCCGACGCCCGCCAGCATGTCCCGGCATGCCTCCACATCCTTGCGGCCCTTTGCCTGCCGCCATGCGTCCGCGTACGTGACCCCCGTGCGCACCTCCTCCGTCCGGGCGGGGACAACAGGCTGTGCCTGGAGGCGCTCCAGCTTGTCCGAGCGGCCCTGGACTTGACGGGCGACGGCTGTGGCAGCATGGCCGCGGAGGTTGGCCAGTTGGCCGGCGAGGTTCTCGATATCCGACTCAAGCTCCTTGATCTCAGGGCGGTGGTCGATACCGGGGATAACGATGGTCTCGACGAGTTCAAAGCGGCTGAACCGGTCCAGGAACTGCGCTTCGACATAGTCGTCAACCGGGTCCGCGGATACGTAAGCCGGCTTGGCGCACGTGCGGCCGTGGGCTTTGGCGGCACACCTGTACTGCCGCTTCGCCACCTTGCGGTTGGGTCCAGGGGACATCCAGCCCTGGTACAGCTTGCCCCCGCAGGTGCCACAGAAGAGAATTCCGAGCAGCGGGTGTGCGTCGCTCTTGTTGCGCTCCGACTCAGGCCTGTCTCGGCTGTCCATTTCCGCCTGAAGACGACGCCAGGTGACATCGTCGACGAGGACAGGGCCGATCTTCACCGGTTCGCCGTCAGCGTCCCGGACGGCTTCCCCCTTCAATGTGCCCCATCCGCGAAGCGAAGGCTGTCGAAGGAGAGAGCTGACCATCCCGGGATTCCACCGCTCTTCCGGCTTGACAGGCTTGGGAGGGTGCGCCTGTTCCCGTCGGTGGTTTGCCGGCGTCTTACCGGGATGCTTCTGGTTTAGCCACGCTGCAACAGCGTGATAGCTCTTTTTATCGAGAACCAGCCGAACCATGTTGTCAATGATCTCGGCCGAATCGTCGTGCTTACCGAGCCACCAGCCATCCTCTTCCGTCGGGTGCGGAACCGGGATGCGGCCGAACGGAATCCGCCCTCCGCTCCATCGGCCGACGCCACGCAGGTACTCGCTGGCACCCTGAGTGCGCTCCTGGATCGCCTGCACCTCCATCTGCGCGGCGAACGCGAGAATCATCAGGATGAGCTCAGACATGGGCGACGTCATGTCCAGCTCCAGGCGCCCACCTCCGGGGCCCTCTGCGAAGATCAGCCGTTTCCGGTTGTCCCGTGCCCATCCGGCGAGCCACGCCATGTCACGCATGGAGCGCACCGCGCGGTCCAGACGCCACCATGCGATTGCGTCGTACTCCTCCGGACGCTCCAGCCACTTGCCAAGTTCTGGACGGTCCTTGGGCGCTACCTTCGCGGCGCTGACGTCCGGATCGTCAGCCCAGTCGATGACCTCGCCACCGATCGACTTCGCGACGGTCTCAATGGCAATACCCTGACGGTCAAACGAGGTTGAGTTGTCGGTCACCCGACTGAGGCGCCGTGCCCCAAGTACCCGCGTGGTCATGGGAGTCAGCATACATGCGCAGGTATCCCGTGTACGGGTTGTCGTACTGGATCCACTCCTTGCCGCGCAGGGCGTGCCCGACGGGTGCCTTGACCCGGCCCGCGAACTCCATGACCTCGGGGTGCGCCCCGGCGGTGCCGCTGCCGCAGAACAGCGTGATCCTGTCGGCCTCGTCGATCAGCCGGACCAGCTTCTCGATCTCCCCGTCACCGGGGCGCACGGTCGGCCGCGCGGTCACGAGCGCGTGCTCGATGCTCTTCTCCGGGGCCGGGAGGGAGGCGATGTCGCCGGGCAGCGAGATCACGCCGACGCCGCTGCGGCCGATGGCGTGCTGGATGGCGCTCTGGAGCACCCGCGGCATCTGCCGCGGGTTGGAGATCAGCTCGCTGTAGTGGCTGCACTCGGTGAACAGCCGGTCGGGGTGGGTCTCCTGGAAGTAGCCGAGGCCGATCTCGCCGGAGGGGATGTGGGAGGCGAGCGCGAGCACCGGGGCCATCGAGCGGTGGGCGTCGTACAGGCCGTTGATCAGGTGCAGGTTGCCGGGGCCGCAGGAGCCTGCGCAGGCCGCGAGCCGGCCGGTGATCTGGGCCTCGGCCCCGGCCGCGAAGGCCGCCGTCTCCTCGTGCCGGACCTGGATCCATTCGATGCCGTCCGTCCGGCGGATGGCGTCGACGACCGGGTTCAGGCTGTCGCCGACGACTCCGTACATCCGGCGCACGCCGGCGCGTACGAGGATGTCGACGAACTGCTCGGCCACGTTCTGCTTGGCCATGGAGGGGCACCCTTTCCGTTGCCTGCCGTGTGCGCCTTCCATCCATGCACGTTCCGCCCGGTTACGCCTCCCAGACTGCGGCGGCCGTCCGGTCGTCGGCGTAGCCCTTGAGCCGGAGCTGGGTGTCCGCGAGGAAGGCCGCCAGGCCGGGGGGTTCCGCGTCGGCCCAGCGTGCCGCGAGTTCGGCCGAAAGGAGGCCCTCCTCCCGCATGGGGTCCGCGAGGCCGCCGGAGCAGAGCAGCAGGGCGTCCCCGGGCTGCGCCACGGTGGCCCGGAAGCGGAAGCCGTCGCCTCCCGGCTCGCTCGGCTCCGCCGACTCCAGGTCCTGCCACGCGCCGCCCCGCAGCCGGAACAGCCCGCCCGCGCCCGCGCCGAAGCAGACCCGGGTCTTGCACTCCGGATCGGTGGGGAGCAGCAGCACCCGCAGGCCGGCGGTGTACGCGTCCTCCGGGAGCCTGAGCTCGGCGGCATGGGCCCGCAGCCGGCCGTAGCCCCGGTCGGTGAGCCGCTGGAGCCCGGAGCGCAGGGCGTCGCGCCGGCCTGCGCGGATGTCGTCGGCCAGCCGCTCCCGGCTCCGGCCGACGGTCGACGCGATCCAGCGGCACAGCTCGACCGCGGCTTCGGCGGCTCCGGGGGCGGCCCGGTCGCCGCCCGCGAGGGCCACGAGGACGAGGGCGTCGTCGCCGGTGCCGAAGCGGGCGGTCAGCAGGAAATCCCGACGGGCCTCGCCGCGGAACCGGGCGGAGTCCCCGCGCACGGAGGTGGCGCGCAGGGTGTACGTCCCGTGCCGGGCCCCCTCGAGGACGGTGTCGGGCACGAGTTCGTCGAGCGCGCCCGGATCGGCCAGGGGCAAGGCCCCGGGCTCGGCGGCATAGGTGGGCGCCCGGTCCCCCAGGTACCCCACGACGGGCCGCTCCCCACCCCGGGCAACGGCTTCAGCCCCGAGCCCGGCCCCACTCCCGGCAACGGGAGGCCAGGCGTCGGCGTCGGCGTCGGCACCGGCACCGGCACCGGCGACGGACCAGGACGCACCGGCAGCACCGGCGCCGGCATCCTCCCGGCCTCCGGGCCCCGCCCCTGCCCCCGCATCGAGTCCGGCACCGGGCTGGGCCGCGGTCAGGGGCGACGGCTCGGCGCTGGACCGCGCGGTGTCGGCATCCGGCATGGCACCCGGTGCGCCGTCGGAGGCGGGCGGCGGCTCGGCGGCGGGCCGGGTTCCCGGGCCGGATCCCGTTTCCGGTCCGGGTCCGCGCTTCGCTGCCGCGTCGGGCCGCGGGCCGGCTCCCGGGTCCGACCAGGACCCGGGCTCGGCGGCCGAACGAGCCCGGGGCAGTCCGCCGGGCCCGGATCCGCCGGGGGCATCTGCTCCGGGGCCCGAGCGCGAGCCGGGCCCGGCCGAGGCGTCGGGCCGGGGTCCGGTGCCGTCCCCGGGACCCGGCCATGTGCCGGTGGCCGCACCCGGCCCGGGCTCGGCACCGGTTCCGGTTCCGGAGCCGGTGCCGGAGCCGGAGCCGGTGCCGAGCCACGTGCCCGCCCCGGGCGCGGCAGCGCCGTCCGTGTCGGATCGGGGCGCAGGTCCCGCCGAAGCCCCGGACCACGGTCCCGTCCGGGGCGTTGCTCCGGGCCGTGGTTCCGGGGCGGTGCCGGGTCCGGGGCCCGGGTCCCGCCCGGGGGTGGGCCAGGAGCCGGAGGTCCGCTCGGGGGTGGTGTCGGGGGGTGTTTCTTGGGTCGGGGGCTCGGGCGGGGTGCCGCGGGGGACGCCCCGGCGCCAGACCGGCAGTTCGGGCGGTTCCTCCGGGAGCGCGGGGGGCACGGTCACACTGCCGAGGCCGTATCCGGTCGCGCCGGGTTCGCGGGGGTCACGGGGTGGCGGCGGCTCCGGGGCGGCCTCCCGGCGCGGCCCCGGCAGCACGCCGTGCGGCGGCGCCCCGGGCGGCACCGTCCCCGGCGGGACGGCACCCGGGGGCGACCCCGGGGGCACGGCACCCGGCGGGACGGCACCCGGCGGCACGGGCGGCACGGCACTGCGCGGCGGCCCCTGTGGCGCCGGTGGCAGGCCGGGCGGCGGCGCCGCGTCCGGTGGGGAGCCCCGTCGGGATGTCACCACCGACGCCGAGTGGAAACGGCTCTCCAGCGTGTCCCCCGGGTCCGGGACCGGTCCGGCGTCCGGGTCCTCGTACAGCTTCTGCCACCAGTCGTCCGCGCCCTGCTGACTCATGGGCTCATTCTCGGCCCCCCACAGCGGCAGAAGACGCCGAATACGCGAAAAGGGGTCCACCGGGCCGCCGCCCGGTGGACCCCTTCCGTATCCCTCGTACGACTTATCGAATGTCGTACGCCCGCGCGACCGTCTGGGTGACGGCAGCGCCGTTCGTGTCGGTGAGCTCGGCCTTCGGCGTCACCTGCCGGCCGGCGTCGGCTCCCGCGTGGCCGACGACCGCCGACCAACCGGCCGCCACGCTCGGCAACCTCGGCCTTTCCGGCGACGAGGGCCTTGACCGCGCTCTCGGGGTAGACGTACAGGTCTTTGCCGCTCTGGCGGTCCGCACGAGCGGCTGCGCGCCGTCGCCCCGCGGCATCGCGGTGGCGGGTGCGGCCGGCCGGGTCGGTGGACACCAGGATCCGGTCGCCGGTGACCAAGGTCGCGGTGACGGGGCCCGTGGGTTGCTTTCCGGCCGCCCCGCTCCCGGCGATCGGTCTCTTCCCCGCTCCTCCGGGCGCTCCGTCGATCGGCTGCGCCGCCGACGGGCCGATGGCGGTGACGGCCAGGACGGCCGTGGTCGACGCTCGCAACGCCGTGCGCGATATCGGGTGCATCGCTCTCTCCAGGTGAATTCCGGCCAACTGCTGCATTGCGCGGCAAAGCTGCGCGCAAGTGGCTTCTGACCGGCGGATGTTGGTGCTGCGGTGGCGTCACCTTGGCAGAGGGCCGGGGGGTGCGGCGATGATGTTCGCGGCGGGTTTGCGCCGTGGCCGCTTCCCGCCAGGAACGGCGTCGAGAGGGATGGGTGGACCGGTTGCTGAATGCGATAGGCCTGGACGAGGGCCAGGAGTCGGCGTACCGCGCGCTGGTGGCGCTGGGGGCGGCGGAGGCGGCGGACCTCGCGCACCGGCTGACGCTGCCGGTGCCTCAGACCGAGCGGGCCCTGCGGCACCTGGAGCGCCACGGCCTGGCGGCGCAGTCCTCGACCCGGCCGGGGCGCTGGGTGGCGGCCCCGCCGGGGGTGGCGCTGGGGGCGCTGCTGACGCGGCAGCGGCACGAGCTGGAGCAGGCGGAGCTGGCGGCGGCGCTGCTGGCGCAGGAGTACCGGGCGGAGGCCGCCGAGCCGGCGGTGCACGACCTGGTGGAGGTGGTGACGGGCGCACGCGCGGTGGCGCACCGCTTCCACCAGCTCCAACTGGGCGCGGTGGAGGAGGTGTGCGCGCTGGTCAGCGGGCGGCCCCAGGTGGTGACCGGGAGGGAGAACGAGGCGGAGGAGCGGGCCGCCGTACGGGGTGTCGAGTACCGGGTGGTGATCGAGCGGGAGGTACTGGCCCTGCCGACGGGGGTCAGGGAAGCGTCGACGGCGCTCGCGCGGGGCGAACGGGTCCGGGTGACGGCGGAGGTTCCGACGAAGCTGGTGATCGCTGACCGGTCGCTGGCGATGGTCCCGCTGACGGCGCGCGGGGCGGAGCCGGCGGCTCTGGTGGTGCACGCGTCGGGGCTGCTGGAGTCCCTGATGGGCCTCTTCGAGGCGGTGTGGCGGGAGGCTTTGCCGCTGCGGCTGGGGGTGACGGGGGCGGCGGAGGAGTCGGGGGGCGTGCCCGACACCACGGACCTGGAGATCCTGACACTGCTGCTGGCCGGCATGACGGACGCGAGCGTGGCGAAGCACCTGGAGCTGGGGCTGCGGACGGTGCAGCGGCGGGTCAAGGGCCTGATGGAGCTGTGCGGGGTCACGACCCGGCTCCAGTTGGGCTGGCATGCGTACGAGCGGGGCTGGGTGGCCCGATAGCCCCCGGTCGGTCAGGCTTGGCAGATGGATCTGCCTCAGCTGCTTCTGGTGGGGCTGGTACTGCTGCTCGGGGTGCTCGGGGTGCTGACCCCGGGTGTTCCGGGGACCTGGCTGGTCTGGGCGGGCGTGCTGTGGTGGTCGCTGAACGAGCGGTCGGCGCTGGCGTGGTCGCTGCTGGTCTCGGCGACGGCGCTGCTGCTGGTGGTCCAGGTGATCGAGTGGCAGCTGCCGCCGAGGCGGCTGCGGGGGGTGGGGGTCACCCCCCGGATGGCGGTGTACGCGGGCGGGGGCGCGCTCCTCGGCTTCGTGCTGCTGCCGGTGCTGGGGGCGGTTCCGGGGTTCGTGGGGGGCATCTACCTGTGCGAGCGGCTGCGGCTGGGTACGCACGGCGAGGCCTGGGCCTCGGTGCGGGCGGTGATGCGGGCGGTGGGGACGAGCGTATTGGTGGAGCTGCTCGCGTGCCTGATGGTGGTGGGCGCGTGGGTCGGGGCGGTACTGGTCAGCTGACCGGGCACCGTGGCGTGATCCCGGACGGCGCGTCCGCTGCGCGGCGAGAACGGCACCGGGGCCGGGCACGGGCCGGAGCCGGACGGCGCTCGGGGGGGACCCGGTGGGGGCACGGTCGGTCACCGAGGCGGCGGGCACGGCACCTCGCCGGTGTTCACGGCCCAGGCTGTGTTCGACAACTGGCGCCGGGCGCCCGCAGGGCGTGGCCCGCGGCGTCTGGTGCCGTGCACCGCAAGGCGGGGGGCGCCCTCGTACCGGACGTACTCGGCGAGCCCGACAACGCTGAAGACATCTCCCAGCGGTAGCCGGGGGAACGCCGCGGGCCAGGCGCCAGTTCTGGAATACGGGCCTAGGGGGTGTCCGGCGGATCAGGCCGGATAGCCCGGGTCGTCTGGTGCCGTGGATTGCAAGGCGGAGGAGGGAGCCAATGCGGTGGGGGCACCTCCCAGCGGTAGCTGGGGGATAT